>JAOPYX010000325.1 GCA_025964535.1 Actinomycetes bacterium | reverse complement strand
GCGGGACGCTTCGCCGGCAAGGAGGCCGTCGGCAAGGCGCTCGGCTTCGGCGTCGCACGCGCATTCGCGTGGAAGGACATCGAGATCGTCGGCCGGCCGAAGCCCTCTGTCCGTCTGTCGGGTCGGGTGGCCGCGTGGGCGGAACGCGCCGGCGCGGGGGAGATCGACCTGTCGATGACGCACTCGCGTGAGCTTGCGCAAGCGGTTGCCGTTGTCACCGATGGCTGAGCTCCAGCCGCTGTACACCGCGGACGAGATGCGCGCAGCGGAGGCGCAGTATCCGGGCTTCCCCGAGACCGCGCCGGAGCTGATGGAGCGGGCAGGCGTGCAGACGGCGCGCGCCGCCCTCGAGCTGTTCGCGGCCGCGCAGCGGTGGACGGTGGTCTGCGGCGGCGGCTCGAACGGCGGCGACGGGCGCATCGCCGCGCGACATCTCGCGGCCGCCGGGCGAGAGGTTCGCATCGTCGACGCGACATCCGGCGACACCGAGCTCGGAGACCCGGACGTGATCGTCGACGCGCTGTTCGGCACCGGATTCTCGGGCGAGCCGCGCCCGGAAGCCGCTGCGCTGATCGAGCGGATCAACAACTCGCGCGCTCACGTCGTCGCGGTCGACCTTCCCTCGGGAGTCGATGCGTCGACCGGCGAGGTCGCAGGCGCTGCGGTCCGAGCCGATGCGACGGTGACGTTCCACGGCCGAAAAGTCGGCGTGGTCGTCGCCCCCGGTCGGTTTCACGCCGGCGTCGTGCTCGTCGCGGACATCGGGCTCGCGCACGTCGACACCCGGCATCGCCTTGTCGGCGCCGAGCTCCTTGGCGTCGTGCCTCGGCGGAAGGAGGGCGACAACAAGTACACCGCGGGCCACGTGCTCGTCGTGGGTGGCTCGCGCGGGTTGACCGGGGCGCCGCAGCTCTCGGCGCTCGCGGCCATGCGGGCCGACGCCGGGTACGTGACCGTCGCGGCGCCCGGTTCGGCGCTGCCCGTGCTCGAGCAGCGCCTGCTGGAAGCGGTCAAGCGGCCGCTGCCGGAGGTGGACGGCATCGTCTCGGAAGACGCGGTCGACGTCGTGCTCGAGCTCGCAGAGAAAGCCGGCTCGATTGCGATCGGTCCGGGGCTCGGCCGCGGCAGTGGGCCGAAGGAGCTCGTGCGCCGGGTCCTCGCCGAGGCCACGGTGCCCGCCGTCGTCGACGCGGACGCGCTCCACGAGCTCGAGCCGGGCGACTGGCCGGCGGCGCGCGTGCTGACGCCGCACGAAGGCGAGCTCGCACGTCTGCTCGGTCGCGAGTCGAAGGACATCGCTGCGCATCGTCTCGCCTCCGTGTACGAAGCGGCGGAGCGGTTCGGGTGTGTCGTGCTGCTCAAAGGCCCGGACACGCTCGTCGCGGCGCCTGGACGCGGACTGCTCGTGTCGGCGCTCGGCTTGCCGTCGCTTGCCACTGCGGGGACCGGTGACGTGCTCACCGGGATCGTCGGCGCGTTCCTCGCGAAGGGGGTGGAGGCGCAGGTCGCCGCCGCCGCCGCAGCAGCGGCGCAGCAACTCGCGTCGGTCGAGGCGACGCAGCGGGCCGGGCTCATTGCAAGCGACCTGATCGATGCGCTGCCGCGCGTGCTCGCCTGATGCACCGATCGGAGCTGACCATCGATCTCGCCGCGGTGCGGCACAACGTGCGCACGCTGCTGCGCGCCCTCGAAGGTTCCGAGCTCTGGGCGGTCGTCAAGGCCGACGCATACGGTCACGGCGCGTCCGACATCGCCGGCGCCGCGCTCGGCGCCGGCGCGACGGTGCTCTGCGTCGCCACGGTGCCGGAGGCGCTCGCGTTGCGGCGCGAGTTCGCGATGGCCCGCATCCTCGTGCTGGGCCCGGCGGGGAATCTCGAGGTCGGGCTGGCGCGCGACGCGCGGCTCGAGCTCGTCGTCTCGCCGGAGGACATCCCCGGTGGTGTGCGCGTCCATCTCAAGCTCGACACCGGTATGGGGCGTTGGGGTCTTTCGGAGTTGCCGGAGCCGCCGATCGACGTGGTGGGTCTGATGAGCCATCTCGCCACCGCCGACACCGACGCTGCGTACGCCGAGTGGCAGATCGAGCGCTTTCGCTCGGCGACGTTGCCGTACTCCCATCTGACCCGTCATGTCGCCAACAGCGCGGCAGCGCTGCGGTATCCGAGCGCGCGCTTCGACGCCGCCCGTTGCGGCGTCGCGCTCTACGGCCTCTCGCCTTTCGGAACCGATCCGGCCGAGGACGGGCTGGAGCCGGTGCTCAGCTGGACGAGCCACCTCGCACAGACTCGACTGCTCCGTGCCGGTGAGAGCACGGGATACGGCCGGCGCTTCGTCGCCGAGCGCGAGACGTGGATCGGGATCGTGCCGGTCGGGTACGCCGACGGGTTCCGGCGCGACCTGACGGGCACTACGGTTCGTGTCGCCGGTGAGCCGCGCCGTGTCGTGGGGACAGTGTCCATGGACGCGTTCGCCGTGGAGCTCGACCGCGACCTTCCTGTGGGAACACCCGTCGTGCTGCTCGGGCGAGGCATGCTCGCCGAGGAGCACGCGCGCGTGGCGGGCACGATCAACTACGAGCTCGTGTGCGGGATCAACAGCTCCTCGCAGCGCGCGCGGCGCATGGTCGTCGATGGCTGATCGGTTCGCCCGCACGGCAGGCCGGGTCGCAGCGAGGCAAGACGCCGCGGCTGCAGCGCTCGCCGAACGGGTGCGCGACTTCGTCCTACCCCGGGGAGACGAGCGGGCGCTCGACGTGGGCACCGGCGCGGGAGCGCTCGCGCTCGCCCTTGCGCCGCTCGTGCGCGAGGTCGTCGGCGTCGACCGCGTCCCCGAGCTGCTCGAGCTGGCGCGAGAGCGTGCGGCCGCGTTCGGGAACGTCGAGCTCGTCGAAGGCGACGCAGCTGCGCTGCCCTTCCCCGATTCGTCGTTCGACCTCGCCGCGACGATGCGCACGCTGCACCACGTTCCGCGCCCGGAGCTCGTGCTCGCGGAGCTCACGCGCGTGACCAGGCCCGGCGGGCGCGTGCTCGTCGTCGACCAGCTCGGGGCGATGGATCCGCTCGAGTCGATCGCCCTCGACCGCTTCGAGCACGCTCGTGACCCATCACATACCCGGCTCCTGCCCGAGATCGACCTCCGCCAGTTGTTCGAAGCGAACGGGCTCGCATTGCTCAGGGAGCGCTACGACGACGAGCAGCGCGAGCTCGGTGGGTACCTCGACCTCGCGGGCTGTGAAGGCGCGGCCCGGGAGGCCGCGCTCGAGCTCGCGCCGCACGGCAGGGAGTCCTACGCCGCCCGACTCGGTTGGTATCTGTTGGAGCGTCGATGACCCCGGAAGGGGGCTAGCGGCTATGCGTTACAACCGATACAACGTCCCGGTGCGCCGTCCGCTCCCACGAGGTCTGCTTGGGCTCGCCGTGATCGCGGTCGGGCTCGTGACGCTGACGCCCGCGCACGGTGGCGTGTTCTCTGGCGACAACGGGAAGATCGCCTTCACGTGCGCCACCGACATTTGCACGATCAACCCTGACGGGTCGAGCCGGGCAACGCTGCTGGCCGGAGCCTCGGATCCGTCGTGGTCGTCGGACGAGAGCAAGATCGCCTACGTCTCGGCGTCCTCCATCTGGGTCGCCAATGCCAACGGGACGTCGCCGCTATCCCTCGGCACCGCCAGCGGTTCGTCACAGCCCACGTTCTCGTTCCAAGGCGATCGCGTGGCATTCGTCCGGGGCGGTCACATCTACACGATTCAGGCGAACGGCAACGGCGGAGAGCTACCGCTTACGAGCTCGACGGCCACCGACGCCAATCCCGCCTACTCGCCTGACGGAACGAAGATTGCGTTCGCGCGGGATTCGGGCTCCGGATTCGACATCTGGACGGTGAACGTCTCGACCGGCGTGCTCCACCAGGTCACGAACGCCGCCGGCGACGAGGTGAGCCCGACGTGGTCGCCGTCGGGCTTGACGATCGTCTACTCAGCGGGGTCGACGCACGAGCTCTTCGCGGCGGGATCTTCCGGGAGCAGCATTCCCACGCCGACGGATCTCAATGTCGTGGGCACCGAGCCGGCGTTCTCGCCCGACGGCTCGAAGATCGCCTTCGTCCCCTCGGGTGGAGGTTTGTCCTACATGGTCGCGCAGGCGAGCGGGGCTGTGACGCCCATCCCCAATACCGCCGGCGCTTCCCAGCCCGATTGGCAGGCCGTTACCGCACCATCGAACCAGCCACCGTCGTCGTTCACGGGCCCGCCGGTGAACGTCGTCTACCCCAGCGTGAACCTCAGCATCGGCGACTCGGCGCCGACCGTCGGCGATTTCCTCACCGCGAGC
>JAOPYX010000160.1 GCA_025964535.1 Actinomycetes bacterium | reverse complement strand
TGCAGCACGAGTCCTCGACGCACGCAGCCGCCGTTCACGTCTACCCCAACATCGCCTTCATCGAGAAGGCGGCGATGTGAGCGCCACAGTTCGCGTCTTCGACGCAGTTCCGCGCCGGGTGGGGTAACGACTGTGCAATGGTGCGGGCGTGAGCGACTCGCGCCGGCACAAGCTCGTCTGGTTCGTGCCGCGTGAGGCGCTCGAGACGACGCGCGAGGCGGTCTTCGCGGCGGGAGCGGGGCGCATCGGCGACTACGAGCGCTGCTCCTGGTACACCGCCGGAACGGGGACGTTTCTCGCGGGCGAGGGCGCCGATCCCTCGATCGGCCGCATCGGTACCGAGGAGCGCGTGTCGGAGCTCCGGGTCGAGACGGTGGTACCTGCGGATCGCGCGCAGGAGGTCGTCGCGGCCTTGCGGGCCGCGCATCCGTACGAAGAGGTCGCGTTCGAGCTCTATCCGCTGGTGGAGCTCGAGTCGTGAAGGCGCGCCTCTCCACCGACGGCGGCGCCCGCGGCAATCCGGGGCCGGCCGCGTACGGCTACGTGCTCGAGGCGGACGACGGGACGGTGTTGGCGGCGCACGGCCAGAAGATCGGCGTCGCGACGAACAACGTCGCCGAGTACAGCGCGCTCATCGCGGGCCTCGAGAAGGCGCTCGAGTTGGGCGTCGACGAGGTCGAGGTGGTCTCGGATTCGGAGCTGATGGTCAAGCAGATGACGGGCGAGTACCGCGTGAAGAACGAGGCGCTCCGCGATCTCTCCCTCGAGGCGGGACGGCTGGCCCGCCGGATCGGCAGCGTCGACTACACCGCCGTGCGGCGTGAGCACAACAAGCTGGCCGATCAGCTGGTCAACGAGGCCCTGGACGCGCCCTAGCGCCCCTGGGCCGCGGCTATACTGCGCCCCGCTTGCGGATGTAGCTCAGTTGGCTAGAGCGTCTCCTTGCCATGGAGAAGGTCGTGGGTTCGAGTCCCATCATCCGCTCTAGAAAAGCCCTGGAAACGGGGCTTTTTTGTTGCCTGGACGCTGACGGGCGAAGGCTGGGGAAAGTGTCCACGGCCAGATCAGCTGGTCTGACGGCACGCCTGTCCGCCCGGGCCGTCGTGCGTCGCCGACCTGTCGCTGTCAGTCGACTCGGACGGCGCCCGCGATCTGCGGCTGCCTCTCGCCGCGTTCGAGCGCAGCCGCGACGTCCTCCACTGCCTGCGCACTCTCGTGCCATCCCTTGACGCGCCACCGCACGATCTCGGGCGGCCCGCGCCGCCCCCACGGGCGTGCTTGGGCGCGAACTTCCCATGAAGCGAGACCGGCAAAGCGAAGCGGCAGGATGACGATCATCGTCGGAATCGCCGCAATGACAGAGAACAATGGCGAAAAGAGGAACGTCCAAGCCGTAAACAGCAAGGGCTGACGCGCCCTCGCATCAAGTTCGCGGAGGCCAACCGGCCTCAGGCCGTCGAGTAGCCAAAGGCGGCGGATGGTCCAGTCGAGGTTGTTGCTCGCGGAATGCACATGCCGACCCACGCGCCGTAGCCTAACTCCCTGGGGATCGATAGTCGACGACAGGACCGCTTGGCTGCCCTGGGTCCGTTCGAGTCAGCTCGAGCTCTGTCGACGATCTGCCTAGTTCCTTGCGCGCTGCTCGATCGTCTCGCGAAGTGCGTTCGCCGCGGCGCTCGGCCGGCGGTTGGCCGGAGCTGCGAGCGACGTCTCGAAGACGGGGGCGTGGCGGCGGATCGGCGTGAAGGCGAGCCCCGTCGCGTCCTCGGTGAATGAGGGCGCCATGATCGCGACGGCGAGGCCGTGGCGGACGAAGTCGAAGATGCTCGCGGTGTCGTTGACCTCGTAGGCGACGTTGCGGCGGAGCCCGGCAGCGGCGAACGCGCCGTCGATCGCGACCCTCGTGCCCCAGCTCTGCGGCAGCTCGGCGAACGGCTCGTCGACGAGCGCGTCGAGCTCCACCGAGCTCCGGCGCGCGAGAGGGTGCGCGGTGCTGCAGACGAGCTGCATCGGCTCCCGCGCGAGCCGGACGAGGGTGACACCGGCCGGAGCTCGGCGGCCGATGCCGACCAGGGCGAGGTCGAGGCCGCCGTCGCGCACGGCCGCCGCCATCTCGAGCGAGCCGGCCTGCCGGAGCCGGACCTCGACCTCGGGGTGCTCCACCCGGAACGCCGCGATCAGCTCCGCAACCGTCAATGCGCGCATTGCTTGCGCCTGCATCGTCCCGAGCGTGACGGTGCCGCGCAGGCCGCCACGCACGGCGTCGACCGCCTCGCGTGCCGCGGCGGCAGCAGCGAGCGTCCGCCGAGCCTCGGGCAGGAGGGCGGCGCCCGCGTCCGTCAGGTCGACCCGGTGCGTGGTGCGCTCGAACAGCCGGCTGTCGAGCTCGCGCTCCAGTGTGCGCACCGCGGCCGACACCGCGGACTGGACGACGTTCAGCCGTCGTGCTGCGCGGGTGAAGCTGCCTTCCTCGGCGACTGCGATGAACGTCTCCAGTTGGCGCAGTTCCATGGTTATCGCGATACACGATAACCGTTAGCTTCGGAATGCGTTGCGCACGATAGCCGTCCGCAGGCACGGTGGACGTATGAGCACACCGTCCATTCCGCTCGCGGCCCGGAGCATGCCGCGCACGCGCTCGCAGCGACACGGCCTCGGCTTCTGGGTGACGGCGTACGCCTTCGCCGTCGCGATGGCATTCTCGGCCGTCCCGACGCCGCTGTACGCGCTCTACCAGCGCCGCGACGGGTTCTCGACGACGATGATCACCGTCATCTTCGCCGCCTACGCGCTCGGGGTGACGGCGAGCCTGTTCCTCGCGGGCCACCTCTCCGACTGGCTCGGCCGCCGGCGCACCCTGCTTGCGGCCATGCTCCTGACCCTCGTCGCTGCCGCCTCCTTCCTCGTCTGGAGGTCGACCGCCGGCTTGCTCGTCGCCCGCGTCGTCAACGGTCTCTCGATCGGCGTGGTCACGGCGACCGCGACCGCGTACCTCGCCGAGCTGCACGCGCATGGCCGGCCCGACGCGTCGGGCCGCCGCGCCGAGGTTGTCGCGACCGCTGCGAACCTGGGCGGGATCGGCGTCGGTCCGCTCGTCGCCGGGATCCTTGCGCAGTGGGTCGCCGATCCGCTGACCGTTCCGTACCTCGTCTTCGCCGCGCTGCTCGTCCTGGCCGTGGGCGGTCTCGTGCTCGTCCCGGAGACGAAGCGGCCGCCGGTCGAGTTGCCGCGCTACCGGCCGCAGCGCGTATCGGTTCCTGCGGCGGCGCGCGGACGCTACTTCGCCGCGGCGGCCGGCGGACTGATCGCCTTCGCCGCGTTCGGGCTCTTCACGTCGCTTGCGCCGACGTTCCTCGCGCAGACACTCGGCCACACCTCGCGAGCGCTCGCGGGCGCCACGGTCTTCGCGGTCTTCGCGAGTGCTGCCGTCCTGCAGTCGCTGCTCGGGGCGCGGCCGGCCCGCATGCTGCTGCTCGCAGGCGTGACCGTGCTGCCGCTCGGGCTCGCGCTCGTGACGACGGCGGTCTGGCTGCCGCGTCCGAGCCTCGCGCTCTTCCTCGTCGGCGGCGCGACCACCGGCGCCGGCGCGGGACTCCTCGTCAAGGCGACCCTGTCGACCGTCGTCGAGCTCGCACCGCCCGAGAGCCGCGCCGAGGCTCTGGCGGGCTTCTTCCTCGCCGCGTACATCGGCCTCTCGGTGCCCGTCGTCGGCCTCGGCATCGTTGCCGGCTTCGTGCCGGCGCGCGTCGCGTTGCTCGGCTTCGCCGCCCTCACGCTCGTTGGCGTGCTCGCGATCGCGGCGCCCGCGGCTCGCTCTACGGCTTCGGCCGGGGGCCGAACCCGGCCCGCTCGAGCACGCGCTGTGCCGTCGGGCGGAGCAGCCGAGTGAGGAACCGGTACGCCGCCCCGACGCGGGGCGAGCCCTTGACGACGGCTGCCTCGTAGACGACATGAGGCTGTGCCGACTCGCGGATCGCGATCACCTTGACCTTGCCCTTCACCGCTTTGGCGTCGGTGAGGTAGACGAATCCGGCATCGGCTTCTCCGAGCCCCACCTTCCCGAGCACGTCCCGAACGTCGGTCTCCTGGCTGACGACGTTCTTCAGCGCAGCCGCTGCGATGCCCAGGTTGCCCAGGACTGTGCGGGTGTAGGAGCCGACCGGCACCGAAGGGTCGCCGACCACCAGCTTGACGCCCGGCTTCGTCAGATCGTCGACCGTGCGGATGCCCGCGGGGTTCGACGTCGGCACGATCAGGACGAGCGTGTTGGTCGCGAACTGGACAGGTTTCTCGACGAGTCCCTGCTTGTAGAGCAGCTCGGGATACTTCGGGCTCGCGGCCGCGAACACGTCCGCCGGGGCGCCTTGCTGGATCTGGAAAGACAGCTGGTCCGAGCCGGCGAACCCGTAGCGGGGGAGAGCGTCGATCTTCGGAAACACATCCGTGAGCGACGCAGCCGCGAACACGGTCAGACGACCACTGTCACCCGTCTGCGCTGAGGTGGCCGACGGCACGGTTGTGGCGATCGAGAGCACGATGAGCAGATGAAGCAGGTGCGCCTTCACAGGCGCCATGTCTACCAGCGGCCGAGGAAGAGTTCAAGGCATGCCTAGGCAATGCCTAGCGGCAGGGACGAAGGGCTTTTCGTACCCTGAGGGAGCGTCAGGACCAACCCCCTGACGCCGTGGCCCGGGACGTTGTGGAGCGTCTGCGGGCCTCTTGCGTGTGCCGCAACTACCAAGCCCGGACGACGGCCTCCAGGTCTTCGCGCGACTCGCCACGGACCATGATGTACAGCCGGTCTCCGACGTCGAGCACCGTCGATCCGTTGGCGGGAATGCCGGTCGTGTCTGCGCGGACGATCAGCATCACCGTCGCCGAGCGCGGCAGGCCGAGCTCGCGCACCGTCAGCCCGACGATGCGGTCGCCCTCCGCTACGTCGTGCTCGAGGATGTCGCCGCCGAGCGCACGGATCGCGACGACCTCGACGGGCGGGTCGTAGAACGGCCGTTCCTCCGTCGTCAGCCCGAGTCGTCGTGCGAAGGGCTCGAGAGTCATGCCCTGCACGATCGTCGAGACGAGAACGACGAAGAACACGGCGTTGAAGATCGTGTCGCTCCCCGCGACATTGGCCGACAGAGCGAATGTCGCGAGCACGATGGGAACCGCGCCGCGGAGGCCGGCCCAAGAGAGGAAGAGCTGCTCGCGCAGGCCGTAGCGAAAGAGGGCGACCGAGGCGATCACCGCGAGCGGGCGTGCAACGAGCACAAGTACCGCGGTGAGTGCGAGCGCGGACCACGCAACCGTGCCGAGCTCTCTCGGGAAGACGAGCAGGCCGAGGACGATGAATAGGACGACCTGCGCGAGGAAGGCGAGGCCCTCATGGAAGGTCACGATGGTGCGTTGCAGCGGCATGGGCGTGTTACCGAGCCAGAGCGCGACGATGTAGACCGCCAGAAACCCGCTGCCGTGCACGCCGGCCGCGATGCCGTAGGAGACCGCGGCGATACCGATCGACGCGACAGGAGCGAACGGCGTGAGATCGGTCGGCATGCGCGGCAGCAGCTTGCTCGCGACATATCCGAGCGCCACGCCGACGACCAGCCCGAGGCCGAGCTGGCGCGCCAGCAAGATCACAATGTCGCCGAGACCGTACGCCGGGCGTTCGATCCAGGCGATCAACCCCAGCGTCAGCGCGACCGCCATCGGGTCGTTCGCACCGGACTCCGCCGCCAGGAGCGTCGCGAGGCGTCTGCGCAGCCGGGTGAAGCGGAGCGTCGCGAACACCGCCGCGGCGTCGGTCGAGCCGACGACGGCTCCGAGGAGCAACGCCTTCGACCACGAGTGCTCGAAGAGCAGGTAGGCCGCGGCGCCAGTCACGCCTGCCGTGATCACCACACCCAGCGTTCCGAGCAGCGCTGCCGGCGCAATGACGGGACGCACGTCGCGCCACTCGGTCGTGAGACCGCCCTCGAAGAGGATGGCGATCAGGCCGACGATTCCAATCGAGCGCGCGAGCTGCGCGTTGTCGAAATAGATGCCGCCGAGGCCTTCGGAGCCGAGCACCATGCCGAGCCCGAGGAACGTGATCAGCAGCGGGAAGCGCAACCGCCGCGTGGCGACGGCCGAGATGACGGCGAGCAACAAGATGCCGCCGCCGATCAGGATCTGCTCGTCGATCCGCACGCGTTGGTGCGAGCGTACCGAGTGCCTCAGGCGGCGGCTACGGCCCCTTCACGTGGAAGAACGCCGAATAGATCTCCTTCGCAGCGGGGCCGGCTGCCTCGGCGCCGAAGCCGCCGTGCTCGATCATCACGACGACGACGACTTTCGGGTGTCCGAACGGCGCCCAGGAGGCGTACCAGGAGTGATCGCCGATCGGCGGGGCTTCCGCGGTGCCCGTCTTGCCGGCGACCGCCACCGGGAAGTTCGCGAAGAGCGACGCCGACGTTCCGGCGGGCGAGTGCGCCGCCTGGTAGAGGCCGTCGCGGATCGCCTGGAGGCCGGTCAGCTTGAGCTTCCGCACCGGCTTGAACACGAGTGGCTTCACGGACGATCCGCGGACCACCGCTCCGGCGACGTGCGGCCGCACGATCGTGCCGCCGTTTGCGAGCGCCGAATAGGCGACCGCCATTTGCAGCGGGCTCGCCTGGAGCATGCCTTGACCGATCGCGAGGTTGATCGTCTGTCCCTCGTACCAGGCCTGATGCTGCGTCTTCCGGAACCACGCAGGCGTCGGGACGAGGCCGCCGTTCTCGCCGATCAGGTCGATGCCCGTCGGCTGGCCGAGCCCGAGCTTGTGCGCCCATTGCTGGATCAACGCGCCCTGCGCTGCCGGATTCGTGTGGTAGATCCGGTCGCCGAGCCGGTAGAACCACGTGTCGCACGACTCCGCAAGAGCGGTCGGCAGTGTCATGGTCGAGTACACACCCGCTTCGACGTTCTTGAAGATATAGCCGCCCAGGTTGAACGAGCCGCTACAGAGGAGCGGTGTCGACGGGGTGATGATCCCGGCACTGAGCGCCGCCTCGGCGACGATCGGCTTGAAGGTCGAGCCGGTCGGATAGACGCCGGCGATCGCACGGTTGACGAGCGGGTGGGATGGGTCCTGGTAGAGCTGGGCGGCGTAGGCCGGATCGCGTGCGGCGCGCAACTGGTCGTAGCTCGGGGAGCTCACGAGGGCATAGATCGCGCCCGTCGAGGGATTCATGACGACGGCGGAGCCGCCCGTCGGCGTTCTGCCGTTCTGCCGGGCGAGTGCGATGCCGTCTTGCACCGCCTTTACCGCGGCCCGCTGGATGCGCGCGTCGATCGTCAGCTGCAGCCTCGGCAGCGAGCGAAGGTCGCTCCGTTGGAGCGGGCCTGCGATCCGTCCCATCGAGTCGACGCGAAGGCGCGCGGGCTTGTAACCCGGGTTGAGCATCGAGTCGTAGACCGCCTCGACGCCCGACTGCCCGACCACGACACCGGGGCGCGCGTTCTTGTAGCGCTGCCACCCGAGCTCCACCTGGCTGACCTCGCCCAGCGTGCCGAGGAACTCGCTGCCGAGCGCACCTTGCGGATAGAGGCGCGCGGGTTGCCCCGTCACCTTGAAGCCGGGATAGTCCGCCGCCCGCTCGTCGATATACACCGCAAGGCCTGGCTCCGGATGCGGGAGCACGACAGCCGGTGCAAACGGCGAGCGAACCACCGAACGGCGAACGCGCGTCAGCATCGTGGCGACAGGCACGTGCGACAGTCGCGAGAGCTTCCGAAATGCGGCAGCGCCCGTATGGGTGGGACTCCAGCCGTGTGTGTCGAGCGTTCCGAGCGCGCCGACATCGGCGACGACCACGATGTTGCCCGTCGTGCCGGCGAGCACCCGGCCCTTCGCGTCGACGATCGCGCCGCGGGGACCCGGGATGTCGACGGTGCGGAACGACTGCTGGTTCGCCTGGGCCGTGTACTGGGGGCCGTGCAGCACCTGGATCGACCACGCGCGCAGGAGGAGCACGCAGAGGGCTACGCCGATCAACACCGCGAGCCCGCCCACGCGCACGAAGAAACCCGAGCTGCGGAAGTAGGGCGCGTCGGCGCGCGAGTAGGGCCGGACCCGCCCCGGATCCGGGAGATAGCGCGGGAGCTTGACCCGGCGGCGCTTCGGATCGGGGGTCGAGATGGCTACGGCGGCTGCGGCTGGTCGTTCTCGGTCGACGGGGGAGACGTACCCGGCCGCATCGGGACGCTCGACGTCCAGTGTAGGGGGGCTTCCGGCAGGCCGCTACTCATCGGCGAGCTCGTCCGCGATGAGAGCCAGCGCAAGGGTGCGCCAAGCCAGGTCGGGCTCGCCCTGGAGCGTCGCGAGTGCCTCGGACACAGTCGGGAGCCCGTCCGCCTCCGTGGCGAGCCCGGCGAGCGCGGCAGCGAGCGACGCACGGCGCTCGGGCGCATCCAGCTCCTCGGCCAACCGTGCGACAGCGACCTCATCGTGATCGAGCTCGCGGTGCGGGTCGCCGCCCGCTGCGAGGACGAGCATCGCGCGGCGCAGGGCGGCCTTCCGTTCCGCATCGTCGAGGTGGACGTCGCCGAGCACGAGCCAGGTGAGCACCGCGAGCAGCTCGCCGGAATGCGCGTCGAGCCCGGCGCCCTCCAGCTCCTCTAGCCGGGATCGCGACAATCGCCGGCCTCGCCCTCGCAGCAGCCGAGCTTGAAGCGGCAACGTGGGCACTGCCAGGTGCCGTGCCGCCACTCCATGGCGGCGCTGCAGCGCAGGCACTTCTCCGTGACGGGCTCGGGCGCGGCGGCGGTCATCGGTCAGAGCCTACGCCGAGGGTCCGACGTCGAGCTCAGTCCGCGTAGTACTCGTCGGCGATCGAGAGCACGTCGTCGAGAATCGCTATGCCCTCGTCGAGCTCTTCCTTCGTGATCGTCAGCGGCGGGCAGATCATGATCACGTTCCAGTGCGTCATCAGGCTGAGGCCGCGCTCCATGGCCGCCTTCGCGAGCCTCGTCATCGGCGCGGCGGCTTCACCCGCGCCGTTGAACGGGACGAGCGGCTCGCGCGTCTCGCGCGACGTGACGAGCTCAAGGCCCCAGAAGCAACCGAGACCACGCACCTCGCCGATCGACGGATGCTTCGCGGCAAGGCCGTGCAGGGCTTCCTGGAAGACCGGGCCGAGCTCGGCCGCGTGCTCGACGATGCCCTCCTCGCGGAACGCCTCGATCGACGCGACGCCGACGGCACACGCAAGCGGATGGCCGCTGTACGTCAGCCCGCCGGCGAAGTATTTGTCGCGGACCCAGGCGGCGATCGGCTCGCGCACGGCCATCGCGCCGAGCGGCACGTAGCCGGAGTTGATGCCCTTCGCCATCGTGACGATGTCGGGCACGACGTCCCAGTGGTCGCACGCGAACC
>JAOPYX010000097.1 GCA_025964535.1 Actinomycetes bacterium | reverse complement strand
GTGTTCGCCCTAGTATGACGAACACATGTTCGCCAAGCTCATCATCATGCTCGTCCTCGCGGCGCTCGCCGTCGGGATGGTCGCCCGGACGTCACACGGCGCCGGGCCCGAGCGGACCTACGTCGTGAAGCCGTCCGACACCCTCTGGTCGATCGCCGCCTCGAGCTATGCCGGCGACACCCGCGAGGGCGTCTGGAAGCTGCAGGAGCGCAATCATCTGCGCTCGGCGACGCTCCGCCCGGGTCAGACGATCGTCCTGCCGGGTTAGGGCAGCTCCGGGCCCTGCAGCTCGGGGATGGCTATCCCGGAGACGTAGACCTTCTCGCCGCGGAAGAGCCGCTGCTCCTGGTCCCACGGGAACCAGATCACGACCTTCCACTCGAGGCGCTCTCCCGTCGGTTCGATCCCGAGCCACGGCGCCTCGTGCGTCGCGGAGACATCTGCCTCTTCGCACACGCCCTGCGGGCCGATCACGATGTCCGTCAGGTCGAAGCGGATGTCCGGAAAAGCCGTCAGCAGCTGCGTGTAGAACCGCGCCGCGCCCTCATGGCCTTCCCAGCGGTGGCCGGTCTGCGCGAGCTCGTAGACGCAGTCCGGCGTGAGCGTCGAGATGAGCCCCGGCAGGTCGCGTGCGTCCTCCGCGATCGAGTGCGTCTTGTAGAGCTCGCGGATCTCGGTGTACAGCTCCGGTGTGATCTCGCGCCGGTAGACGTCGAGGACGGTTGGATCGGCCATGGGCGGAATCTACTAGGACGCGGTGAGCAGGACGGTCCCTGCGTCTGGCGGCGCGTCGGGCTGGAAGGCCGCCGGCGAGCGGCGCAACGCGGTGAAGAAGGCGTCGACGACTGCGGGCGCGAACTGGCTGCCCTTTCCGCCGCGGATCTCGGCCGCCGCCTCCTCGACGCTCAATGCGCGGCTGTACGGGCGCTCGGTCGTCATCGCGTCCCATGCGTCCGCGAGCCCGACGACCGACGCCTCCGGAGGGATCGCCTCGCCGGCGAGCCCGTGGGGATAGCCGCCGCCGTCCCAGCGCTCGTGATGGTGGCGAATGATCGACACGGCATCCCGCAGGCGGCCGAGGTGCTCGATGATCGCCGCCCCGTCCTCGGGGTGCCGCTTGATCAGCTCGTACTCCTCGGCCGACAGCGCGGACGGCTTCGAGAGGATCGCGTCCGGGACTCGTAGCTTCCCGATGTCGTGGAAGAGCGCGGCGAACCTCAGCGCGTCGAGCTGAGCCGCCTCGAGGCGCAGCTCGTCGCCGATCCGGAGCGCGATCCGCTGCACACGCTGCGAGTGACCGGCTGTGTACGCGTCCTTCGCGTCGACGGTTGCGTTGAGGCTCTCGACTGCTTCGAGCGAGCTCTGCTCGAGCAGCCGGTACGACTCCATGAGCTTTGTCGAGCGGTCGCGAAGCTCATCCGTCTGGCGCCGGAGCGTCCCCGATGCGCCGCGGACGAGCACCGTCAACGCGACGTAGAGCGCGACGAAGACGAGCGCGACGATCAGCCAGAGCTGATGCACCCGGCTACCGATGAGGCTCTGCACCGCGGCTGGATTCGCGTAGACCTCATAGGCGCCGATCGGCTTCGCCGGGTTGTCGCCGTGCAGCGGCGCATAGATCTGGAAGAGCTGGGAGTAGCCGAGGCTGCGCTCGACCGCGTTCTCATCCGCGTGATCGCCACCCGTACCGACGATCCCCGAGACGGCGTGGTTCGTGCGAATGGCCTCACCGAGCTCGCCGTCGAGCGGGAACCGCTGGCCGATCCGCTTCGCGTCGCGGTTCGTCCACGCGAGCGTGCCGTCGGGCAGCCACACCTTCACCGTCACGACGTCCGGCTGCGCGCGCAGAGCCCGCTGCAGCGCGCTCGAGACGGACGTCGTCGCCACGAGCCGGTCACCGTGCACGAGTGCAGGGCCGATGGCCCCGTCGACGTACGTGGTCAGCGACGTGCGTTCCGCCTGAAGCGCCGCCGAGCGCATGGACTTCGAAAGCGACCAGCCGACCGCCAGCGCGCCCACGACGAGGATGCCTCCCGACGCGATGAGGAAGGCTTGAAGCAGCGTGACCGAGCGGCGCGTCAGGCGGCGCCGCCGACCTCGAATCGGGTTCTCGGAGTCGCGCACCTCCACCGGTCATCGCCGGAGAGCCAGAGACATTGAGGACCCGGCTCCTAGAATCGCCCGGCATGGACCTCGACCTTCTCTTTCTGGGCACGTCGGCCTCGATGCCGACGGCGCAGCGCGCCCCGGCTGCATTTCTGCTGCGCCGCGGCGGCGAGAAGCTCCTGTTCGACTGCGCCGAGGGCACGCAGCGGCAGCTCCAGCGCTCGGTCGCGGGCCTGCCCGACATCGAGGACATCTTCCTGACGCACCTGCACGCCGACCATTTCCTCGGCCTGCCCGGGATGCTGAAGACCTTCGCGCTCCGCGGCCGCGACGAGCCCGGGCTCACCGTGCACGGGCCGAGGGGTTTGCGGGATCTGTTCGGGAAGCTCCGCCCGTTTCTCGGCCGGCTGCCATACCCACTCACGCTCGTCGAGCTCGAACCGGAGGAGTCGCTCGAGCGCGGCGAGTACCGGATCGACGCCTTCGCAGTCGACCACGGGATCGCCGCCGTCGGGTACGCCCTCGTCGAGCACGAGCGCCCGGGCCGGTTCGACGTCGAGACAGCGGACGCGCTCGGCGTCCCGGCGGGGCGTGAGCGGGGCATCCTCCAGGCCGGCGAGCCGGTGACGCTCACCGACGGGCGCGTGATCACCCCCGACGCGGTGCTCGGCCCAGGGCGGTCCGGCAGGAAGGTCGTGCTCACCGGCGATACCGCGCCCTCGCCGGGAGTCGTCCAGGTGGCGCACCACGCCGACCTGCTCGTCCACGAGTCCACATTCGCAGCGGAGGAGAAGGAACGCGCCCGCGAGACGCTCCACTCGACCGCGGCGGAGGCGGCAGAAGTCGCACGACTCGCGGATGTGCGGCTCCTGGCGCTCACGCACGTCTCCACCCGGTACTTCGGGCCCGAGCTCGCGCGCGAGGCGCGCGACGTGTTCCCGGACACCGTCGTCCCGCGGGATTTCGACCTGATCGAGGTGCCGTACGCCGAGCGCGGATCGCCGCAGCTCGTCAAGAACGGGGCAAGGGCCGTATCATCGGGCGGCGATGACCCAGATGGTGCAAGTGGCGCTGGCGGGTGACGTCACCGAGGCCGAGGAGCTCAAGGAGCTGTTGAAGGCCGCCGGCATCGAGGCGACGCTCGAGCCCGAGGACGAGGCGGACGCGCTGAAGGTGATGGTGCCCGAGGACTCGCTCGAGCCGGCCATCGACGCGATCGAGGCGCTCAGCGAGCCGGACGACGAGACCGCGGTCGACTAGACAGACGCGCGGTCGGTCGCGTCCATCCGGCCGGCACGCTACTGTGCAGTTCGCAACGCACCCCTTTAACCCGGCCCAGTGAGGCCGGAAAGGAGTCGAATGATCATGCACGTCCCTGTCCTGCCGACGCCCTCTGCGCTGTGAGCGCGGTCGAAGCGTCCGGGAAGTCCCTCCTCGACGCAGATGCGCTCTCGCGAACGCTCTCGCGCATCGCGCACGAGATCATCGAGGCGAATCCCGACCTCGGCGAGGTCGCTCTCGTCGGCATCCAGACGCGCGGCGTCCCGCTCGCCCAACGGCTGGCCCGCCTGATCGAAGAGCGCGCGGGCGAAGCACCGGAGCTCGGCGCCGTCGACATCACCTTCTACCGCGACGACGTGCGCGTCCGGGGCGGCGAGGCGCCACTCCACGCCCAGCCCCTCGTTCGCGCCACGCAGCTCGACTTTCCGCTCGAAGGGCGCACGGTCATCCTCGTCGACGACGTGCTCTACACGGGCCGCACGATCCGCGCGGCCATCGAGGCTCTCTTCGACTACGGACGGCCTGCACGCGTCCAGCTCGCCGTTCTCGTCGACCGCGGCCATCGCGAGCTCCCGATCCGCCCCGACTACGTCGGCAAGAACCTGCCGACGGCGCGCGACGAGCGGATCCAGGTGCAGCTCGTGGAGGTGGACGAGGTCGACAACGTCCTGCTCGTGTCCTCGCCTGAGGAGGAAACCCGATGAACTCGATTCGCCTCGTCCGCGACGAGCTTCGGCCGCCCGGCCCGCCGCCGCGTCGCCATCTGTTGTCGGTCGCCGACCTCACCCGTGACGACGTCGAGCGCCTGCTCGGCACGGCGGGAACGTTCGCGGCGTCGATGGACCGCGAGCTGAAGAAGCTGCCGACGCTCAAGGGACGGCTGATCGTCAATCTCTTCTACGAGTCGTCCACCCGCACGTCCTCGAGCTTCGAGCTCGCGGCAAAGCGTCTGTCCGCGGACACGCTCAACATCAAGTCCGTCGGCTCGTCGGTGGACAAGGGCGAGTCGCTGAAGGACACCGCGCTGACGCTCGGCGCCTACGACCCGGATGTGATCGTCATCCGGCACCCGCAGATCGGCGCGCCACAACTCGTCGCGAACGTGACCGGCGCACACATCGTCAACGCGGGCGACGGCAAGCACCAGCATCCGACGCAGGCGCTGCTCGACCTCTACACGCTCAAGCACGAATTCGGACGACTCGAAGGGCTGCACGTCGCAATCGTCGGAGACGTGCTGCACAGCCGCGTCGCGCGGTCGCTGATCCAGGCCTTCGAGCTCGTCGGCATCCGCTGCACGCTCGTCGGGCCGCCGGCGCTGCTGCCGCGCGATCTGGGGGTGGAAGCGACGACCGACATCGCCGCCATCCGCGACGCGGACGTCGTCTACGTCCTGCGCATGCAGAACGAGCGCATGGAGCAGGGCTCGAACTTCGTCCCGAGCCTGCGGGAGTACGCGGCGAAGTGGGGCATCACGCCCGAGCGGCTTCGCGTCGGCCAGAAGGTGATGCACCCCGGGCCGATGAATCGCGGGGTCGAGATCGACCCACGCGTCGCCGACTCCATCGACTCCCTCGTCGAGGCGCAGGTGCGCTCAGGTCTCGTCGTCCGCATGGCGGTTCTCTACGACGTGCTGACGGGCGGCCCGGTCGGCGTACGCGCACTCGCAGCGGCGGAGGTGGCCTGATGCTCTACGTGAAGGAACAGCCCGGCGACAACCTCGTCCTGCGCGGCGCGCGCGTCCTCGATCCCGCAGAGGGAATCGATGCAATGCTCGACGTGCGCATCGACGGCGGCGTCATCGCCGCAGTCGCGGAGCAGGTCGAGGCGAACGACCATCGCGTCGTCGACGCGTCGGGCCTCGTGTTGACACCCGCGTTTGTGGATCCACACGTACACCTGAGAACGCCGGGACGCGAGGACGAGGAGACGATTGCGAGCGGTACGGCCGCCGCCGCGGCCGGTGGCTTTTGCGCGATTCTCGCGATGCCCAACACCGACCCGATCGTCGACTCCGCGGCAACGCTCGGCGCGCTCGTCGAGACGGCGCGGCGCGAAGCGAACGTCCACGTGGGCTTCCTCGCGGCGATCACGCGCGGCCAGGGAGGAGCCGCGCTCACGGAGATGGCCGAGCTCGCCGACGCCAGCGCGATCGCCTTCTCCGACGACGGCGTCCCCGTCGCGTCCGCCGGGCTGATGCGTCGCGCGCTCCAGTACGCGTCCGTGACCGGCCGGTTGCTCGCGCTGCACTGCGAGGAGACGAGCCTCTCGCACGGCAGCCACGTGCACGAGGGCGCAGTCGCGGCTGAGCTCGGCTTCGCCGGTTACCCCTCGATCGCCGAATCGGTGATGGTCGAGCGCGACCTCGCGCTCGCCGGTTACGAGGACCAGCCCCTGCACCTGTTGCACCTCTCGGCGGCGGAGTCGGTCGCTGCATTGCGCCGTGCGCGCGAAGCGGGCGTGCGCGCGAGCGGGGAGGTGACGCCGCACCATCTCGTGCTCACCGATGAAGCCGTGCGGTCACTCGATCCGAACGTGAAGATGAATCCGCCGCTCCGCGCGGAGCGGGACCGCGTCGCGCTGCTCGACGCGCTGCGCGACGGGACGATCGAGGCGATCGCCACCGATCACGCGCCGCACGCCCGCCATGAGAAGGAAGCGCCGTTCGAGGCCGCGCCGTTCGGCGTCACCGGTCTCGAGACGGCTTTCGCCGTCCTCTACACGCGGCTCGTGCGGCCCGGCCTGCTCCCGCTGGCTACCCTCGTCGACCGCATGTCCACCGGCCCCGCACGCATCTTCGGCATCGATCGGCCGCGCGTGGCGGTGGGGGCGACGGCGAACCTCGTCCTCCTCGATCTCGAAGGCGAGTGGCGTGTTCGCGAGGACGCCTTCCGCTCGCGCTCCTCGAATTCCTGGCTGCTCGGCGAGACCCTGGCCGGCTCGGTGGTGCTCACGATCGCGGCGGGAGCCACCGCCTACGAGCGCCTCGCGGTGGCGTCGTCGCAGTGAAGGGCTTCCTGGCACTCGAGGACGGCACGGTCTTCCGCGGCGACTCGGTCGGCGCCGAGGGCCTCGCCTGCGGCGAGGCCGTGTTCACGACCGGCATGGCGGGCTACCAAGAGGCAGTCACCGATCCGAGCTTCGCGGAGCAGCTCGTGTGCTTTACCGCGCCCATGGTCGGAAACTACGGCGTCGCGGACGAACGGTCGGAGTCGCGCAAGGCGCACGCGAAGGCCGTGCTGATGCGCGAGGCGCGCGGCCCGGCGTGGACGGACTGGCTGCAGGAGCACGGCGTGGTCGCGCTCACCGGGATCGACACCCGCTCGCTCGTGCTCAAGTTGCGCGACGCCGGTGCGATGCGGGCCGTCGTCGTCTCTGGTTCCGGAAGCGTCGAGGAGGCGGTTGCCACCGCGTCCGCGCAGCCGTCGATGGCGGGCCGGGCGCTCGTGGAGGCGGTGTCCACCGACGCGCCGTACAGGTACGCCGAGGAAGGGCGCGCGAGCATCGCGGTCGTCGACTACGGAGTGAAGCGGTCCGTGCTGCACCGGCTCGTTGCTGCGGGCGCGCAGGTCACGGTGTATCCGCACGACGTGGACGCAGACGAACTCGCCGGCTACGACGGCGTGTTGCTGTCACCGGGCCCGGGCGATCCCTCGCCGCTGCAGCAGCAGACGGCGATCGTGCGCGACCTGCTCGGACGCACGAGCGTGCTCGGTATCTGCCTCGGTCATCAGGTGCTGGCGATGGCGACCGGCCACGAGACGTTCAAGCTGCCGTTCGGTCATCGCGGCGCAAACCATCCGGTTCTTCAGCGCTCCGACGGCCGCGTGCTCGTCACGAGTCAGAACCACGGCTTTGCCGTGCGCGCGACCGACGCCACGGAGGCGACGCACGTCTCGCTCTACGACGACACGGTCGAGGGCCTCGACTTCCCCGATCTGCGCGCGCGGTCGCTGCAGTTTCATCCCGAGGCGGGACCGGGCCCGCACGACGCCTGGCCGCTGATCGAGCAGTGGGTCGACGAGGTCGTTGCCGGTGCCTAAGCGCACCGACATCAACACGATCTGCCTCATCGGCTCCGGACCGATCGTGATCGGCCAGGCAGCCGAGTTCGACTACGCGGGCTGCCAGGCGCTGAAGGTGCTGCGCGAGGACGGGTATCGCACGATCGTGATCAACTCGAACCCGGCGACGATCATGACCGACCCCGGGTTCGCCGATCGCACGTATCTCGAGCCGCTCGACCTCGAAGGCGTCGCCGACGTGCTGCGCCGTGAGCGTCCCGACGCGCTGCTGCCCACGCTCGGCGGCCAGACCGCGCTGAACCTCGCGCGAGAGCTTGCCGAGTCGGGAATCCTCGAGGAGCTCGGCATCGAGCTGATCGGGGCGAAGCTCGACGTGATCAACCGCGCCGAGGACCGCCAGCTCTTCAAGGATGCGGTCGAGTCGTGCAACCTGCACGTTCCGAATTCGATCATCGTCACCGACATCGCACAGATCGAGGGCGTCGCCACGCCGGCGGTCGTGCGGCCGGCATTCACGCTGGGCGGCCACGGCGGTGGCTTTGCCAACAACCGCGACGAGCTGCACGCCCAGGTCGAGATCGGCCTGCGCGAAAGCCCGATCGGGCAGGTGCTCGTCGAGGAATCGGTACGCGGGTGGGACGAGTTCGAGCTGGAGGTCGTGCGCGACCGCCTCGACAACGTCGTGATCGTCTGCTCGATCGAGAACCTGGACCCGATGGGCGTGCACACCGGCGACTCCGTCACGGTCGCGCCGCAGATGACGCTGCCCGACGAGGCGTACCAGGAGCTACGCGATGCCGCGGCTGCCGTCGTCCGTGCCGTCGGCGTCGACACAGGTGGCTCGAACATCCAGTTCGCGCGCGACCGCGTGAGCGGCGACATCCGCGTGATCGAGATGAACCCGCGTGTATCGCGCTCGTCCGCTCTTGCGTCGAAGGCGACCGGATACCCGATCGCAAAGGTCGCAGCGAAGCTCGCCGTCGGCTACACGCTCGACGAGATCCCCAACGACCTGACCGGCACGACGCCCGCGAGCTTCGAGCCGACGCTCGACTACGTCGTCGTCAAGTTCCCGCGCTTCGCGTTCGAGAAGTTTCCCGGTGCCGACCGCACGCTCGGCACGCAGATGAAGTCCGTCGGCGAGACGATGGGCATCGGTCGCACCTTCGGCGAGGCGTTCCTCAAGGCGATGCGGTCGCGCGAGCTCGACCCGGGTGCCGCGACACCATGGCAGACCCTCGCCGACGTGCCGGAGGGCGTGCACCCGTTCTTCGAGGAAGAGATCTGGCGGATCCAGGAGGCGCTGCTCGACATCGCCGGAAGCTCGATCGACGACCTCGTGGCGGACGACTGGCTGCGCCTGAAGCGGCTCGGCCTCTCCGATGCCGACATCGCCGACGCCGCGGACGTTCCCGAGGCTGCCGTACGCGCGCGCCGGCGCGACTGTGGCGTGCGCCCGGTCTTCCGGCGCGTCGATTCGTGCGCCGCCGAGGTCGAGGCAGCGTCGAATTACTTCTACTCGACCTGGGGCGAGACCGACGAGGCGCCGCCGACGGGCCACCGTCCGCGCGTGGTCATCCTCGGCTCCGGGCCGAACCGCATCGGGCAGGGCGTCGAGTTCGACTACTGCTGCGTCCACGCGGTCGCCACGTTCCGCGAGCTCGGCTACGAGGCGGTGATGGTGAACTGCAATCCGGAGACCGTGTCGACCGACTACGACACCTCCGACCGCCTCTACTTCGAGCCGCTCGACGCCGAGTCGGTGCTGGCGATCTGCGACCGCGAGCGTCCGGCGGGCGTCGTGATCCAGTTCGGCGGCCAGACGCCGCTGAAGCTCGCGCGCGCGATCGAGAACGCGGGCTACACGATCCTCGGCACGCAGTACGACGCTGTCGACCTCGCGGAGGACCGCGAGCGCTTCGGCGGCTTGTTGCGCGCGCACGACCTGCGGTCGCCGGCGTGGGGGATGGCGGGAACGAGCGAAGACGCCGTCCGCGTCGCGAACGAGATCGGCTATCCGGTGCTCATCCGACCCTCGTACGTGCTCGGTGGCCGCGCGATGCGCGTCTGTTACACCGACGAAGAGGTGAGCGAGGTGCCTGTGCTCGACCGCGTGCTCGTCGACCGCTTCCTCGAGAACGCCGTCGAGGTCGACGTCGACGCGCTCTGCGACGGCACCGACGTCTACATCGGCGCGGTGATGCAGCACGTCGAAGAAGCGGGCGTGCACTCTGGCGACTCCGCGTGCGTTCTCCCGGCGCCCGGCCTCACGCCTGCGCAGACCGAGGAGATCCAGCGCACGGTGCGCGTCCTCGGACGCTCCCTCGGCGTCGTCGGCCTGCTCAACGTGCAGCTCGCGATCACGCCCGACGGCGGGCTCTACGTGCTCGAGGCGAACCCGCGCGCGTCCCGCACCGTGCCGTTCGTGAGCAAGGCGACGGGCATTCCGCTCGTCGCATCCGCCTGCCGGCTCTCGACGGGCGCGCGGATCTCGGATCTCGGCCTGCAGAAGGAGCGTCCGCCGAAGCAGTGGAGCGTGAAGGCGGCGGTGCTGCCCTTCGCGCGGTTCCCGGGCAGCGATCCGGTGCTCGGACCGGAGATGCGCGCGACGGGCGAGGTGATGGCAAGTGCAGCCGACCTGCCGACCGCGCTCGCGAAGGCGGAGCGTGCAGCCGGCCGCGCGCTGCCGAGCTCCGGCGCCGTCTTCCTCTCGATTCGTCCGGCCGAGCAGAAGTCGGCCGTACCGATCGCAGCGACGCTCCTCGGCCTCGGTTTCAAGCTCTTCGCCACCGAGGGCACGGCGGGAACGCTGGCCGGTGCCGGTCTCGAGGTCGAGGCGGTGCGCAAGCTCAGCGAAGCGGACGGAGATGAGCTGACGGTGATCGATCTCATTCGCCGCGGCCGCTGCGACCTCGTGATCAATACGCCGGAGGGTCGCAATGCGCGCTCCGACGGTTACGCGATCCGGGAGGCGGCGCTCTCGCGCAGAGTCCCGTGCATCACGACGATGGCGGGCGCGGCTACCGCCGTGCACGCGATCGCCAATGCGCGCGCGGAGCAGGCCGTCTCGCTTCAGGAACGGATCGATGCCGAGACGCGAACGGCGTAGCGTCCTCGCCGCCGAGCCGGTCGGGCCCTACGTCCTGTTGCGGCTCGATCGCGGCGAGATCGACCCGGGTGTTCCGGGCCAGTTCTTCATGCTGGAGGCGCCGGGACGGCTGTTGCCGCGTGCGCTCTCGCTCTGCCTCGCGCCCCCCGGCGAGCTCGCCTTCCTCATCGACCCGGTCGGCCCGGGAACGGCCGCGCTCTGCGAGCTCGAACCGGGCGACACGATTGCCGTCTTCGGCCCGCTCGGCAACGGCTTTCGCCTCGACGTCGACCGCCCGCTGCTCGTCGGGGGAGGCATCGGCATCGCGCCGCTGCCTTACCTCGCGGAGGCGCTTCGCTTCCCGCCGGCGGTGCTCGGCTTCCGCAGCGAGCATCACGCCCAGGCGGCGGCGCTCCTGCCCGGAGCCGAGATCGCGATCGATCCGACGCTCGTGACCGAGCTCATTCCCGAGGGGCACGACGTCCTCGCGTGCGGGCCCGAGCCGATGCTGCACGCGGTGCGCGCGCTCTGTCCAGGTGCGCAGCTCGCGTGGGAGGCGCCGATGGCCTGCGGCTACGGCGCCTGTTACGGCTGCGCCGTCGAGATCGACGGCGAGCTCAAGCGTCTCTGCGTCGAAGGGCCGGTCCTTCGTGCTGCTTAACGCGTCCGGCTGCCTCGATGCGCTCACCGCGCCGGAGATCGCGCGCCGGCTCGACGGCTTCGTGACGAAGACGATCACGCCGTTGCCGCGCGAAGGAAACGCGGCGCCGCGCATCGCGGAGACGGCGCACGGGATGCTGAACGCGATCGGGCTCGCGAATCCCGGTCGCGAGCGGTTCCTCTCCGAGCACCTGCCGCGGCTGCGTGAGCTGGACGTTCCGCTCTGGATCTCCGTCGGCGGGTTCTGCGCGCAGGACTACGCGGACTCGTGCGCAGCGCTCGAAGACGTCGAGGCCATCGAGCTGAACCTGTCATGCCCCAACGTCGACGAAGCCGCGGAATCGGCGGCCGAGATCGTGACCGTGTGTCGCGCCGCCACGACGTTGCCGCTGTACGCGAAGCTCTCTGCTGCGCACCCTGATGTCGCAGCGGTTGCCCGGGCAGTCGCCGATGCAGGCGCCGACGGGCTCTCGCTCGTGAACACGCTGCGCGGAATGTCGCTCGATCCGAAGACGCTCGCGCCGGTGCTCGCGCGCGGCACCGGTGGCTTGTCGGGGCCGACGCTCAAGCCCGTCGCGCTGGCGGCCGTGCACGCGTGCTTCGCTGCGACGGCGCTGCCGATCGTGGGCATGGGCGGTGTGACGACCGGCCAGGACGCACTCGAGCTGATCGCGTGCGGTGCGCGTCACGTTGCGCTCGGCACTGTTCTCTTCTCGGACCCCGATGCGCCAGAGCGGGTCCGCGACGAGCTGAACCGTGCCGCCGAGGCACTCGGTGTTGTCCATCTTGGCGACGTTTGCGGGCGCGCGCACCGAAGTGAAAAACCGCTGGACATTGCGCCAAAAGTCGCAGCTTGATCGCGAGCGGCTCATTGTTATGATCGTGCGCTCCGATGTCGCCCACAAAAACGCAAGCACACGCTCCGGTTCGATCACTGGACCAGAGGATGGACGCACTGAGACGTGCGAACGACGTCAGAGTCAGACGGGCGAAGCTCAAGAAGGATCTCAAGGATGGTCGCGTCCGGATCGAGACGATTCTCGGCGCGCCTCCGGAATACGTCTCGACGGCGAAGGTGATCGACATCCTTATGGCCGTCCCGAAGTTCGGGCGCGTGAAGGCAGCGCGCTTTCTGAACACCTGCCGCATCAGCCAGTCGAAGACGGTCGGAGGGCTTTCCGACCGCCAGCGCACGGAGCTGATTGACCTCTTCAATCGGTAACCACCTGCCCGTCTTCGTCATCACAGGTCAGTCGGGCGCCGGCAAGGGAACGCTGATCGAACGGCTCCTGGGTCTCTTCCCCCGGCTCGAGCTCGCAGTCTCCGCAACGACCCGCGCCCGCCGGCCAGGCGAGGTCGACGGCGTCCACTACTACTTCATCACCGACGAGGAGTTCGACCGGCGGCTCGAGAACGGCGAGTTCCTCGAGTACCACGTCTTCCCGTGGGGCCAACGCTCCGGCACGCTCCTCTCCGAGATCGACCGCATCGGTGAGAAGGGCGACATCTGCGTGCTCGAGCTGGAGACCGAAGGCGCATTGACGGTGGCCGACCGCGTCCCGGGCGCGGTGACGATCTTCATCACGGCCCCGATCGAGGAGCTCGAGCGGCGGCTCCAGGAGCGGGCGACCGAGAGCGCGGGGGAGATCGGGGAGCGGCTGCGGGTGGCGCGCGAGCAACTGGCCGTCGCCGGCAGGTTCGATCACATCGTCGAGAACGACGATCTCGAGCGCGCGGTAGGCGAGCTCTCGGGCCTGATCCGCCGGCATTCGATTCCTGCAGGTACCATGCCCCAGCAATGATTCACCCTCGCGTAGATGATCTGCTCCAGAACGTCGACTCGCGCTATGCGCTGGTCATCGTGGCCGCGAAGCGTGCCCGGCAGATCAACAACTACCACCACCAGCTCGGCGAAGGCACGTTCGACGACAATCCGCCGCCGCTCGTCGAGTCACGCTCGAAGAACTACCTCACGATGGCCATGGAGGAAGTTTCTGAGGGCATGCTCGCGTACGAATACGTCAAGTAGTAGGCACAATCCGGGCCATGGCCCGTGTCCTCCTTGGGGTCTCCGGCGGAATCGCCGCCTATAAGGCGTGCGAGATCTGCAGGCTTCTGGTTCGCGGCGGGCACGAAGTCGTGCCGCTTCTCACGCCGGGCGCCGAGCGATTCGTCACCGCTGAGACCTTTCGCGCGCTCGCGCGCCGGCCTCCCGGCGACGACGTCTATCTCCATCTGACGCGCGCCGATCTCCTGCTCGTGGCGCCGTGCACCGCGAACACGCTCGCAAAGCTCGCGCACGGGCTCGCCGACAACGTCCTCACCGAGGCGGCTCTCGCGCACCGTGGACCGATCCTCGTCGCTCCCGCGATGAATCCGCGCATGTGGTCGCACGCCGCCACCCGCGCGAATGCCGAGACCCTGCGCGACCGCGGCGTCGCGCTCGTGGGGCCGGACGAGGGTGAGACGGCGGAGGGCGAGCTCGGCGTGGGTCGGATGTCGGAGCCGGAGGACATCGTTCGCGCGGCGGAGGAGCTGCTGGCCGGCACCGGCCCGCTCGCGGGCAAGCGGGTGCTGATCTCGGCCGGCGGGACGCGAGAGCCGATCGACGCCGTCCGCTTCGTGGGCAATCGCTCGTCCGGGCGCATGGGCGTCGCGCTCGCCGCAGAGGCTCGCCGGCGAGGCGCGCGCGTCACCTTGCTCGGCGCGAACCTCGCCGTCGCGTCGCCGCCGGGGGTGGAGCTCGTCGAGACACCGAGCGCAGCCGAGCTCGAGCGCGAAGCCCTGGCGCGCGGCCTCGAGTCGGACGTCGTGATCATGGCGGCTGCCGTCGCCGACTACCGCCCGGCCGAAGCGCTGGCAACGAAGCGGCCGAAGGATCGTGCGGCCTGGACGGTTGAGCTCGAGGCGACCACCGACGTGCTCGCCGAGCTCGGTAACGCGCGCGTGCCCGGGCAGGTGCTCGTCGGCTTCGCCGCCGACCAGGGTCAGCGCGGCCTCGAACGTGCGCGCGAGAAGCTCACGAGCAAGCGCGCCGACCTCTTCGTCTTCAACGACGTCGGGCGCGAGGACATCGGCTTCGAGACTCTCGACAACGAGGTCACGCTCATCTCGGGCGGAGGTGAGCGGACGGTCGCGAAGGCGCCGAAAGAAGAGATCGCCTCTGCGATCCTCGACGAGGTGGAGCGCCTGCTTGGCTGAGCCTGCGCTCCGTCCCGAGCCGGCGGACCTCGTCGCCGCGATCGCAGCGAACCTCGCGCGCGTCGTGCACGCGCCGGCCGAGACGCTGCGGCTCGTCGTGCTCTGCCTCGTCGCGGAGGGGCACCTGATCATCGAGGACTTCCCGGGCGTGGGGAAGACGATGCTCGCCAAGGCGCTCGCGCGCTCGCTCGACTGCCGCTTCTCGCGGCTCCAGTTCACGCCCGATCTGCTGCCGTCGGACGTCACGGGCGTCAACGTCTTCGACCAGCGCACGAACGAGTTCGAGTTCCGGCCGGGCCCGGTGTTCGCCAATCTGCTCCTCGTCGACGAGGTGAACCGCGCGTCGCCGAAGACGCAGGCGGCGCTTCTCGAGTGCATGCAGGAGAGCCAGGTCACGATCGACGGGGTCACCTATCCGCTCGAGCGCCCGTTCATGGCGATCGCCACCCAGAACCCGATCGAGTACGAGGGCACGTATCCCTTGCCCGAGGCGCAGCTCGACCGGTTCACCATGCGGCTCGCCCTCGGCTATCCGCCGCTCGCCGAGGAGGCGAAGATGCTCGACGAGCAGACGCACGAGCCGCCGCTCGAATCGTTGGGGGCCGTCGCGCGAGCGGACGAGGTGATCCGCCTCGCCGAGCGGGCGCGCGAGGTGTACGTCGAGGACAGCCTGAGCCGGTACGTCGTCGCGCTCCTGCGCCAGACGAGGGCCGACTCGCGTCTCTACCTCGGCGCGAGCCCGCGTTCCGGCATCGCCCTGCTCCGTGTTGCGAAGGCGAAGGCGCTGGCGGACGGCCGCGACTACCTCGTGCCCGACGACGTGAAGGCGGTCGCTGCGGTCGTGCTGTCGCACCGGCTCATCCTCGGCCCCGAGGCGCGATCCGCCGGGCTTGGGGGCGAGGAGATCGTCGCCGAGGCGCTCGAGAAGACGCCCGTCCCGGTATGACCTCCCGCGGGCGCGCGGTCCTCGGCCTCGGGCTCGTCGTCTACGCCGCCGCCTGGGTCTTCGGTTCGCGCGCGCTGTACCCGGTCGCGACCGGCCTCGTCTTCGCCGTCGCCGTGGCCGTCGGCTGGGTGCGCCTCGCCTCCCGGCGGCCGCACGTGAGCCGCCACGGTGCGGCCCGCGACGTGGTCGAAGGCGACGACGTGAGGATCGAGCTCGAGGTGCGCGCGACCTCGACGGTGCCGCCGCCGACGCTCGTCGCGCACGAACGGCCGGGACGACTCGGCGAGCGTCGCGTCGAGCTCGACCGCGTCGCCAGGGGCCGCTACGTCGCCGGCTACGAGCTCGAGCGGGTTCCACGCGGGCGGTACCCGTTCGACACGGTGCGGCTCACGATCGAGGACCCGTTCGCGCTTGCACGCGCGGAGACCGTCCAGGGCGAGCCGCAGGCCCTCGTCGTCTATCCGCGTCTGGTGCCGCTCGAGCGGCTCTTCTCCGAGGGCGGTGCACACGCACAGGAAGGGCGGAGGCTGCTGCTCCAGCGGCCGGCGGGCTTCGAGCTGCACAGCGTGCGCGACTACGTGCACGGCGACTCGCTCCGCACCGTGCACTGGCGCTCCACGGCGCGACGGGGCCAGCTGATGGTCAAGGAGCTCGAGGACGCGCCACGCGACGAGGTCGCCGTGCTGCTCGACGGCGACGAGACCGCCGCCGCGGGCGACAGCTTCGACATCGCCGTCCGCGCCGCGGGCTCGATCCTCCTGGCGCACCACCGGCGCGATCGGCGCTGCGCGCTGGTGGTCAACTCGGCAGCTCGCGAGACGCAGGCCGTTGCCACCGAAGCGACGTGGCAGCGCGCCCTCGAGATCCTCGCCGCGGCCGAGCCGAACGCGCGGACGCCCGCGTTCGCGCTGCTCCAGGCCAACGGCGGCGTCGCTGCTCGGTCGCTCGAGCTCGTCGTCGTGACCTCGCGCGTCGACGTCAGGCTCGTCGATCGTCTCGTGCAGCGCGCGCTCTCGCGCCACGCGGTCTCGCTCGTCTACGTCGAGGCCGTGCCCGGGCCGCAGCCGCAGCTGCTTCGCCTTCAGGCGGCAGGGATAGCCGTCGCGGTCGTGCGAAGCGGGCACGATCTCGCGGCGGCCCTCGGCACGAAGGAGGTGCGCGTTGCGTAGGACGCTGCTCGTGGCGCTGCTGCCGGCCGCCGTGCTCGCAGCGTCATGGCTACGGCTCGAGAGCCCACGCGACGACCTGCTCCGGGTCGCAGCGGTGATCGTCCTGGCGTTTGTGCCGGGGCTCGTACGCCCGCTTGCAGCGCGGATCGGCGTGCTTATCGCGGGCCTCGTCGTCGGAGCGAGGCTGGCCTTCGGTGTGTCGCCGCTGCATCCGCGGCACGCCTTCGGGCACGTCGGGTCGTCGGCGGCGAACGGCTTCCTCGACTTCTACGACGTCGGGGTGCCCTTCGACCCGCGCGTGCACCCGGACATGCGGGGCGTGATCCTCGTCGCGGTCTTCGGCTTCGTCCTCGCCCTCGTGCTGGCGATTGCGGCCCGGCGGGCCCTGGTGGCGGTCATGGTGGTGCTCGTGGGCGCGGGCTGGCCGGCGACCCTCTCCGGCCCCTCGGGCGCGCTGGTCGCGGGCGTTGCGATCCTGTCCGGTGCGCTCGCAGTCCTCGCCGGGTTGACTGCCAGGCGTCTGCCTCGAGCCGTCGTGCCGGTCGCTCTCGGCGTGGCGCTGGCCGCCTTCGTCGCGTCGAGCTCGTCGGCTGTGGCGAAGGGCGAGCTCGTCGCCTGGCAGAGCTGGGACTTCTACAACGCGCTGCCGAATCCGGTGAGCGTCGCGTACGTCTGGAATGCGCAGTACGAGGGCCTGAAGTTCCCGAAGAAGCGAACGACGGTGCTCGAGATCCAGGCGCCGCAGAAGGGGCTCTACTGGCGGGCGGCGCTGCTCGACCGCTTTGCGGGCGACCGCTGGCGCATCGACCCGCCGCAGATGGCGGACTTCCTCGAACCGCGCGCCGCGAGAAACTCCAAGAGGTGGGTGCGGCAGGTCGTGACGGTGAAGGCGCTGGCGAACGCGCAGATCGTCGGCGCCGCCACGCCGATCGCCTTCGGCTCTGGCGACGCGCGAGCGCCTGACCTGCCGGGTGGAGGCGGTGCGATCCCGGGCGGACTGACGCGCGGGTCGCGCTACACGATCTGGAGCTACGCACCGCAGCCGGCGCCCGCGGCGCTCGCGCGCGCGCGGCCCGTCTACCCTGCGGCACTTACGCGTCCGCGGGCGCTGCTCGACGTCTGGCCGGGCGTGACGGTGCCGCCGTTCGGCGTGCCGCAGCGCACGCACCGGCTCACGGCGCTGCTCGATGCGCACCCGGAAGCGGCGCGGTACGTCCCGCTCGAGAAGGCGGCGCTGGCGGTCGCCGGCAGCGCGCGCACCCCGTACGCCGCAGCGATCTCGCTCGAGTCGTGGTTCCGCACGCGAGGTGGGTTCACGTACACGAACCATCCGGCGGTCTTCGCCGAGGCACCGCTCGTCGGGTTCGTCGTCCAGACGCGTGAGGGCTACTGCCAGTACTTCGCTGGTGCGATGGCGCTCATGCTGCGCTACGTGGGCGTGCCGGCGCGTGTGGCGGTCGGGTTCTCGAGCGGCGCCTACGACGCGCACCGAGGTGTGTGGACAGTGACCGATCACGAGGCGCATGCGTGGGTCGAGGCGTGGTTCCACGGCTACGGCTGGCTGCCGTTCGACCCGACACCCGCCGTCGGGCGGCCCGAGCAGGGACAGCTCGGCTCGCCGTACTCGGCAGCCTCACCCGGCTTCTCGCTCCCATCGGCCGTGGCCACCTCCGCGGGCGGGTCGAGCGCGCCCGCACAGGCGGCGCATCAGCACGGGGAAGCCGCGACACCCAAGCCAGGGGCAGGCGGGAGCGCTGCGGCGCCGTCGTCCTCGTCCGGCGGGCACGGCGGCCTTCCAGCCCTGCTCGCGCTGCTCGTCTGCGTCGCGCTCGCCGGCGTGGCTCTCACGAAGCTCGTCGTGCGCCGTTCGCGCTACGTGTCGCGCGATCCACGCCGGGTGGCCGCGGCGTGCCGGCAGGAGCTCGCCGACTTCCTGCTCGACCAGCGGATCGACGCTGCGCGAAGCGCGACGCTCCACGAGCTCGGAGCGCTCGTGCGTCACGAGCTCGCTGTCGACCCCGACCCCTTCGTCGCTGCGGCCACCGCGGCCCGGTTCGGCCCGCCTGCGGGAGCCCGCCCCGCCGCGGGTGACGCGAGACGGGAGCTGCGGGCTCTCATGCGCGTCGTCCGCGCGAGGCTCACATTCCGGGAGCGGCTGCGCGGCCTCCTCTCGCTCCGCTCGCTCGGGTTCGCGCCGTGATGGATGCCGTGGTGATGGCCGCGGGCGAGGGAACGCGCCTGCGGCCGCTGACCGAGCGCTGGCCCAAGCCGGTGCTGCCGATCGACGGACGGTCCGTGATCGCGACGTTGCTGCACGAGCTGGCGGCGGCCGGGATCGAGCGGGCGTTCGTCGTCACGGGCCACCTCGCGGAGCAGGTCGAGGAGCTCGTCGGCGACGGCTCGGGCTTCGGCCTCGCCGTGCGCTTCGTCCGGCAGCCCGGCGTGCTCGGCTCCGCCGACACGGTTCGGCGCTCGCTCGCCGCGGGCGCCCAGCCGCCGCTCCTCGTGACGGCGGCCGACACGGTCTACAGCCCCGGCGACGTGCGCCGGTTCATCGAGGGCTTCACCGCGTCCCGTGCCGCCGGCGCGATCGCCGGCCGTCGCGACCCGCCCCCCGTGCCGGCGCACCGGGACGGGCTGCGCGTCGTGAACGGCCTCGTCGAGAAGGTCGTCGACAACGATCCCGCCAATCAGCTCGGCAGCGCGCCCCTCTGGGCGCTCGGGGCGCCGCTGATCGCGTTCCTCGACGGGTTGTCAGGCCCGCCGTTCGAGCTGGCCGACGTCTTCAAGCACGCGTTGGAGTCGAACCTCGCGATCGCGGGCATCGAGATCGGCAGGACGAGGGACTTGACGCGTCCGATTGACTTGGTGAAGGAGAACTTTCCGTACCTGGGGTAAATGAGCGAGTCCACTTACAACCTCTTCCAGAAGGGCCGCGCGCATCTCAAGCGCGGGATGCCGGCGCAGGCGACGGTGGCGCTCGAGAAGGCGAAGAGGCGCGAGCCGGAGAAGGCCTCGATCCGAGAGGCGCTCGGCATCGCGTACTTCCGTATCGGGCGCTGGGAGGCGGCGGAGGCGGAGTTTCGGACGCTGCTCGAGCTCTCGCCCGTCAACGACTACGCGCACTACGCGCTCGGCCGCTGCCTCGAGAAGCAGGGCCGCGAGCGCGAGGCGAACGTGCACTACAAGCTCGCGAGCTCGCTGCGCCCGGAGTCGAACCAGTACCGCGCGCGGATCCGCGACCTCGATTAGTGCGGGCGGTCTGCCAGCGGGTCAGCGAGGCTCGCGTCCGCGTTGCCGGCGACATCGTGGGGGAGATCGGCGCGGGGCTCTGCGTCCTGCTCGGCGTCGCCCGAGGCGACTCCGAGGCCGATGCGGAGCGGCTCGGGGCCAAGATCGCCCGCCTGCGGATCTTCGCCGACGAGGACGGCCGGTTCGACCGCAGCCTCGTGGACATCGGCGGCTCGGCGCTCGTCGTCTCCCAGTTCACGCTGCTGGCGGACACCGCGAAGGGAAACCGGCCGAGCTTCACCGGCGCCGCGCCGCCGGAGGAGGCCGAGGCGCTTTACGAACGGTTCTGCCAAGGCCTCCGGGACCTCGGGATTCCGGTTCAGCAGGGGGCCTTCGGGGCCTCCATGGCGGTCGAGCTCGTCAACGACGGCCCGGTCACCATCGTCCTCTGAAGGGCCTCGAAAATAGGCTGTTCGGCCCATAAGGCTTGCTACACTTGGCTCACCGCGTTTCACCGATCGTTGGCGAAATGGGCCCTGCGGGCCCATTTTTTTTCGAGACAGCGACTGACTTTTTGGGGCACGAACAGATGGCAACCACATACGAGAAGGAAAAGACCCTGCTGCAGCAAGTTGCACCGCGAATCGAGAGTGAGCTCGCCGGCGTCGAGGTGCTGGCGCTCGAGCTGATGACGCCCTCACGCTTCTGCGTGTACGTCGACCACCCGTCCGGTGTCGACCACGCGCTCTGCAAGCAGGTCACCGACGTCCTGCGCGACCTCCTGCGGGAGTACACGATCGACGTCTCCTCGCCGGGGATCGAACGACCGGTTCGCACGCCGCAGCACTTCGCCGAGGCCCTCGGCAGGAAGGTGGCGCTACGCACCGCCGAGCCCGTTGCCGGGCGCTCCAAGTTCAAGGGAGAAGTGAGACAGGCCGGAGCCGACGCGCTCACCGTGAGCATCGACGGCGCCGACGTGGACATTCCGTACGAGTCGATCGTGCGGGGCAATCTGATCGACGAGAGGTAGACCATGAGCCAGGAGATCATCGAAGCGGTTCGCGAGATCGAGCGCGACAAGGG
>JAOPYX010000088.1 GCA_025964535.1 Actinomycetes bacterium | reverse complement strand
ACGAGCGCTCCGTCGAGAAGCGCGACGTACAGGAGCCCGTGTCCGAGCCGCTGCCGCTGGAACAGGATCGCCTTCCCGTTGGCGGTCCACGACGGGTTCTCGTCGCTCCACCCCGCAGGCGGCCGCGTGAGCTGTCGCCGTGTGCGTCCGTCGACGGACAGCAGCCAGATCGCGCGGCGGGGCCGGATGAGGGAGGCGTTGTGACTGTCTGGGCCGGCTGCTGCGGCGACGCGTGTCCGGTCGGGCGAGCAAGCCGGCGACACCCAGGCGCGCGAGCGGTCGCGGCTCAAGTTGCGCACGCGGAAGCGGTCGTACCCGGGTGCGAACGTCGCGACGACGAGCCGCTTGTTCGTCGTCGTGTTGCGGTCCCCGCCGGCGGCGATGACCACCCGCTTGCCGCACGGGGCGAAGAATCCCGGCTGCGGCAGCATGTTCACCACCGGACGGATCGCCGTCCCGCGTGCGGCCTCGAGCGGCACGAGCGGGAGCCCGTCGGCTGCGATCGAGGCCGAGCTCTGCATGTCCGGCTGGAAGAAGAGGTGGCCGTAGCCGCCGCCAAAGCCGACGAGTTGCGGTGGCGCGAGCTCTCCGCGCGGCACGTTGTAGACGGCCACCGGCTTCTCGCCCGGCGTGAACCAGACGATCTGCTGCACTCCCTTCGGGCTCGGCAGACCATGGAAGCGTGCGCGACCGACGGCAAACGAACGACCGTCCGGCGTCCACACGACGGTCTGTCCGCCCCAGCCGCGCGGTTCTCGTACCACCGGCCTACCGCGCGGGCGGCCTTCTACGACTGCGCCGCCGACGGTGATCCCCACGAGCTCGTCGCTCGTCGGAGACCAGGCCCACCGCTGGACGCGCCCGAGCGGACGGAGCACCGGACCGCCGTCTGCGCTCACCACCGCGCCGTCTCCGAATGCGATCCAGCGACCGTCGTGGCTGAACGCGATTGGCCCACCGGCGCCGCGCGCGACAAGTGTGCGCGTCTGGCAGTTGCCAAGCGTGACGACCGCCAGCGCGCCGTGGGCCGTGTACGCGGCTGAGCCAAGTCCCGGGTGCGGCGTACAGGCGAGAGCGGCTGCGGCGGCGGCTGCGGCGACCATCCACCGCAATGTACGTCGCGGCCGTACGATCTGTCACATGGCCGCGACCGACGAGCCTCGGACCGAGTCCGACATTCCGTTGAAGCCGGTCTACACGGCTGAGGATGCTCCGGCGCCGCCCGAGGCGCCCGGCGAGTTTCCGTTCACGCGGGGGCCGTATCGGGACATGTACCGCGGGCGTCCGTGGACGATCAGGCAGTACGCCGGCTTCGCGTCGGCCGAGGAGTCGAACGAGCGCTACCGGTATCTGCTCGAGCATGGGCAGACGGGGTTGTCGGTGGCGTTCGACCTGCCGACGCAGCTCGGGTACGACTCGGACGACCCGCGCGCGCTCGGCGAGGTCGGCCGCACCGGTGTCGCGATCGACTCGCTTGCCGACATGGAGATCCTGCTCGACGGGATTCCGCTCGGTGAGGTTTCGAGCTCGATGACGATCAACGCGCCTGCGTCGCTGTTGCTGCTGCTGTACGAGTTGGTGGCGGAGAAGCAGGGCGTTCCGCCTGATGCGTTGCGCGGGACGGTGCAGAACGACATCCTGAAGGAGTACGTCGCCCGCGGGAACTACATCTTTCCGCCGAAGCCGTCGATGCGGCTGACGACCGATCTGTTCGCGTACTGCGCGGAGCGGATCCCGCGCTGGAACACGATCTCGATCTCCGGGTACCACATCCGGGAAGCGGGGTCGACGGCCGTGCAGGAGCTCGCGTTCACGCTCTCGAACGGGATCGCGTACTGCCGCGCAGCGGTCGACGCCGGTCTTTCCCCTGACGAGTTCGGTGAGCGGCTCTCCTTCTTCTTCAACGCGCACAACGATTTCTTCCAGGAGGTCGCGAAGTTCCGCGCTGCACGCCGCATCTGGGCGCGGATCATGAAGGAGCGCTTCGGCGCGACGAATCCGAAGGCGATGGCGCTGCGCTTCCACGCGCAGACGGGCGGCTCGACGCTCACGGCGCAGCAGCCGGACAACAACGTCGTGCGCGTCGCGATCCAGGCGTTCTCGGCGGTGTGCGGCGGTGCGCAGTCGTTGCACACGAATGCGTTCGACGAAGCGCTCGCGCTGCCGACCGAGCAGTCGGCGAAGCTCGCGCTCCGCACGCAGCAGGTGCTCGCGGCCGAGGCCGGTGCGCTGGATACGGCGGATCCGCTTGGCGGCTCGTATTTCATCGAGGCGTTGACGGACGAGCTCGAGGAGCGGGCGTGGGAGCTGATCGGCCGCGTCGACGATCTCGGTGGGGCGGTCGACGCGATCGAGCGGGGCTTCGTGCAGGACGAGATCGAGCGGGCCGCGTTCGCGTGGCAGCGCGCCGTCGAGAGTGGCGAGCGCGTGATCGTCGGTGTCAACCGCTTCCAGGAAGACTCCGAGCAGCGGGTCGAGTTGCTGAAGATCGATCCCGAAGGCGAGCGGCGCCAGATCGAACGAACTGCACGTGTGCGCGCCGAGCGGAACCCCGACGAGGCCGCGCGCGCACTCGACGCGGTCCGCGCCGCCGCACGCGGCGAGGAGAACCTCCTGCCGTTCCTGCGAGAGGGCCTGCGCGCCTACTGCACCGTCGGCGAGCTGTGCGAGGCGCTCCGCCAGGAGTGGGGCATGTACGACGCGGTTCGTTCGCGCCTCTAGGGGTACCGGGAAGCAATTCCGCAGGCTCCAAGGGGAGGGTCGCACATGTCACGCCGTCGCCATCTGGCGGTACTCGCGCTCGCGGCGGGCGCACTCGCGCTGCTCGCAGCGCAAGCGGGCTCGGCCGCACAGAGCAAGCCGAAGCCCAAGCCGAAGCCGAAACCGCCCACGGCACAGCAGCGCTTCGCCAAGATCAAGCGAGTCGTCGTCATCTACGAGGAGAACCACAGCTTCGACAACCTCTACGGAGGCTGGGAGGGCGTGAACGGTCTTTCGTCGGCGCCTGCAGATCACAAGACGCAGGTGAACCAGGCCGGCGCTCCCTTCACGTGCCTGCTGCAGGTCGACGTGAACCTCACGTCGCCTCCGCTCGACTCTGCGTGCACCGACACAACGACGGGTGCGTCGTTCACGAGCCACTTCGTGAACGCCCCGTTCGTCATCGACGACTACATCGCGCCGACCGACACGACATGCCCGCCGCCGGCTCAGGCCTTCGCCTTCCCGAACGGCGTCAAGAAGGGAGCCGGTCAGCCGGGCGGCTGTACGCGCGACCTCGTGCACGAGTTCTATCAAGAGCAATACCAGCTGGACGGCGGCCTGCAGAACCGCTACGTCACCGGAAGCGATGCAGTGGGCCTGACGATGGGCACGTTCAACACGAAGGCACTGCCGATCTACAAGTACCTCCACGGGGCGACGCACCCGCGTTACGTGATCGAGGACAACTTCTTCCAGGCCGCGTTCGGCGGCTCGTTCCTCAATCACCAGTGGCTGATCGCCGCGGCGTCGCCCACGTATCCGAATGCGCCGGCGAACCTGCACTCGATCATCGATTCGAACGGGATGCCGGTGAAGTACCCGCTCTACACGCCGACCGGTCCCGTGTTGCGCGGACCGCTGACGGCCGCCTGCCCATCGCCGGTCGCGGGACGCGCGTGCGGAGACTTCGCGGTGAACACGATGCAGCCGTCGAGCCCGCCGTCCGGAAGCTTCGGTGCGAAGCTGCCGCTCCAGGCTGCGCCGACCATCGGCGACAGGTTGACGGCGAAGGGTGTCGACTGGGCGTGGTACGCCGGCGGCTGGTCGAATGCGAACGGTGACGTCACCGGGCCCGGCTACACCAACGGTGCCGGCCCGAATTGCTCCGACCCGAACGCGATCGCGGGGTCGACGTACCCGAGTTGTCCCGACTACCTGTTCCAGTTCCACCACCAGCCGTTCAACTACTACGTGAACTACGCCTCCGGGATGCCGGGGCGAGCGCACCTTCAGGACGAGGTCGGGTTCACGCAGCTCGTCAAGGCGTCCTCGAAGACGTGCGGCCTGAAGCCCGTCAGCTTCGTCAAGCCGCTCGGCGAGGAGAACGAGCACCCCGGCTACTCGAGCGAGGCGGCGGGGGCCGGCCATCTCGTCTCGCTGGTGAGCTCGATCGAGAACGGCGCCTGCGCCAAGGACACGCTGGTGATCGTCACGTACGACGAGTTCGGTGGTCAGTGGGATCACGTGTCTCCGCCTGGGCAGGGGAGCACCGCCGGGCCGCACGACGACTTCGGCCCCGGAACGCGCGTTCCGGCGCTCGTGATCGCGCCGAACCTCCCGCGGCCGTACTCGGTCGACCACGTGCAGCACGACACGACGTCGATCCTCGCGACAATCGAGCACCGCTTCGGCGTTGCGCCGCTCGGCACACGCGATGCAGCGGTAAAGGACCTCTCGACGGTCTACACGGCGTCCGCTCCGAAGAAGTAGCGCTCCGTTCTCCGGCGCGTCGGCTCAGGCCGACGCGCCGGAGTAGCGGCGCAGCCCGAACTGCCAGAACCAGCGCGTGAACGCGGTGAGCGCTCCGCCGAAGCAGACCGCGACGACGACGGTCGTCCAGTGCAGCCGGTTCGTGAGCGCCTGCGCCGGCACGGTGACCGCGAAGCCGATCGGCACGAGGTAGGTCATCGAGTAGCGCAGCCAGCCCGGGTAGATGCCGATCGGCCAGCGGCCCGTCTGGTACACGCCTTCGAACAGGTCGGCGAGGAACCACATGTTCACGACCCAGAACGAGCCCGTCGCGAGGATCAACCAGAAGCAGTAGAGGAGGAGCGCGCCGAGCAGGAGCAACGCGAGGAACCCGAACGCATGACCGACGCCGATCGAGTTGTGGAGCCGCGCGATGCCGACGCCGACGACGATCGCGCCCGAGATCACGTCGACCGTCTGCCAGAGGCGCAGCTCGCGCAGAGAGATCAGCAGCTGCGCGTCCTCCGGCTTCGTCAAGGCGAAGTCGAGCTTGCCGTCGCGCACCTCGTCGACGAGCCGCTCCATGTTCGGCTGGATCGTCGCGTGGATGACGCCGCTGAGCAGGATCTGGACGCCGACGATGACGAGCAGCTCCGACTCCGTCCAGCCGTTGAGCGTGGTCGTGTGTGAGTAGACGAGCGCGAGCACCGCGAGCCCGACCCCGACCGAGAGCAGCGACTGGAACGCCGCGATGAAGAAGTTCGCGCGGTACTGCACCTCGTTCATCACGTTGAGGCGCAGGTACAGCAACGCGAGCTGCACAGGGCGCATCAATTTCCCACCGCGGAGTAGTGGCGCACCGCAAGGCGCCAGAACGTGAACGCGAGGGCGGTGCCGACCGCGATCCAGAGGAGCTGCATCCCCAGCCCGACGAGGAGCGAGATGTTCGACATGTGCCCCACGAGCGCCTCGATCGGGAAGTAGAAGGTGTACTTGAACGGCAGCCAGGCCGAGAGCGTCTGCGCCCAGTGCGGCATCAGCGGCAGCGGCAGGAGCCGGCCGGACAGCAGGAGCTCGGCGAGGAACCACACCTGGAAGACCGCGCCGACGCGCGTCGTCCAGAACGTCACCATCCCGAGCGAGAAATTGTTGAGCGAGCGGATGACGTACGCGCCCCAGATCGCGACGAGGAACACGACGATCTGGAGCGGGTGTGGATCCAGCGTCGGATGGAAGACGAGCGCGAGCCCGACCGCGATCGGCAGGTAGAGGAGCAGCCACGGGACTTTCTGGCCGGCGAATGACGCCAGGTCGTAGTGGATCGGATGCAGCGGTCGCAGCAGCTGCCCCGAGAGCTCCCCTTCGCGGATCCGCCACTCCCAGCCGAACGGCGTGAAGACGATGTTCATCATCCGCACGAGCGTCCAGACGATGTAGTACGCGGCGAACGCCCCGGCCGTGAGCCCGTCGACGGTGCCGCCGTGCGCGCGCGCGATCGTCGTCCAGACGACGAGGTAGACCACCGGTTCGGTGACCATCCCGATCGTGTACATGTAGAGCGAGACGCGGTACTGGAGCTGCGTTTGGATCTGCGTGCGAATCGACGTCGCGTAGAAGTCGGCCATCGAGCGCAGCGCCGACTCCTGGCGCAAAGCGGGCGCGCTCAAGCCGTCGCCTCCGTCGCGAACACCTGCTCGATCACGTCTTCGATCGGTGGGTCCTCGATCGTGAGATCCAAGACATCGTGCTCGGCGAGCAGCTTCGCAGTCGCCTGCGAGATCTCCGCCCTCGGGACGCTCAGCGACACGCGCTCGCCGTCCTCGAGCAAGGCCTCGATCGTCTTCGTCGTCGAGAAGCTGTCGGCGAGGTCGTCGAGCTGTCCGTCGAACAGGATGCGCCCGTGGTGGATCACGATCACGCGCTTGCAGAGCGCCTCGACGTCTGCCATGTAGTGGCTCGTCAGCAAGACGGTGGCGCCGTAGCGCTCGTTGTACTCCGCGACGAAGGCCCGCAGCCGCCGCTGCATCGTCACGTCGAGCCCGATCGTCGGCTCGTCGAGGAAGAGCACCTGGGGCAGGTGCAGCAGCGAGCCGACGACCTCGACCTTCATCCGTTCGCCGAGCGACAGCTGCCGGACGGGCTTGCGCACGAGATCGCCGATGTCGAGCAGGTCGATCAGCTCGTCGCGGGTGCGCCGGAAGTCTTCGCGCGGTAGGCGGTAGATGGCGCGGTTGAGCTCGAACGAGTCGAGTGCGGGCAGATCCCACTGCAGCTGGTTGCGGTTCCCCATCACGAGCGTCATCCGGCGCAGGTAGTCGCGCTCGCGCTTCGACGGCACATGGCCGAGCACGTGCCCGTCGCCGCTCGTCGGATAGAGGAGCCCCGACAGCATCTTCAGCGTCGTCGTCTTGCCGGCGCCGTTCGGGCCGAGGAAGCCGACGACCTCGCCTGCCTCGATGTCGAACGAGATGTCGTCGACCGCGCGCACCTCACGCCACTGACGCTTGAAGAGGCTGCGCAGCGCGGCCGTCATCCCGCCCTCACGCTCCGGGACGCGGAAGACCTTGGTCAGATGCGAGACGTGGACGACCCCCGGCACGCGCGGAGCATACGCTGCCGCGGTGCGCATCCTCCTCGTCTCACAGATGTATCCCGGGCCCGACGCGCCCGATCTGGGGACGTTCGTCGCCCAGGTCGAGCGGGAGCTCGTCGCGCGCGGCCACGAGATCGAGCGCGCGGTGCTCGACACGCGCGCCGGCGGCAAGGCTCGCTACCTGACGCTCGCGCGGCGGGCGTTGCGCGCCTCGAAGCCCGACGTCGTCTATGCGCATTTCCTCGTCCCGAGCGGGCTGATCGCTGCGCTCGCCGGCCGCGCGCCACTCGTCGTCACGGCGCACGGGCGTGACGTGCG
>JAOPYX010000055.1 GCA_025964535.1 Actinomycetes bacterium | reverse complement strand
TGCCTCCCGGTTGGCAGAGGAAGACGCTCAGCGAGGACTGCTTCTGCTGAAGGCCGTCAACTACTCGAACTGCAACCGCGTCCTCTGCCCGCTCGTGATCACGGATGCCGAGCTGGACGAGGCTCTGGGCGCCTGGGAAGACGCGCTCGACGCAGTTCTCGCGTAGCCGCCGCGGGGGTTCCTGCGTTCTACCCGTGTGCCTACCCGCTCCTCGACGACCCCTGCCGGCGCGCGGACGCGTGGTCCGATGATCGGTGACGTGATCGCCGAGCGCTACGAGCTCGTCGAGCTCGTCGGCACGGGCGGCATGTCGAGCGTCTACAAGGCGCACGACCAGCTGCTCGAGCGGAACGTCGCGCTGAAGGTGCTCCACCCGCACTACGGCGACGACCAAGAATACGTCGAGCGCTTCCGGCGGGAGGCGCGGGCGGTCGCACAGCTCTCCCACCCGAACATCGTCACGGTGATCGACCGCGGCGAGGCCGACGGCCACCAGTTCATCGTCTTCGAGTTCATCGACGGCGAGAACCTGAAGGAGCTCGTCGAACGGACCGGGCCGTTGCCCGTGCGCCGGGCCGTCGAGCTCGCTCTGGCGGTCGCGGAAGGGCTCGCGTTCGCACACGAACACGGGCTCGTGCACCGCGACGTGAAGCCGCAGAACGTGCTGCTGAATGGAGAGGGCGAGGCGAAGGTGACGGACTTCGGCATCGCGCGATCGCTCGACGTCGAGCACGGCGTGACGCAGACGGGCACGGTGCTCGGCACGAGCAATTACCTCTCGCCGGAACAGGCGAGCGGCAAGCAGGTGACCCCGGCTACCGACGTCTACTCGCTCGGGATCGTGATGTACGAGCTGCTGACGGCCGAGGTGCCGTTCCCGGGCGACAACTTCGTCGCGATCGCGATGAAGCACCTCAACGAGCCTGTGCCGAACATCCTGGAGCGCCGCCCCGACGTGCCGGTGCGACTCGCCGCCGCGATCGAGCGCGCGGTCGAGAAGGATCCGGCGCGGCGATTCGAGTCGATGAACGAGCTCGCGTCCGAATTGCGCACATGCCTCTCCGAGCTGGGCTCCTTCGACGCGGAGCGGACGTTCATCGCGCCCAGTCGCGTGATGCGCAAGAGCGCGCCGCATCGGACGCGAGCCAGGCGGCCGCGCTGGCCGCTCTATGCGCTGCTCGCACTGATCGCGGCCGCGGCGATCGTGGCGGGCGTGCTCTGGCTCGGCGGCTCGAATCACGGCAAGCACGGCGGCAATGTCGCCGCGACCACGGTCGTGCCGATTCAGGGCGCCACCTCGTACGACCCGCAAGGGAGCGACCACACCGAGCACAGCGACGCCGCACCGCGCGCGACCGACCACAATCCGTCCACGTACTGGTACACCGACATCTACACGACACAGAGCTTCGGCGGTCTGAAGTCGGGCGTCGGCCTCGTGCTCGACGCGGGCAAGCCTGTCCAGCTGAAGTCGCTCACGGTGACGACCGACACGCCCGGATTCACGGCGAAGATCCAGGCCGGCGACTCGGCGTCGGGCCCCTTCGCCGACGACTCCTCGGTGCAGACGGCAGGCGGTACGACGACGTTCCCGCTGCGCGGGACCACTGCGCGCTACTACGTCGTCTGGCTGACGAGCCTCCCGCCGGGCGGCATCGCCCACGTGAACGAAGTCAGCGCCAGACGCTAGTACACGAGCTTCGAGCGACGCTCGGCACGCTCGAGCGCGAGACCGATCAGCCGGTCGAGTAGCTCCGCATATGGCACACCCGACGCCTCGAAGAGCTTGGCGTAGACGCTCGTTTCGGTGAAGCCCGGCATCGTGTTCAGCTCGTTGACGATCACCTCGCCGTCCTCGCGCACGAAGAAGTCGACACGCGCGAGCCCTTCGCAATCGCCGGCAACGAACGCCTCCACCGCGCGGCGCTGCACGAGCTCGATCGTCTCCTGCGGCAGCTCGGGCGGGATCACGAGCTCCATGCCGCCGGCGGCGTACTTCGACTCGAAGTCGTACCACTCGTGCTCGAGCGTGTCGATGCGCCCCGGCAGCGATGCGACCGGCGGGGGCACGCGGTTTCCGAGCACGCCGCACTCCACCTCCATGCCGCGGACGAACTCCTCGACGAGCACCTTCTCGTCGTGGCGTCGCGCCAGCTCGACGGCCGGGCCGAGCTCCGACGCGTCGTGCACCTTCGAGATGCCGACGGACGAGCCGAGCCGTGCCGGCTTGACGAACACCGGATACTCGAACGGGCATTCGACGTCGTCGCCCTGGCGGATCGTGTGATGGCGTGCAACGGGGATGCCGCTGTCGCGCATCACCTTCTTGAAGAGATCCTTGTCCATCGCGAGCGCGGAGCCGGCGACACCGGCGCCGACGTACGGGACCCCGGCGAGCTCGAGCAGTCCCTGCACGGTTCCGTCCTCGCCGAAGGGCCCGTGGAGGATCGGCAGCACGACGTCGACGGCGCCGAGCGCAGCGAGCGTGCCACCATCTGCGGGCACCGGCAGCGTCTCCGCAGGACCCGTCCTGGTGTCTGACCCCGGGAGCGCCGCTGCGCCCGACTCGAGCGCCCAGCGCCCGTCACGGCCGATCGCGATGCTGACGACGTCGTAGCGGTCGGGATCGAGCGCCGCGAGGACCGAGCGCGCGGAGGCGAGCGAGACGTCGTGCTCACTCGACCGGCCTCCCGCGAGCAGCGCGACGCGGAGGCGCCCGGACGGCGTCGTCACGGGGTGGGTGGCGGC
>JAOPYX010000355.1 GCA_025964535.1 Actinomycetes bacterium | reverse complement strand
AGGTCCCGGACTACGTCACGCAGTTGACGCAGGGGAGGGGCAGGTTGGGCTTCCTCGAGACGCGCTACCACATCGTCGAAAAGGTGAAGGACGCGCTCCGCAACGGCGGCGTCGGGCGCTTCGCCCTGGGTGCGGGTGCCGCACTGACCGTGACGAAGAGCGTCATCACCGCCGTCGTCGCGACGCTCACCATCATCTTCATGACGTTCTTCATGCTGCTCGAGGGCCCGATGTGGATGGATCGAATCCTCGGGCTCTTCCCGGAGAAGGCGCAGCCGCGCTGGCGCCGTGTCGGGCACGACATCTACCGGACCGTCGGCGGCTACGTCACCGGCAATCTGCTGATCAGCCTGATCGCCGGCGTCGCCTCGGGCATCGTCCTCTGGCTCGCCGGGGTGCCGTTCGCCGTCGCGCTCGGCTTGCTGGTCGCGCTGCTCGACCTCATCCCGCTGGCCGGCGCGACGATCGCGGCCGTGCTGTGCGTGCTCGTGGCCATCGCTGCGTCCGGCACCACCGCGGCGATCGTCGTCGGCGTGTTCTTCGTCGTCTACCAGCAGCTCGAGAACCACGTGATCCAGCCGCTCGTCTACGGGCGCACGGTGCAGCTCTCGCCGCTCGCGGTGCTCGTATCGGTGCTCGTCGGGGCGCAGATCGCGGGCGTCCTCGGCGCGCTCGCCGCGATCCCGATCGCGGGGACGATCCAGGTGCTGCTCGTCGACTGGCGCGCGAACCGGCCGGAGCGGCGCGATGTCCCACCGGTTCAGACAGCCTCCTGAGCAGGGATTTTGCGGCGCAGGCGGCCGAATTATCACTTGCAAAGATGGGTCCGAGCGGCCGAAGAAATCCTTCTTTCGGCTCATGTGAACCACCCGCGTAACGCCGATTGTCTCCCTGATGCCCAGGGGGATGTCATGGCGTGCGGTCGTAGCCCTGGCTGCTGCATGCCTCACGCTCGCCGCCGCGGGCGTCGCGAACGCCTCGCCGACGCAGCCGCGGGCGACGGTCACCTCGCTCAGCGGGCTCGAGCAGGGCGTGCTCGCCAGCATCAACGCGTTCCGCACCGCGAACAAGCTTTCGCCGCTCATCCTGTCTGCCTCGCTCACGACGGCCGCGCGTGAACATTCGCAGCAGATGGCCGAGCAGGGGTATTTCCAGCACGAATCGGCCGACGGCTCCGCATTCTGGAAGCGGCTCCAGCGCTTCTATCCCTCGAGCCCGTGGCGCTACTGGTCGGTCGGCGAGAACCTGCTCTGGTCGTCGCCCGACGTCGACGCGAACGGTGCGCTGCAGATGTGGCTGAACAGCCCGGAGCACAAGGCCAACCTGCTCACCGCTCGCTGGCGCGAGATCGGCGTCTCGGCGGTGCACGTCGCCGCCGCACCGGGCACGTTCCACGGTCTGGACGTCACCATCGTGACGACCGACTTCGGCATCCGCCGCTAACGCGGACGCGCCCGATTTCAGCGAGCTCTTCGAGCCGAAGAGCAATGCGACGAGCGCGCCCGGGAGGATTCGAACCTCCGACCCGCGGATTAGAAGTCCGCCGCTCTGTCCCCTGAGCTACGGGCGCGTAGCGGCAGGGTACCGCCGTGCCCTGCCACCATTGGGCCGCCATGGGCGCGCGTTTCGGTCCTCCCCGGGTCGGAATACGTGGTGTAAGCGATAGAGGAGTGTGGTGTCTCATGGCAGACAGGAAGCTCGACGGGAAGCGGGTCGCGATTCTCGCCGCGGACATGTTCGAGCGGGTCGAGCTCGAGCAGCCGCGCCAGGCGCTCGACGATGCCGGCGCGCAGACGGAGGTCATCTCGATCCACGACGGGGAGATCAAGGCCTTCGACCATTTCGACCCGGTGGGCACCGTGAAGGTCGACAGGATGGTCGAGGAGGTCTCGGTCGACGACTACGACGCACTGCTCGTCCCCGGCGGCGTCGGCAATCCGGACCAGCTGCGCATGGACGAGAACGCCGTCAACTTCGTGCGCGACTTCGCCACGGCGGGAAAGCCGATGGCGGTCATCTGCCACGGTCCATGGGTGCTCGTCGAGGCCGGGCTCGCGCGCGGGCGGACGCTCACGTCGTGGCCGTCGCTGCGGACGGACATCCGCAACGCAGGCGGCGACTGGGTCGACCAGGAGGTCGTCGTCACGGACGGCATCGTGACGAGCCGCAGCCCGGACGACATCCCGGCGTTCAACGAGAAGATGATCGAGGAGTTCGCCGAGGGCCGGCATGCGCGGCGCACGCTCGACGCGAGGGCGACTGCGCCATAACCGCGCCGTCGTGCTGCGCTACCCTGTGGCGGCTTCGCGGTGGCGGTAGCTCAGTTGGTAGAGCCCCGGGTTGTGGTCCCGGTGGTCGCGGGTTCGAGTCCCGTTCGCCACCTTCTCTGCGCAGGATCGTGCCGGGGTGAGTCGCTCCGGCGCCGATCCTGTGGATACGCTCCCGGCCATGGCTGACGCTCTCCAGCAGCTCACGTCGCGGCTCGCGGACATCCACTCGCTCGACATGCTCTCGTGGCTGCTCGACTGGGACCAGCGGACGACGATGCCCGTGGGCGGAGGCGCACACCGCGCCGATCACCTCGCGCTCGTCGAGCGGCTCGGGCATGAGCGGTTGATCGATCCGGAGATCGGGCGGCTGCTCGACGAGCTCGCGCCGCTGGAGGCTTCGCTCGATCCCGATTCGACCGACGCGGCCACGATCCGGGTCGCCAGGCGCGACTACGAGAAGGCTGTGCGGGTGCCGTCCGAGCTCAGCGAGGAGATGGCGCGCGCGGCCGCCGAGTCGGTGCCGCTCTGGCTCGAGGCGAAGGCGACCTCGAACTTCGAGCTCTTCCTGCCGGTGCTCGAGCGCAACTTCGAGCTCCGGAGGCGGTACATCGACTGCTTCGAGCCGCGCGACGAGCCGTACGACATCCTGCTCGACGACTTCGAGCCCGAGATGCGCTCGGCGGAGGTGACGCGCATCTTCGCGGAGATCCGCGACGAGCTCGTCCCACTGATCGCCCAGCTCCGCGATCGCGAGATCGACGACTCGTTTCTCACCGGCGACTTTCCGGTCGACCGGCAGATTACGCTCGACCACGAGATCGTCGAGCTCTTCGGCCACCGTCCCGACACATGGCGCATCGATCCGACCGAGCATCCGTTCGCGTCGTGCGCCGGTATCGACGACATTCGAATCACGACGCACTACTACCCGGACGCGTTGAAGTCGATCTTCTCGACGATGCACGAGTACGGGCACGGCCTCTACCAGCATCAGTTCCCGCGTGAGTTCGCGCACCTGCCGATCGCGTCAGCCGCTTCGTACGGGCTCCACGAGTCGCAAAGCCGCCTGTGGGAGAACCTCGTCGGCAGGAGCCTGCCGTTCTGGCGCTTCTTTTATCCGCGCGTGCAAGAGCTGTTCCCGGAGGCGCTCGGCGGCGTCGAGCTGGAGCGCTTCTACGCCGGCATCAACAAGGCGCAGCCGTCGCTCATCCGCATTGAGGCGGACGAGGTGACGTACGGCATGCACGTCATCCTTCGCTTCGAGCTCGAGCAGGACATCTTCAACGGCCGGCTCGAGCTCCGCGACCTGCCGCAGCGCTGGGCCGAGAAGATGCACGAGTACCTCGGCGTCGAGGTGCCCGACGACGCGCGCGGCGTGTTGCAGGACATGCACTGGGGTGCCGGCCACATCGGGTACTTCGCGACGTACCTGCTCGGCACCGTGATGTCCGTCCAGATCTGGGAGAAGGTGCTCGAGGACGTGCCCGACCTCGAGGAGCAGATCGAGCGCGGCGAGTTCACCGCGCTGCGCACGTGGCTCGAGGTCAACGTGCACGCCCACGGCCGCAAGTACCCGCCGCAAGAAGTCCTGCGCCGGGCCGTAGGCACGACCATCGACGCCAAGCCCTACCTCGCGTACTTGAAGAAGAAGTACGGCGCGCCCGTAACCGCATAACCGCATAGTCCGTCGCGGAGCCGAACGTGTTCGGCGCAGCAGTGACGACGTTCACCGTCAGCGGAGCAGAAGGGGGCCCACGGGGGAAACTGGTTTCCCCCGTGAAGCGAGCGCAGCGAAGCGCTATGGCCCCGGGTGGAGTCGAACCACCGCGCGCAGATTCGAAGTCTGCCGCTCTATCCACTGAGCTACGGGGCCTTGTTCACAGCGTAGCTTCGCTCGGCGTGCGATTATCGCGACATGAAGCTCGACTTGACTCCGGACGAGTTGCTCTCGACGACGCGCGCGGTCCGGAAGCGCCTCGACCTCTCGAAGCCGGTCGAGCGCGAGGTGTTGGAGGAGTGCCTCCATCTGGCGCAGCAGGCGCCGACTGCGAGCTACTCGCAGAACTGGCACTTCGTCGTCGTCACCGACGCTGACAAGCGCGCGGCGATCGGCGAGATCTGGCGAAAGGTGTGCTACCCGTATCTCGAGCGCGGCGGGGCGCGCGAGGGCCAGGGCAAGCGCATCGGGGACGCGGTGGTGCACCTCGCCGAGCACATCCACGAGGTGCCCGTGCACGTCATCCCCTGCGTGCAGGGACGCTACGAGGAAAAGCCGAACGCGCTCGTGTCGTCGATGTACGGCTCGATCATCCCGGCTGCGTGGAGCTTCATGCTCGCCGCACGCGCGCGCGGGCTCGGCACTGTGTGGACGACCTTCCACCTGATGCACGAGCGTGAGGTTGCCGAGATCCTCGGCATCCCCTACGACGAGGTCACGCAAGTCGCGCTGATTCCCGTCGCGTACTCGCTCGGCACGGACTTCAAGCCGGGCAAGCGCAAGCCGCTCGACTCGATGGTGCACTGGAACGACTGGTAAACGCATCGCTTCGCTCGCTTCACGGGGGAAACCAGTTTCCCCCGTGGGCCCCCTTCTGATCTGCTGCCCGCGAGGCGGGGTCACTGCTGCGCGGAACAAGTTCCGCTTCGCGACGGCTGCTCCGCAGCGTTAGAGATGGCGCCCGAACCACTCGAGTACTGCTTCGAACCGCTGCACGCGATGGATCGGCGATCCCGCACGCGTGAGCTCGTGGCTCTCGGCGGGGAAACGGAGGATCTCCACGTCCTTGCGCATCAGGCGCAGCAGATTGAAGAGGTGCTCGCCTTGCTCGATGTTGCAGCGCAGGTCCTGCTCCGAGTGGAGCACGAGCACGGGTGTCTCGATCTCCTTCGCGTACGTCGCCGGGGAGCGTTCGAGATAGGCGTCGACGTTCTCCCAGAGCGGTCCGCCGAACTGGCGCTCGAACACCCAGAAGAGATCGCTCGACCCGAACATGCTCACGAGGCTGTTCACTGCCCGCTCCGAGATAGCCGCCTAGAAGCGGTTGGTATGGCCGATGATCCAGGACGTCATGTAGCCGCCGTAGGAGCCGCCGATCACACCGAGCCGGTCCGGGTCGAC
>JAOPYX010000306.1 GCA_025964535.1 Actinomycetes bacterium | reverse complement strand
TCGGGACGTGCCGACGTGTTCGCTCACTGACGACCTGCGACTCGTCCGTGAACGAGTACGTGCCGCCGGCTGGCAGGAATGCATCGTCGTGAACGAGCAACGGATCGTGCTCGGCCGCCTCGGTCGGAGCGCGCTCTCTTCGAGCGACGACGAGAGCGTCGAGGAGGCGATGAGCGATGGCCCGAGGACGATGAGGCCCAACGTCGCCCTCTCCGATGCGCTCGAGCGGGTGGCGCGACAGCAGCACAGGACGGCGCTCGTCACGACCAGCGATGGACGGCTTGTCGGGGTAGTCCGACCGGACTGACTCGGGCCGAGCGCCACGCGAGGCCCGAGTGCCCTGAATCGAGCAGGCCTGCCGCCGATGACCAGGGAATGGACCCGGTTTCAGCGGCGGCCAAGGCGACAGGCACGAAGCTCACCTCCGACCAGTTCGCGCAGAAGCGTCTCGACCTGCTCAAGGCGGCGGGCATCGACACCTCGAAGGTGACGGTCGATGCGAAGGTCGCCCAGGCCGAGCGTTGGCGGACGGTCTCGGGGGCTCTGATGCCTGCCCTCGCCGCGCAGGCTCAGCAGGCCGGCTTCTCGCACGTGCTCGACTGGATCGAGAAGGGCGCCGCCGCCAAGGGCGCGCTTCCGGCAGCCGGCGCGCGCACCGCCGGCGCGTACGTGACTCCGACCGAGCAGCGCAAGAGCGATATCGAGGCGCTGAAGGCGAAGGGGCTCGACGACGCGGCGGCCAAGTCGAAGGTGCAGGCGCAGGGAAAGACGTATGCGACCGGGCGGATCGCTGAGCTGCGACACGTAGCCCCGACGATCGGCGACAAGGATCTGACCGCGCTGCTCGGAAACACGAAGGCCGACCCGGTCGGGCTCTGGGCGACGGCCTCGAAGCGGCTCAGCGAGCTCGCAGACGCGGCCGGCTACAGCGACCCCCGGGTCTACCTGCGCACCCTGCTGCACGAGCCGCCGGCGGCTGACGTACCTCAGATGACGGCCGCGAGCTCACCCGCGCACACCGGCTGAGGAATACCTCGGCACCAGCCCTCGTTTACTTGTGTAGTCAAGTAGATACGAGGAGGGCCCGAGATGCAGAAGACAATCCAGCCGGAGCTGCACGCCACGACTGTCGTGTGCGCGTCGTGCGGCACCACGTTCGAGCTGCGATCGACGGCGGGCGACATGACGGTAGACGTCTGCGGACGCTGCCACCCGGCGTACACAGGTGTCGAGCGGGCGACCGCGACCGGCACCAGGGTCGAGCGCTTCGAGCGCCGGCGCTCGCTCGCTTCAACCGCGAGCTGACGCACGTAGTAACAATCACCTGATGGAAGGCCGCACCGCCTGGTCGCGCAACGTCGGTACGCCGTTGCGCGAGTTCCTCGGCACCGAGACGGGCAGTGCGGTCGGCCTTCTCGCTGCGGCAATTCTGGCGCTCGTGTGGGCTAACGTCGACGCGGCGTCATACGCCGATGTCTGGTCGACGACCTTTTCGATCCGCGTGGGCCATTCGGGCGTTTCGCAGGACCTCCAGCACTGGGTCAACGACGGCCTGATGACGTTCTTCTTCTTCGTCGTCGGGCTCGAGGCGCGCCGGGAGTTCGACTTGGGCGAGCTGCGCGAGCGCCGCCGGTTCGCGCTACCGCTGCTCGCCGGGATCGGCGGGATGCTCGTGCCGGTTGGGATCTACCTGGCAATCAACGCGGGACACGCGTCCGCTCACGGCTGGGGAACGGCGATGTCGACCGACACCGCGTTTGCCCTTGGGATGCTCGCGCTCGTGGGGCCGCGGTTCTCCGGTCGCCTGCGCGCCTTCATGCTCACGGTCGTCGTCGTCGACGACGTCGTCGCCCTGCTCGTGATCGCGACGGTGTACACCACGACCCTCACAGCCATGCCGCTCGTGGTCGGCGCAGGCTTCCTCGCTGCGGTGCTCGTCATCCGCTATCTCGGCATCCGGAGAGGGCTCCCGTACGCCGCGCTCGGAGCGGCGATGTGGGTTGCGGTCTTCAAGTCGGGCGTCGATCCCGTGATCGTCGGCCTCGTGATGGGGCTCCTCACCTACGCGTATCCCGCAGCCCGCGTCGACCTCGAGCGCGCAACCAACCTCTTCCGGTTGTTTCGCGAGCAACCGACGCCCGAGCTCGCGCGATCGGCACAGGTCGGCCTGGAGAGCGCGATCTCGCCGAACGAGCGGCTACAGCACCTCTACCACCCGTGGTCGAGCTATGTGATCGTCCCGCTGTTCGCGTTGGCGAACACGGGCATTCCGATCAGCGGCGGCTTCCTCACGCGTGCGTTCTCGTCGCCGGTGACGCTCGGGATCCTCGTCGCGTACGTCGTCGGCAAGCCTGTCGGGATCGTCGGCACGTCCTGGGTCGCAGCGATGTTGAGCCGCGGACGGTTGCGCCTGCCGGTCGGATGGGCGGCACTCGCGGGCGGCGGCGCGATCGCCGGCATCGGGTTCACCGTCTCGCTCCTGATCGCAAGCCTCGCGTTCCACGGTGCGCAGCTGCAGGAGGCGAAGCTCGGCGTGCTCAGCGCCGCCGCGTGCGCAGCTCTGCTCTCGTGGCTCGTCTTCCGTGCCACCGCCGTGTTGCCGGCATCGATGCGCGCGCGCCTGCTGATCGGCCCGGCGGAGGCGATCGTCGATCTCGCCGCCGAGGTCGATCCGGAACGCGATCACATTCGCGGCCGGCCCGACGCGCACGTCACTCTGGTCGAGTACGGCGACTTCGAGTGCCCGTACTGCGGGCAGGCGGAGCCCGTCGTCCGCGAGCTCCTGGCCGATTACGGGGATGTTCGCTACGTCTGGCGCCACCTGCCGCTCACCGACGTGCACCCGCACGCGCAGCTCGCCGCAGAGGCCTCCGAAGCAGCGGCGGAGCAGGGCGCCTTCTGGGAGATGCACGACCTGCTGCTCGACCGCCAGGATGCGTTGCGGCGGCCCGATCTCGAGGGCTACGCGCGGGAGCTCGGCCTCGACGTCGATCGTTTCGCCGACGCGTTACGCACGCACGAGCACGCCGCGCGCGTCGCCGACGACGTCGACAGCTCCGAACTAAGCGGAGACTCCGGAACCCCGACCTTCTTCATCAACGGCCGGCTCCACTACGGCGCGTACGACATCGGGAGTCTGACGGCGTCGGTCCGCGCGGCCAAGGCGCGCGCGCTGGCGACGGAGTCGCGTCAGGCGCTCGACAGCGCCCGCGCGACCTGAAGATGACCGCTGACTAGGGCAGCAGCGGCGCGGTGCAGCCGCCCTGCGTCGGATCGCAGCCCGCGTCGACGATCCCGAGATCCGCCTCCGCCTGAGCGATCTCGGCCGGCGTGATCGGCGAACGGGTCACACCGGGGTCGCCTGCCGCGTCGCCGCGGATGGTGTCGGCCCACGCCGCGCTGCTCCAGGCGGCGTCGCTCCAGGCTGCCGAGCCCCAAGCCGCGGAGCCCCAGGCGGCGCTACTCCACGCGGCGCTGCTCCAGGCCGCGGATCCCCACGCTGCCGAGCTCCACGCGGCGGAGCCCCAGGCCGCGCTACTCCATGCGGCGCTTCCCCAGGCCGCGGAGCTCCATGCTGCGCTGCTCCACGCGGCCGAGCTCCACGCTGCCGAGCTCCAGGCGGCGCTCGCCTGCGCCGCGGACTGCCAGGCGGCGCTGTCGAAGACGGCGGTGCCATTCGCATCCGTGGCCACGTACGGAGCGAGCCCCGCGTTCGGGTTCGGCGGCGTCTGCACCATCCGCGCAAGCGGCACGTTGAGCTCGCCGACACCGAGGGAGCCGGGCGTCGCTGCGGGTGTGCCGCGCGCCGAGACCATGAGGGCGCCCTTGACCTGGTCGGGCGTCCAGTCCGGATGCTGGGTCAGGATCAGCGCCGCCGCAGCGGCGACGGCGGGTGCCGCGAACGACGTACCGCCGAGCTGCATGTAGCCGGGGGCGACGACGTGGTCGGGTCGCTCGGCGGCAAGCGTCGCGGCATCGGGAACAGGCCCGACCATGTAGCGGCCGGGCGCCGAGAGGTCAGGCTTCGAGAAGCCATCGACCGTGTAGCCCCACGCCGACCACGGCGCCGCAACGTCGTCTGCCGCGCTGAGGGTGTTCATGATGTCCGCCGCGCCCACCGTGATCACGAACGGGTCGTTGGCGGGCGCGAACGGAACGTCGCTCTGTTGTCCGTCGAGCGCGTAGTTGCCTGCCGCGGTGACGACGGTGACGCCGTTCAGCCACAGTTTCTCCACTGCCTGATCGAGCGGATCGAAGAAGAGGCTCGCCGGGCTCGACGCGTGCAGCGAGAAGTTCGCGACCTTGATGTTGTACTGGCTCTTGTTCGCCAGGATCCAGTCGCACGCGGCGACGACGTCGGCGACGGTCGCCATGCCCGAGTCGCCCATCACGTCGACCGAGAGCAGGTTCGCGCTCGGGGCGACTCCCGCATTGCCGGCCGCCGCGCCTGCGGCGATGCCGGCCACGAACGTGCCATGTCCGTAACCGTCGCCGGGCGAGTTCGGCAGGACGCTCGCGAGGCTGACCTGGCCGAGGACACGGCTTCCGAAGTCGGCGGTGCGCGTTGCGTCGATGCCCGAATCGACGACCGCGATCGTCGGCGTGTGCAGCGAGAGTGCCTGCCCCGTCCAGTCGACCGCCGCTCCCGTCGACCAGCCCCACTTCTCGCTGTTCGAGACGGGGAGGTCGACTGCGCTCAGCTTCACCGTGTCGTTCGGCACGATCGCCGTCACGTTCCTGCTCATGCCGAGCGCGAGGATCTGCCAGCCCGAGAGCGAGGCGCGCGCACCGTCGATGGCCGCGAACTGGCGCTTGACCTGATTCGAGTCGACGCTCTGGCCGTTCTGCTGCGAGTCCTGGAACGCCTTGCGCAGGAAGTCGCCCGCTTTCTCCTTGCGCGAACCTTGGAGGATGACGTCGAACGACTGCTTCGGGTTCTGCTGCGCCGAGCTCAGCAGCGCTCCCGGGATGTACGCGTGCAGGTGCGACGACATGGCCTTGACCAGTGCCGTCTGCAGCCCGGATCCGGCCGGGGGCGCGGAAGAGCCCGCGGCGCCCGAAACGGCGACGAGTACGCACGTCATGGTCGCGAGGACGACCACCAACCGGCCCCACAGGGCGTTCGACCTCGTCGCGCGCGTCAAGCTGTCGCCGTGCCGCATGTTCGCTCTCTCCAAGTCGACTTCCGCGTGACCGCCAGAGCGGCCGCAGTACGCAGCGAAGTTGGCAGAACCTAGGGGCCGCTCGACCGGCGCGTCTCCCCCGAAAAGGGGGGCGTGCCGAGATTTCCCTCGTTCGAGGGATCGCGGAGCTAGAGAAGGAGCTCGGCGAGGACCTGGAGCGCCTCGGGTTGCGGCGAGGCGACGATCAGCGTCGTGACGGGGGTCTCGCGCCAGGCCGCGAGCCGATCGCGGATGCGCTCTTTCGGGCCGATGAGGGCCACCGCGTCGACGAGCTCGTCGGGCACCGCTGCGATTGCCTCACGCTGCTTGCCGCCGAGATAGAGCGCCTGGATGCGCGCGGCCTCGGCCTCCCATCCATACCGCTGCATGAGCGCGTTGTAGAAGTTCTTGCCCTTTGCGCCCATCCCGCCGACGTAGAGCGCGAGGTACGGCTTGAGGGAGTCGCGGAGCGCCTGGACGTCGTCGCCGACGAGCACGTGCACGGTTGGCGCGATCTCGAAGCCCTCCGGCGCGCCGGCGAGGCTCGGCCCGAAGGCGTCGCCGAAGCGCTCCGGGTCGACGAAGATCGGCAGCCAGCCGTCCGCGATCTCGGCGGCCAGCGCGACGTTCTTCGGGCCGATCGACGCGAGGTAGATCGGGATGTCCGCGCGGAGGGGACGCAGCATCAGCTTCAGCGGCTTGCCGAGCCCGGTCGCGCCCGGGCCGTCGTAGGGGATCCGGTAGTGCTCGCCCTCGTGCTCGACGACATCGCGGCGCAGCGCAGTGCGAACGATCTCGACGTACTCGCGTGTCTTGCCGAGCGGCTTGCCCCACGGCTGGCCGTGCCAGCCCTCGACGACCTGCGGTCCCGACGTGCCAAGGCCGAGGATGAAGCGCCCGCCCGACATGAGGTCGAGCGTCGCCGCCGTCATCGCTGTGTTCGCCGGCGTGCGACCCGGCATCTGCATGATCGCCGAGCCGACCTTGATCGTGCTCGTGCGCGCCGCGATCCACGAGAGGACGGTGACTGCGTCGGTGCCCCACGCCTCCGCCGTCCACACGGAGTCGTAGCCCAGGCGCTCCGCCTCTTGTGCCACCGGCACGAGGTCGGCCGGGTTCGTGCCCGGCGGTGCATAGCCGAGGTTCAGGCCGAGCTTCACGGGGCGATCCTATGCCGTCGGATGGTTGATGCCACGGCGGGGTGCGTCTGGGGATGGCTCAGGCCAAGCCGTGTGGACGGGTCAGCCGCAGTCCAGGCTGGTTTGCCTGTCCGAGGCTGAACCGGCCGCACGGCGCAGCGCCTGAGC
>JAOPYX010000321.1 GCA_025964535.1 Actinomycetes bacterium | reverse complement strand
GGCGGCCGCAAGGTCACCTTCCTCGACACGCCGGGCCATGAGGCGTTCACCGCCATGCGCGCCCGCGGCGCGAAGGTCACCGACATCGCGGTGCTCGTCGTCGCGGCCGACGACGGCGTCATGCCGCAGACGAAGGAGTCGATCGCGCACGCGCGCGCCGCGGATGTGCCGATCGTCGTCGCCATCAACAAGATCGACCTGCCCGACGCGAACCTCGACCGTGTGAAGGCGGAGCTGGCGCAGGAAGGCCTGCAGCCGGAGGACTGGGGCGGCACGACGCAGTTCGCCGAGGTCTCCGCCAAGACGCAGCAGGGTCTCGACGAGCTGCTGGAGAAGATCCTGCTCGTCGCGGACCTCGAGCTCGATCTGCGCGCGAACCCGAACACCGAGGCGTCCGGCCCGATCATCGAGTCGCGTCTCGACATCGGCCGCGGTCCCGTCGCCACGTTGCTCGTGCATCGCGGCACGCTGAAGGTCGGCGACGCGATTGTCGCCGGCGACGCGTGGGGCAAGGTGCGCGCGCTCTACAACTACAAGGGCGAGAAGCTCGACCAAGCGGGCCCGGGCGATCCGATCGAGATCCTCGGCTTCGACAAGCCACCGCCCGCCGGTGAGCTAGGCCGCGTCGTCGACCATGAGCGGACCGCGCGCGATCACGCACAGCGTCGTGCCGAGCGTCTGCGCCGCGAGCAACTCGCGACCCAGCGCAGCGGCGGCGTCTCGCTCGAGAACCTGTTCGACCAGATGCAGGCCGGTGAGGTCGCCGACCTCAACCTCGTCATCAAGGGTGACGTCGTCGGCTCGGTCGAGGCGGTCGTGTCGGAGCTCTCGAAGTTCGAGCACTCCGAGGTGCGCCTCAACGTGATCCATCAGGGGGTCGGTGCGATCACGCAGAACGACATCATGCTCGCCTCTGCGTCGAACGCGCTCCTCGTCGGCTTCAACGTGCGGCCGAACGCCGAGGCGCGCGAGATCGCGCAGAAGGAAGGCGTCGAGATCCGTCTCTACACCGTCATCTACAAGCTGACGGAGGAGATCGAGCAGGCGCTCGTCGGCAAGCTCACCGCGATCAAGACCGAGGAGACGATCGGCGAAGCCGAAGTGCGTGCGACGTTCAAGGTCTCGCGGCTCGGCACGATTGCCGGCTGCATGGTCACGAACGGCGTCGTGCGCCGCGGTGCGCAGGTTCGCGTCATCCGCGACGGCACGGTCATCTACACGACGACGATCTCCCAGCTCAAGCGCTTCAAGGACGACGCCCGCGAGGTCGCTGAAGGATTCGAGTGCGGCATCCTGCTCGAGAACTTCAACGACGAGAAGGAAGGCGACGTGCTCGAGGCATTCGAGACGCGCGAGATCGAGCGCACGACGCTCGACGAGCTCACGCCTGCTCCGGCCGCGGCCAAGGCCGAGTAGCGCTTCGCTTCGCCGGCTTCGCGGGGGAAACCATGTTTCCCCCGCGGGGCCCCTTCTTCGCCGTACTCGCGGCCGTGTGTCTCGGTCGGATTGAATCACGGCGATGGCCAGCGGATACGTCGGCGTCCTGACCTGCGAGCTCCACTTCCCGGAGGCGCACTCGCTGAAGGAGAAGCGGCACTACGTGCGCTCCGCGAAGGCGCACCTCCAGAACCGCGTCGGCGCCTCGGTGGCCGAGGTCGACCACCATGAGGTCTGGCAGCGCGCGCGGCTCACGGTGGCGTGTGTCGCCCGCGAGCACCATGAGATCGAGCGGCTGCTCGACGAGGCCGAGCGCTGGCTCCGCGGCCAGGAGTGGGAGGTGGCGCTCGTCGACCGCTTCCTCGTCGACCCAGACGATTAGAGAATCGCGCGGAGGATCGTCGTCGTCCCGCTCACGAGGAGGATCACGCCGATCGCTCGCAGCAAGGCCGTCGCCGAGAGCCGGCCGGTGAACCGGGAGCCGATGAGAGCCCCGGGGATCGATGCCGCGGCGCCGACGCCGAGCAGCGTCCAGTCGACGCCGGTCGGAAGATGCCCGACGAGTCCCGCCGCACCGACCGCGACCCCGACCACGAGGTTCGTTCCGATCGCCTTCAGGTGGTCCTCTCCGACCCAGCGAATGAGCGCGGGCACCCGCAGCGTGCTGAGGATGAGCCCGATCAGGCCGCCGATCGCCCCGATCGCGGCGCCGGCAAGCACCGCGGCCGGGATGTCGGGCGTCTCGCGAGGAGGCGGCAGCGGAGCCCGGCGGGGGCGAAGGAGGTCGAGGCCGAAGACGAGCAGGGCGCTGCCGATGACGAGCTGCAGCGTTTGCGCCGGGAGCCGGCCGGATGCGTAGGAACCGCCGATCGCCCCGAGGACGGACGGCGGCAGCATCCACGCGACGAGCCGCCAGTGCACGCGCTTCGCGCGGATATGGGTGATCGACGCGGTGGCTGCGGCGAGCCCCGAGACCGCGATGTTGGCCCCTGCGGCGGCAGCCGGATTCGTCCCGACGAGCAGGAGGACGGGCAGCCGAATGTTCCCAAGGACGAGCCCGAGGAGCCCTCCCACGAGGGCCACCAGGAAGCACCAGATACCGACCCCGATCAACACCAGCCCGTGCACCGGCTTGAATATCCCCTATGAGCGAGCGAATGCGGCGAGTGAACGAGTCGGTCAGGCAGGTCCTGGCGGAGGCGCTGCCCGACCTGAAGGACCCGCGGATCGGTCTCGTGACGATCACCGGCGTCGTGACGAGCGCCGACCTGCGCGTCGCGACCGTGTACGTGAGCGTGCTCGGCAACGCCCGCAAGCGGCGCGCGACACTCGAAGGGCTCGCGTCGGCGCACGGCCTGCTGCAAGCGCAGCTCGCGCGGCAGCTCCGGATGAAGCGGACCCCCGAATTGACGTTCGAGTACGATCTCTCGGTCGAGCGTGGCGTCCGCATGACACAGCTGATCGACGAGCTCGCCCCCGACAGTGATGGCACAGAAGACTGACCTGCAAGCGGTAGCGGAGACGCTCCGCGCACACGACCGGTTCCTCGTGGTGACACACGAGAACCCTGACGGTGACGCGCTCGGCTCATTGCTCGCGACGACCCTCGCGCTGCGCCAGCTTGGCAAGGACGTTCAGATGTTCCTGTCCGGCAGCGCTCCCTTGGCCAGCGAGTACCGCTTCATGCAGCTCGACGGCGTCTTGCGCGAGCTACCTGCCGACGTCGCGGACCGCGTGCTCGTCGCAGTCGATTGCGCGAAGGTCGACCGGATCGGACCCGACCCCGCACCGGTCGAGCGCACGAAGCTCGTCATCGACATCGACCATCACCACGACAACTCGCGCTTCGGCGACGTCAACCTCATCGTGGCCGACGCCTCGTCGACCGGCGAGGTACTGCGCGACGTCTTCGCGGAGCTCGGCGTCGCGATCACGCCGGAGATCGCGGAGCCGTTGTACATCGCGCTCGTCACCGACACGGGCCGCTTCCAGTACACGAACACGACGCCGAAGTCGCTGCGGCTCGCGGCGGAGCTGGTCGAGGCGGGCGCCGATGTCCACGCTGTCTTCCAGCAGGTGTACGAGTCCGTTCAGTTCGCGAAGCTGAAGCTGCTCGCGCGCGCCCTCGACCGCGCGCGCGTGCTCGAGGGCGGACGCGTCGTCGTCTCGCATCTCGTGCGCACCGATTTCGCCGAGGTGGGAGCGGTCGAGCCGTACTCGGAAGGGATCATCGACTACCTGCGCGCGGTCGAAGGAGCGGAGGTCGCAGTGCTGATCCGCGAGCCGCCACGCGACGACGGCCCTCTACGTCGGGTCTCGCTGCGTGCGAGCGTCGACGAGCTCGACGTCTCCGCAATCGCGCGCCTCTTCGGAGGCGGCGGCCACCGACAGGCGGCGGGCTTCTCGAGTGAGAAGTCGATCGACGAGATCACCGAGCTCATCCGCCAGGGATTCGTGTCGCAGCGTGCCCCCGCGAGCGCTTGACCCAGCGGGCGTCGCGCTCGTCGACAAGCCCGCCGGCCCGTCGTCGTTCGCGATCGTCTCGCAGATCCGCCGGGTGACCCGCGCCCGCACAGGGCATGCCGGCACGCTCGACCCGTTCGCGACCGGTCTCCTGCTGCTCCTCTCCGGGCGCGCCACGAAGCTGACGCCGCAGCTCGTCGGCCTCGACAAGCGCTATCTCACCGAGATCGACCTGCGTGCGCGCACGTCGACCGGCGATCCCGAGGGAGACGTCTTGGAGACGCTCGAGCCGCCGGACCAAGCGGAGCTCGAACGCCGCGTCGCGACGCTTCGCGGTGAGATCGAGCTGCCGATCCCGGCCGCCTCCGCCGTCAAGATCGGCGGCGAGCGTGCCTATGCGCTGGCGCGGCGTGGGGTCGAGGTGGAGATGCCGCTACGCCGGTCGACCGTGCATGAGCTCGACGTCGTCGCGTATACCGGTGAGACGGTGACGCTCGACATGCGAGTCAGCTCAGGGACCTACGTGCGGGCGATCGCAGATGCCCTCGGAGGGCATTGCCGGACGCTGAGGCGTACGGCCGTCGGGCCGTTCGACGTGGCGGACGCCGTCGCTCCGGACGCGTTCGAACCAGATTTGCTGATGCCGGAAGCCGACGTGCTCGCACGCGTCGAGCAGGCGAGGGCGCAGGCATGAACGTCGTACGCCACATCGAGGAGCTCGAGCCTGCAACGCGAGGGATTGCGATCGGCACGTTCGACGGCGTGCACCGCGGCCACCGCGCGGTCATCGACGCGGCACGCGCGCCCGGCCTGCGCCACACCGTGCTGACCTTCGACCCGCATCCGCGCATGACGCTCGGCAAGAGCGTCGCGATGCTCGGAACCCTGGAGCGCCGGCTGGAGCTGCTCGCCGGGCTCGGGGTCGAGGACGTCGTCGTCCTGCACTTCGACGAGCAGCTCGCCGAGCTGAGCGCGGAGGACTTTGCCGCGTCGGTCTTCCGCGGCGCCGGCGCCGAGGTGATCGCCGCAGGCGAGGACTTCGTGTTCGGAGCGGGACGCAAGGGGAACCTCGACTTGCTCGAAGGCCTCGGCTTCGCCGTGCGCCGGGTGCCGCTCGTCGACGATTGCTCGTCGACGCGCATCCGCAGCCTCCTCGCCGACGGCGAGGTCGTAGAGGCGGCGGCGCTCCTCGGCCGGCCGGCCGAGATCGAGGGCATGGTCGAGCTCGGCGATCAGCGCGGCGGCACGCTCGGATTCCCGACGGCCAACCTGGCGGTGCCGCCGGGGCTCCTCGTGCCGAGGCACGGCATCTATGCCGGCTCCGCTCTCGGCCATCGCGCCGCCCTCTCGATCGGAACGAATCCGCATTACGGCGGCACGGAGCAGCGCATCGAGGCCTTTCTGCTCGACTACGACGGCGACCTCTACGGAAAGCGGCTCGTCGTCGAGCTCTGGGAGCGCCTGCGCGACGAAGCAGCCTTCGAGTCCGAAGCCGCGCTCGTCGCGGCGATTGCGAGCGACGTCGAGCGGACGCGCGCCGCGAGCCGACCTGGCTGAGCCTGCGGACACATCAGCGGCGAATGCAAGTTTCGCGTCCGGCCGGTGTCTTTTACACGTATGGAAGCCGCCCATGCCCGGACGCCACTTCGGGCACTCGAGTCGGTCTGCTGTCTCGAGTGCGGGGACATCTACTCGAAGCCGGTCGCCGGTGGCACCGTCCAGAAGAACCCGGGCTGTCCCGAGTGCGGCTACGTCGGCTGGATTCCGCTCAGCCTGCCGGCCGAGCCGCCGGTGCTCGTCGCCGCACGGCGCCGCCGCCGCCTCGCCCGCGAACGCTGAAGACGCTCACTGCTCGAGCCGCGGCATCGCGACCCAGCCGATGCGCCCGATCCCGGCGCGTGGGAAGTCGAGCCGGTGGCTCATCAGCCCGCCTCCCGCATAGCCGTAGACCCCACCGCCGATCGGCCGGGCGCGTAACCGAGGCCCCTGGAGTGGCGCGCCGGTCACGGGATCGGTCTCGTTCTCCTGGACGAAGAGATCCGCGCTCGTCTCCTCGACGGTCGCGTGTGCGTCGTCGAGCGCGTACTGCCCGGCCACGGCGTGCTCGGCCAGCTCCCGTCCGGCCTCGTCCCGGGGTCTGACCCCAGGACGCGATACCGCCGGCCCGGCCGCGAGCCCGAGCTGCTCGACCACCCGCCGCACGAGCCCGCTGCCGCGCCAGCTGTTCGTCAGCACCGCCAGCGCGAGCCGCTCCTCCGGTACGAGCAAGAGGATGGACTGGTAGCCGGCGACCGAGCCTTCGTGGTCGAGAGCCGGATATCCGCCCGCGTCGCGCACCCACCACCCGAGGCCGTACCCCGCGCCGAGCGCTCGGGACTGAGGCTCGCGCATCGTGGCGCGCATCTCCTCCGAAAGCGGCCCGCGGCCGCCGAGGTGATGCGTTGCGAAGCGGAGGAGGTCGGCGACGGTCGACCAGAGCCCGCCCGAGGCCAGACGCGCCGCCGGATAGACGTCCACGCTCACTGCGCGGTGTCCGGTCTCGCCGTCCTGGACATGGCCACGGGCGGGCGCCTCGGGCTCGGCGTAGCCCGTCGCCCCGAGGCGGAGCGGCTCGATGATCCGCTCACGCATCGCCGCGTCGAAGGTCGTGCCGCACGCGCGCGCGATCGCCTCGCCTGCCGCCCAGTAGCCGGCGTTCGAATAGGAGAAGAGACCCTGGGCCTCCTCCGGCAAGGGCTCCGCGGCCTCCGGCCGCAACCCGGCCGTATGACCGAGCCAGGCGCGCAGCTGCGCGTCCGCCGGCAGGCACGACAGCGCGAGCGACGCCGTGAACGGCTTCGAGATCGACGCAATCCGAAAGGGCGTCGCCGGCCGCACGGGCTCGTCCTCGCCGAGCTGGAGCACGCCGTCCGCAACGGAGACGACCTGTCCGGCCACGTATAGCCCCGCCGCCACTCCCGGCACGCCGGTTCGGGCGCGCGCGTCGCGAACGATCTCCTCGAGCTCAAACGCAGGAACCATGCGGGATTGCTACCCTATCCGCCGACCCTGTCTCGGCTCGTCGCTGCACTTCCTTGGCGCGGCGGGCGGGGACCCGGGAGACAACGACAGAGGAGGCCCAATGGCCCTCACCAAGGAAGCAAAGCTGGAGATCATCAAGAAGCATGGCCGCGGCGAGGCCGACACCGGCTCGCCGGAGGTGCAGATCGCGATGCTCACGACGCGGATCAACGAGCTGACGGAGCACCTGCGTACCCACCGCCACGACCACTACTCCCGCCGCGGGCTGCTGAAGCTCGTCGGCCGGCGTCGGCGCTTCCTGAACTATCTCCAGAAGCACAATCTCGAGGGCTATCGCTCCCTCATCAAGGAGCTCGGCCTACGCCGCTAGCCCCGTAAGAAGCCCAGGAGGGCGGAGGTTTGAGTGAGCTCCCGCGCGGCGCTGACTCAAACTTCCCGCCCTCCACACGTACAAGCAGAGTGGAGGACAATCGAATGAGTATCGCGACCGAGCGCCAGGCTCGGGTCTCCGTCCAGGTTGGAAACCAGGAGATCACCTTCGAGACTGGCAAGCTCGCGAAGCAGGCGGACGGCGCTGTCGTCGTCCGCAGTGGCGAGACGATGGTGCTCGCCACCGCAGTGGGACGCTCGGAGGCCCGTGAGGGCGCCGACTTCTTCCCGCTGACGATCGACGTGGAGGAGCGCATGTATGCCGCGGGCAAGATTCCCGGCGGCTTCTTCAAGCGTGAGGGCAAGGCGAGCGATCGCGCGACCCTCACGGCCCGCATGATCGACCGCCCGATCCGGCCGCTCTGGCCGAAGGGGTTCCGCAACGAGGTGCAGGTCATCTGCACCGTGCTCTCCGCGGACATGGTCACCCCGCACGACATCCTGTGCATCAACGGCGCGTCGGCTGCGCTCATGCTCTCGCCGCTGCCCTTCTTCGGCCCCGTCGGCGCTGTCCGCATCGGACGCCTCGACGGCGAGTTCGTGATCAACCCGACGCTCCAGCAGAACTGGTCGGAGACGTCGCTCGACCTGATCGTCGTCGGCACGAAGGACGGCCTGACGATGGTCGAGGCCGGCGCCGACGAGGTGCCCGAGGACATCCTCCTCGAGGCGCTCGAGATCGCCCACGGCGAGATCAAGCGGATCTGCGAGGCGCAGGAGGACCTGCGCAGCCAGGCCGGCAAGGCGAAGTGGCTCGACAACGACCTCACCGCCGAGATCGAGTCGTCCCACGGTCACACGATCTGGGAGCGCATCCAGAGCGCCGGCCTCCGCGAGGCCGCCGCAGTGGTCGACGAGCTGCTCGTCCAGCTCGCCGGTGAGATCTCGATGGACTCCGGAGAAGAGGACATCCAGCGCCAGATCCAGGTGCGGGCGAGCCTCAACCAGCTGCTCGAGAAGCAGCGTCTCGTCGCCGTCGAGGGTCCCGTGCGCGAGCAGTTCGAGAGCGGCCTGCGGGCACTGACCGACGCCGAGCAGGACTCGAAGGAGCTCAAGTCTGCCAAGCGCAGCCTGCTGTTCGACTCGATCGTCAACACCGTCGAGCTGCCGTTCCCGACCGGCCCGGCCACCGTCGAGGGCGAAGGCCCGGCGGTCAAGGACAGCCTCACGAAGAGCTACGTCAAGAAGGCAGCCGAGGCGATCTACAAGGACCTCGTCCGCAAGAAGATCGCGATCGACAAGCGTCGTCCCGACGGTCGCGGCACCGAGGAGATCCGGCACATCGAGGTCGAGGTCGGCGTCAACCCGCGCGCACACGGCTCCGGCCTGTTCACGCGCGGCCAGACGCAGGTGCTTTCGACGCTCACGCTCGGCACCGCGAAGGAAGGTCAGCGGATCGACGACCTGTCGCTCGAGACCGACCGCCGCTACATGCACCACTACAACTTCCCGCCGTACTCGGTCGGGGAGACGGGCTTCATGCGGGGCCCGAAGCGGCGTGACATCGGTCACGGCTATCTCGCACAGCGCGCGCTCCAGGCGATGATCCCGCCGGCCGAGGACTTCCCGTACACGATTCGCATCGTGTCCGAGACCCTCGAGTCGAACGGCTCGTCGTCGATGGGCTCCGTCTGCGGCTCCACGCTTTCGCTGATGGACGCCGGCGTCCCGATCAAGGCGCCGGTCTCCGGCATCGCGATGGGCCTCGTCAAGGAGGGCGACGACTACGTCATCCTCACCGACATCCAGGGTGCGGAGGACCACCTCGGCGACA
>JAOPYX010000312.1 GCA_025964535.1 Actinomycetes bacterium | reverse complement strand
CACGAGGGCGCCGCGCGCTTCTACACGCAGCTCCTCACGGCGTTTCCCGACATCCGCTTCGACCTGACCGACATCGTGATCGGGCCGCAGGGCGTGTGCGAGGAGGCCGACGTCTCCGCGACCCACGCCGCGCCGTGGCTCGGCGTCGAGCCGACGGGCGAGCGCCTCGCGTGGAAGGTCGTCATCTGGTTCCCGTGGGACCAGGAGCGCCGGCTCTTCCGCGGCGAGAAGGTCTACGTCTCGGGCCTCGACGTGCCCGAGGCTCGTTAGCCCGGCAGCACGAGCGTTTGACCTGGGCGGAGCGTCGCCGTGCGCAAGTGGTTCCGCTGCTCGAGCTTCCAGACGCCCTCGCGGGTGTCGCCGGCGTAGCTCGAGGCGGCGATCGACCAGAGGGTGTCGGTCGGCTTCACCACGTACGTCCGCTCGGGCCCGGCGCCGTGCGAGGCCCGGGCGACCATCCCGACGGCGAGGGCCGCGAGGACGAGTGCGATGAGGAGCTTTGCGAACATGTGTTCGTCATCCTAGGGCGAACATCCGTTCGTGTCAAGTCAATCGAACGAGCTCCGCCGAAATGGCTCCAGCAGTGACCTCGAGCAGCAGCATCGAGTGGAACGGCCCCCGCCGGCGCTCGGTCGGCGACCCCGGGTTGAGGATCCAGACGCCGTCGTGGCGCTCCACCTGCGGCAGGTGGGTGTGGCCGTAGAGCACCGCGTCGCAGCCGGGAAAGCGCCGCACGAGCCGCTCCTCCCGCCCCACCGCCGGCCCGGGGATGTGCACGAGCCCGATCCGCGCGCCTCCGGCCTCGACGACGAGCTCCTTCGGTAGGAGCTCCCGCAGCGCGGGCTCGTCGGCGTTCCCGTAGACGCCGTGCACGGGCGGGCCGAGCGCCCGCAGCTCCTCGAGCACCGCGACGGCCGAGAAGTCGCCGGCGTGGAGGATCAGGTCGGCCTCGCGCAGCCGCGCCAGACACGCCTCGGGGAGCCGGCGGGCTCCCCGAGGTAGATGCGTATCCGAGATCGCCGCGACGAGCACGGCGGCGACCTTACTTCTTCTTCTTCTTCGCCTTGACCGTTGCCTTGACCGTCCCGAGCGGGGCGACCAGGTACCCGCTCTTGGACGCGTCGGCGGCACTGCGGATGCCGAGCACGAAGTACAGGTTGCCCGCGCCGAGGGTCGTCTTCTTGCCGAGCTTGAACTTCAGGCTGATCTTGTGACCCGTGGTGACCTTGGCCGAGCTCCGGCCGATGATGACCGCCTTGCCCGCCGAGGACCGGTTCAGTTGTCTGGCCGTGACGAGGCTCGCCAGCCGCGTGCTGTTCATGGGCTGCGCGGCCCAGACGAAAAGCCCGACGACGGTGGCGTCGCCCTGCACCGGGCCCAGCGCGTCCTCGATCTTCTTGAGGATCGGGGCCAACAGGTGCTGGAAAACCGGCAGGCTGTACATGTTGTCCGGCGAGAGGACGCTGAGCGCGAGGCCTAAGTCGAGGGTGTAGAGCTCGTTGGCACTCAGAAGGCCGTTGAGCGCCGAGAAATCGAACGTCGGCTTGCCCGTCGCGCCGGCGTCGCTCCCGCTCCCGCTGCCGCTGCCACCTGATGTCTTCGGCGTCCAGTTGATCTGCTGACCGGTGCAGGCGGAACGGCCGGCCGACCAGTCGGACGCGAGCGCCGTGTAGGCCGGCTTGGCCGTCGAGACGCCCTTGCCCCCGGCCGTCAACAGGCCGGACTGCCAGCCGCCTCCAACCGTGTTGCCGCTCGCGTCCTTGCCGTCGCGCGTGGACTCGTCGACGAGCAGGAACCAGTTGACGGTGGCGATCGTCGGGTCGCACGCGAAGTACTTCTCGGTGGCGGTCTTCTGGTACTGCGTCTGCGTCGGCTCGTCGACCGTCTTCACGTTGTCGTTGTGGATGTACTGGCTGTACTTCGTCGTGTCGGTCTGCCAGCCCACCTCGTCGAGCACGATCTGCAGGCCGTTCACCGTCGTCTTCTGCTTCGTCCCGTTGAATGCGTCGTAGACGGCCTGCTTGACGCGGTCGAGGTTCGGGATGCCGTAGTTGTTCGTGTCCGCGTAGCCGACGTCCGGACCGTCGGTCGGGTTGTTCGGATTCGGGTAGGGATGGACGGAGATCATGTCCATGATCGGCCTGTCCCGTCCCGACGCGACGTAGGCCGCGCCCACGGCCTTGATGAACGGAATCGGCGCCGTCTGCGTCGGTGTCCCCTTCCGCGGCGACAGTCCGAAGCCGATCACGACGGCATTCGGGTTCGCCACCTTGATCTTGTCGTAGCACGACGCGAGCAGCGCCTCGTACTTTGCCGGCACGGTCGCGTCGGAGCCGGCGCCCTTCCAGTACAGGCCGGTGTTCGGCTCGTTCCAGATGATGAAGTCCTGGATGTTCCACTGCTGGACGTACAGGGCGACGTACGCGGCCCAGCTGCAGAAACCCTCCGGATCGGTGTTGCCCACATCGGGCGAGCCGTAGAGCGCGAGCTCGACCTTGATGCCGTCGCGCTTCGCCACCGGGGCCGCCCGGTCGATGAACGCCTTCTCCGCGATCGTCGTCGGGGAACCGGTGTACTGGAGCGTCCACCGCTCCTCGCCGAGGTTGGCGCCCTTCAGCTGGGAGTTGAACCAGGCACCGCCGTCGTCCGCGTACTTGCCGCCATCGTCGGCGACTCCCCAGACGATCGGCGGAGCGGCGGCCGCGCGGGCGGCGCCCGACCCCGATCGTCCTGTCGATGCGCCGGCGATTCCAGTCGCCATGAGCGCGCAGCCCAGTACCGCGGCTGCAGCAAGCTTCTTCACGTTATGCCCCTTCTTGTCTGACCCGGTTACGTCTTCAGTAGATCGGCAACCCCGGACGGCCACAACAGGCCGACCGGCCCATCTTTCCCGGCCGGGGGTCCTACCCCTTTCACCCTTCTAGACGGAAAAGGCGGCCAGGAGCTTCCCCGCGCCGAAGCGAACCGGGTCGTCAGCCGGCAGCCCGGTCTCGTCCTCGGCAGCCGAGATCGCGGCTCTGGCCGCGACCTCGTCGAGATTCCGGGTGTTCAAGGCGACCGCCGCGACGCGGGCGGGCCGGGCCGGAAGAGCCAGTCGCTCGTGGAGCTCGACCAGCTCCCTCAGCCGGGGGATGGGATGAGGCCCCCCACCGACGCCTTCCATCTCCGCCCGCCCTGCCTCGTGGCAGAGCAGCAGGAGGTGCGGCACGCTGCCGTGGTAGAGGCCGAGCGTGACGCCGGAGTACACGGGATGGAGGATCGCGCCCTGCCCTTCGACCCAGAGCAGCTCGCCGCCCCGCGCCGCGCCCTCGATCACGAGCCGCTCGGCGGCGCCGGCGATGAAGTCGGCGACGACCGCGTCGACGGAGATCCCCCAGCCTGCGATCGCGATTCCGGTCTGCCCGGTCGGAACGAACACCGAGCTGATGCCGCGGCGGCGCGCCTCGAGGTCGAGCTCGAGCGCCATCGTCATCTTCCCGATCGCGCAGTCGGAGCCGACGGCGAGGACGATCGTCGCCTGGACGTCGAGGTTCGCGCCGGTCGCGGTCGAGACGCCTGCCGGCGGGCGCCGCAGGTCGCGAAGCTCCACCCCGTGCCGCGCCGCCAGGTCGCGCAGCTCCGGATCCTCGGAGATGAACTCGTGCAGCCCGTTCTCGACGTCGAGGCCGTGCTCGACGCAGCTACGCAGGAGGTCTCGCCACGCAGGCGGGAACCGGCCGCCCTGCGTGGCGACGCCGACGAGCGCGGTGTCCGGCTCGAAGGGAAGTGCCTCTTCGAGTGTCCTGACGACGGGCACGCCGTCCTCGGTGTCGCCCGGAGCGCGCTCCGAGTCGAGGATCGCGACGACGTCTTCACGGCGGTAGCGCAACACGCCGCGCATCGTCTTGCCGTAGTGCGGATCGGCGGAGAAGCCTTCCGCGAGGATGAGGTACCGCGTCACGGCTCGGCGCGCGCGACGCCGAGGCCGGGCAGCTCGGCCGGCACCTGCACCCCGTCGAGGAACTCGACGCCGGGCCACGGGTCGTGCGCGATGAGGAGGTTCCCGTCGAGGTCGACGTGGTCGAACAGGCTCGCGATGTGCGCGCCGGCGGCGATGCCGAGGCCCGACTCGACCATGCAGCCGAGCATGCACCCGAGCCCGAGCGCGCGCGCCGCGTGAACCATGCGCACCGCCTCGCGGATGCCGCCCGACTTCGCAAGCTTGACGTTGATCCCGTGCGCCCGCACGACGCATGCGGCGACGTCGACGAGCGTGTGACAGTCCTCGTCGACGTAGATCGGGAGCGGTGAGCCCGCCTTCAGCTGCGCGCCGCCGGGATCGCCGGCGGGAAGCGGCTGCTCGCAGTACTCGACCCCGAGCGCTGCAAGCTGTGGCAGGAGCTCGAGCGCCTCGTCGAGGCTCCACGCCTCGTTCACATCGACCTGCAGCGGCACGCGGGCGACGCTGTGCACCGCGCTGACGCGCGCGGCGTCGAGGCCGTCGCGGCCTCCGAGCTTCAGCTTCAGCCGCTTGAAGCGGCCGCGCACCTTCTCGGCGCGCCGCGCCATGTCATCGGGGTCGCCGAGCCAGATCGTCCACGAGGTCGGCGGCCCGAAGCGCGGCAGCCCGAGCAGCTCGTAGACGGGGCGCCCGACGAGCTTGCCCTGGAGGTCGTGCAGCGCAGCGTCGATCGCCGCTCGGGCGGCATATTCGCGCGCGGGTAGGCGCGCCATGATCGCCTCGATGGCGAACGGGTCGTCGCCGATCAGCTCCGCGTGCTCCTCGATGTACGCGAGCGCGGAGTCGTGGGACTCGTCGTAGCGTTCGATCGGTGCCGCTTCGCCGAACCCGCGAACGCCGCTGCAGGTGAGCGTGACCTCGATGACGTCCTCGGTGTCACGGGCTCCGCGTGAGATGACGAACGTCTCCGCGAGGTCGAGCGTGACGGTGCGCGCAGCGACGTCCATTCCGCGGAGGCTAACAGCGGTGCAGCAGCGTCCAATGAACCGATGGGAACCGCTGCGCACACCAGTGCCCGGGTGGACGGGCGGAGACGCGCGAGCCGAGCAGCACCCAATCGAGGCCGGCGGACGATTGCTCCGGGAGCCAGGCGAGCCGCCGCTCGAGCCGCGGCCCCCACCATGGGTACTCCCAGTCGAGGGGTGCGAGGTCGACGCCGAGCCGGGCCCGCGCCGGTACGCGCGCCTGCACCGTCTCGAGCACGGGACGCAACTCAGGCCACCGGATCGCCTGCGCATCGGCGCGGCTGAGGTTCCAGACCCCCCTCGGCTTCGA
>JAOPYX010000294.1 GCA_025964535.1 Actinomycetes bacterium | reverse complement strand
TGTACGGGATCGGCGGCACGCCCGAGGGTGTCATCTCGGCCGCTGCGCTGAAGTGCGTCGGCGGGGGGATCCAGGGCCGGCTGTGGCCGCGCAACGACGAGGAGCGAGAGCAGCTCGCCGCGCAGGGGCTCGATCCTTCGCGCGTCCTGTTCACGAACGATCTCGTGCGCGGCGAAGACGTGTTCGTCGCCGCGACCGGCGTGACGACCGGGCCTCTGCTGAGCGGCGTGCAGTACGCCCCGGGCGGAGCGGTGACCGATTCGATCGTCATGCGCTCCCGGTCGGGCACGGTGCGCCGCATCAGCGCGCAGCAGTCGATCGAGAAGCTCTCCGCCCTCACGGGCTTCGAGTACAGGTAGAGCGGAAAGGGAGCGCCTTGCGGCGCTCCCCTTGCTCGCTTAGACGCTCGCGGTCTCGCGCTCCATCTCCGGCGCGTACAGGCCGCTGCGGGCGGCGCTGTTCAGCTTCGCGCGGTGGTAGAACGCACGCTGGCCGGCCTCGACTTGGTCGGGCTTGCCGGCCCAGGCGTTCAGCGCCGGCGTCTGCAACGCGCGGCCGTACGAGAACGAGATCTCCCACGGGTGCGGGCCTTTCGCGTTCATCGCGTTCAGGTGAGCGGTCGAGTCCTCGTCGGACTGGCCGCCCGAGAGGAACACGATCCCCGGCACAGCAGCGGGCACATGCTTGTAGAAGCATTTGAGCGTCCACTCGGCAACCTCGTCGACGCCCGCACGGTTCGATGCGTCGTAACCCGACAGCACCATGTTCGGCTTGAGGAGCGTGCCCTCGACGTCGACGCGCTGGTCGAAGAGCTCCGTGTAGAGCGCTTCGAGCACCTTGCATGCGACGTGGTAGCTCCGCTCGATCGTGTGCGTGCCGTCCTGGAGGATCTCCGGCTCGACGATCGGAACGATTCCGGCTTCCTGGCAGAGCGCGGCATACCGGGCAAGGGCGTGTGCGTTCGTCCAGATGCAGTACTGGCTCGGCAGCTCGTCGGTGATCGAGTACGTCGCACGCCACTTCGCGAAGCGAGCGCCGAGCGCGTAGTACTCCTCGAGGCGGCCGCGCAGCCCGTCGAGACCTTCGGTGATCGTCTCGCCGTCGGCGAGCGCCAGCGGCCTCGCGCCCTGGTCGACCTTGATCCCCGGAATGATGCCCTTCGACTCGAGCAGCTTCGGGAACGGCGTCCCGTCGAGCGCGCTCTGACGGATCGTCTCGTCGAAGAGGATCACGCCGCTGATGTACTCCTCCGCGCCGGGCGTGGTGAAGAGCATGTCGCGGTACGCGCGACGATTGTCCTCGATCGACTCGATGCCGATCGTGTCGAACCGCTTCTTGATCGTGCCGTCGCTCTCGTCGGCCGCGAGGATTCCTTTCCCGTCGGCGACGAGCGCCCTCGCAATGTCGTGCAGATCGTTCTGGGCCATGCTGAGCCTCTCTTTGGTCCGATGTCCGTCGACCCATGATTATCGCGGGTGCGGCGAGGCTGTCGCACGCAAAGGTCACAACTCCGAGGGCGGCCCACATGGGCCGCCCTCGGCTGGGCGTCAGCGAACCCGGATACGGCCGCCCCGTCCCCACAGGGCGTTCCGCCGATTGTCCCCCCGAAGGTCTGCCACGGAGATCTGAGATACCGCAACGGCGGTTCTCTTGCGCCCGGCTAGAATCGGCTGGGTAGGCGGACGTAGCTCAGTTGGTAGAGCATCAGCTTCCCAAGCTGAGGGTCGTGGGTTCGAGCCCCATCGTCCGCTCTCAGTGAACAAGCCGCGACCCGCCTGCTAGAGCGGGTTTCGGCGTTTCTGAGCCTCATTCGCGCCAACCACCTCAACCGCTCCGAACGGCGGCGGTCCTGCTGGACGGCTGGTCGGCTGTGACCCGGGTCGGGTTTTCAGCCGTGAAGGCAGCTCGCAACGATTCCGCGGATGCCCGCTGGGGGCTCCCTCGAGGGAAATTCGACGAAAACGTTCGCGACCGTATATCGGAGGCGTGTCTGCGTCTCGCCGCGGATGTTGAGGATGCAGGTCTGCCGAATCTTCGCTTGGGCCCGGGAGCAAATCATGTCGACCATGTCCGCCACGTAATGCTGCTCGCCCTCGCGTGCGAGAGTCGCCGACGAGTACAAGAAGGCGGAGGCGTCGTTGCCGTCGGATGTTGTGATCATCACGGTTGCGGACGGCGTCGGGTGGTGCGTCGTATCGCGAAACGGCTGAGTCCACGCAGACGCTCCGTGGCGCTTCGCGCAGGCAATGAGCGCGAATGCTCCGAACGATCCGGTCGCCGCCTCGGACGTGCCGGAGGCGTAGACCAATAGCGCGATGCGACGTATCGCCATCTGTCCGGCGTAGAATCTCGTTCGGATGATCTGGCTTTGGCGATTGCTCGGCCTGCGCAAGCTGCTCGCCCTCTACGCCCTGCGCAAGGCATGGAACGTCTATCGCTCGCGATCAACGCGACGAAAGCCGACCTAACCGGCTGTCGCAGTGAGTCGCCGTTTGCCTTTTCCACCGCGGGACGGCTGGCCTGCGGACGACACCGTCCCGGTGAACCTCCCAGTCACTGCCGACGGCCCGGCGGACATCTGGCAGGTGCTCAAGACCGAGCTGGGGATGACCCTGGCCGGCAGGATTATGTGCGTGCTCGTAATGGTCGTCGTAGGCGGGCTTGGTGTTGCCGGGGTGGTGGCGGACGCCGTATTCGGTGGCGTTCAAGGCGACCAAGAAGGTGCTGTGCTGGGGGTCTTCGTTGCGCTAGCCCTCGCTGTGTCGCTCGGCGTGGTATTCGGACTAGATGCAGCATTTCGTGGCGTCCGAGCCGGTGTGCGCGGGCTCAGACGGCAAGGGCGAGGCGTCTAAGCGGCTACGCCATCCGAATGAGGCGTTGGTGTTCGGATGCCGGTGACCAATCAGACGAATGGGTGGTCTCGAGGGTTCCGGGCTCACTTCGTGAGCTGCCGCTTCAGCGGCGGGACCGCGGCGACGACACGTCGCGACGCACGGGCACCGGGAACCGGCGCCACGCCGCGTACTCGACCGCCTCGTCACGGCCGCGCGGCTGTGGATAGAGCTCCATCAGGCGGCGCTCCTCCTCGGGGACGCCGATGCGCACGGGTAGTCCGAGCTTTTCGAGGTCGGCTGCCATCAGCGGATGATCGTGCGTCCAGACGCCGGTCGACAGGACACGTGCGAGCTCTTCCGCACGCGGGGTCTCCATGTGGCGCTCGAGCAGGCCTGTGACGACGACCTCGACCTGCCGCAGCGCCTTCCGACCGACGTCGGCGAGGATGAGCGTCTGGTCGTCGTGGTCGCCGGGGAGCCTCGACACCTCGACGAGGGACGCCGCCGGATACTGGCCGAGCTGCGGATCGACGGGGCCCAGCGCGCAGTGGCGGTCGAGCACGATCTCGTCGGCCGCGAGCGCGATCAGCGTCCCGCCGCTCATCGCATAGTGCGGGACGACCGCCGTGGTCCGGCCGTCGTGATCTGCAAGGGCCTGTGCGATCTGACTCGCCGCGAGGACGAGCCCGCCCGGCGTGTGCAGGATGATCTCGATCCCGCGGCCCGGTGGCGTCTCGCGGATCGCGCGCAGCACGCTCTGCGCGTCGTCGATGTCGATGTGACGCACGAGGGGGATGCCGAGGAAGGCGATCGTCTCCTGCCGGTGGATGAGCGTGATCACCGTGACGTCGCGCGTCCGGGAGATCAGCGCGAGCGTCCGTCGACGCGACGCCGCAAGCATCTGTCTCTGGATCACCGGCTGGAGCGAGCTGATGATGAAGTAGATCCAGATCAGGTTCCAGAAGCTCACGGCGCATCATTGACGTGTGTGATTGGCACAGCCCGTTTATGAGCGATGTCTGAAGAGATGAGTCGCGAGCCGTTAGGAAGTTCACGGAGTTGGGGAGGGAGCGTGCATGAGCGAGCTCACCGGACCGATCCCCGACAGCCTGGTCGCCGACCTCGAGGCACTGAAGCTCTCGCTTGCGGCGTTGGAGGCGAAGGACGTCGACCCGGCGCAGGCGGGACTTCTCGCCGCGGAGATCAGCGCCATCCGGCTCCACCTCAAGCGGCTCGCGCTCGACCAGGCGCTCGAGCCTCGGCCGCCTGCGGCGTAGCTAACCCGCTGCAGCGATGCGGAAGATCGTGCAATCGCCGGCCCGCCAGACCGGGCGGAGCCGCCGATCGACGACCCTGCTCGCGGCGGCGCCGGTCGCGAACGTTCCCGGCTCGCTGTCGCGCACGAATGCCGCGCGAAACGCTCCCGCGCGCAGCGCACGGGCAGCGCGGTCGGCGGTCGTTGCGCCCAGCGGCAGCTTCCCGAAACGCGTCGTGCGGGCGAACCACGGCTCGAGCGCGGTTTGGCGGACGAGGACGGGGGAGAGGTCGCGACGCGCATCGAGATACGCAACGGCGTCCGCCTCGCAGCCGACGTACCGCCGCAGGAACGTCCTGCGCGACTCCAGCCCGAGCGCGTATTGGGCCTTCGGCGAGCCGAACTGCGCCGCCAGTGCTGCGCGCGCACCGGCGATCGAGAATGAATGCAGGTGGGTCTGGACGAGCGCAACCGCGACGAGCGCCGCAACGGCGAAGCCGACGCGCAAGGAGCGCCTGCCGGCCGCGAGCGCGATTGTGACGGCGAGGATCGCGGCTGCGACGGCGGTGAGCAGAAACCGCACCTGGTGCGTCGCGATCCAGAACCAATAGGTCACGTACAGGAGCCCATAGGCCGCGATCGCACGCGCCTGCCGGACGAGCAATGCGAGCACGACGATCGAGAGCGCAAGGAACGGAATCACGGATGCGTCCGACGCGAGCCGCCATGGCACCTCCAGGAACGCGTGCACCGTGCGCGGCCCGAACACGTGCACGCCGTTCACGAAGTCGGTGTAGGTGTGCTCATCGAGCGTGTGATGGCCGAAGTAGAAGGGCCAGGTCGGGTTCCCGAACCGGATGAGGTTCTTGCCGTACCAGAACACACACGTCACGATCGTGATGCCGAGCGAGATCAAGCCGAGCCGCGTCGCGCGGCGGCGCACAACCGTCACGGCCACGGCGATCCCGACGATCAGCGCCGTGAACAGCGGTGTGTACTTCACGCTCAGCGCGAGTCCGAGGAGCAGCGCGGCGGCGGTGAGGTCGCGGGCGTCGTCCCGCTCGATCCAGCGCAACGCGAGCAGCAGCGCGCCGAGCTCGAATGCCGTCGTCGCGGCGTCGACGTAGCTCGTCGTCGCGTTGTACGTGAGGTGCGGATACGCAAGCAGCGCGATCGCGGCCACCGCTCCTGCCCGCCCGCCGAGACGCTCGCGAACGATCGCCGCCGCGAGCGCCACGAAGGCGAGGAACACTGCGAGATGGAGCGCGTGGGCGAGCGCGGTGCCGTCGAGCACGAGCGCCGCCGCGTAGAGGCACTCTCCGAGCGAGGGCAGGTTGCTATAGAGATCGTGCGCGTGCAGCAGCTGGTGCACGGCATCCCCAGAAGCGATCGCACGAGCGGCCGGCAGGTGGTAGGCGAGCTCGTCATATGCCTCCGGTGGTGCGAGCGCGGCGAGGAACTGGCCGCCGGCCATGACGGCGGCGACAGCGACTCCGGCAAGTGCGAGGCGATCGCTTCGGGGCCGGCGCAGCGCTGCGACGTGCGCCCGCAGATCACCTCCGGCGGCCACGACGGCTGCGACGCCCACGACGACGAGTACCCACCAGCGCAACGCGCCGGCGAGCGCGAGTGCGCCCGCGATGTAGCCGGCGACGCCGAGCCCGGCAAGGATCCGAACCGCGGCGTCTCGCAGGCTCGGCGTCCTCTCGCGCGGCGATCGCGCGAGCCGCTCGAGGAAGGCGACGACGAGGCACCCGATCGCGAAGGCGACGATGACGAATGCGACGAGCTCGCCGAGCGTGCGAAGGATGAGCCCCGGCACGTCCTAGCGCGGCCAGGCGTCCGCGAGCCGGGCTCGGGTCGCCGTCAGGTGCTCGGGTATCACCTTGACGTCGGCGAGCACCGGCATGAAGTTCGTGTCACCTGCCCACCGCGGCACGACGTGGAGGTGTCCGTGATCCGGAATGCCCGCGCCGGCGATGCGGCCGATGTTCCAGCCCAGGTTGTGGCCGTCGGGTGCGTACGTGGCGTTGAGCGCCTCGAGGCCCTGCGCGCCGAGCCGGTGGATCTCGAGGATCTCGCTCTCGTCGAGGTCGCCGAAGTTCAAGCCGTGGCGGTAGGGCGCGACGAGCATGTGGCCCGACGAGTAGGGGAACTTGTTCAGGAGCACGAACGCTCGCTCGCCGCGATGCACGACGAGTTGCCCTTCGTCGTCGTCCGAGGCGGCCGCTCTGCAGAACACGCAGCCCTCCTGCTTGTCCGCGTTCTCGACGTACTCGAGCCGCCAGGGCGCCCACAGCCGTTCCACCGCGCGAGCCTAGCGGGAGAGCACTACAGCCAGCGCTTCCAGCGGAAGAAGCCGAGCATCCCGACGATCGTCACGAGCATTGCTGCAATGGTGACCAGAAAGCCTGTCGTCGTCCCGAAGCCTGGGAAGTCGACGTTCATGCCGAAGAACCCGGTGATGAACGTGAGCGGCAGCATCACGACGGTGAAGATCGTGAGCAGGTACAGGATGTCGTTCTGCTGGTGCGAGATCAGCGACTCGTTCGTATCCTCGAGCGCCTCGACGACTTCCTTGAAGTTGTCGAGCAGATCCCAGATGCGCTCGCTCGCATCGACGATGTCGTCGAAGTAGAGCTCCAGCTCCTCGGGCAGGAAACGTTCGACGCCGCGCTCGAGCAGGCGCAACGTCGGCCGCTGCGGCCGCACGATCTTGCGGTACGAGATGATCTCCTGCTTCACCTTGTGGATGTCGCGCACCCGATCCTTGGCGCGCGGGCCCAACTCGTCGATCTCCTCGTCGATCTGGCTGAGCTTCAAGTTGATCTTGTCGAGGATCGGGAAGCAGTAGTCGTAGAGGTCGTCGAGCACTTCGTAGAGCAGGCGGCCCGAGCCGCGTGAGAAGAGCTGGTGCCTGAGCTCTTCGTTGTCGCGGCAGCGCTCGAAGAGGCGTGTGACCGGCTTGAGCTCGACGGCCGGGAGAGTGACGAGATAGTCGGGCCCGACGAAGACGTCGAGCTCGCCTGCGTTCAGCCGGCCGACGTTCGCGTCGTAGACGGGGAAGTGGAGGACGGCGAAGAGGTACCCGCCGGTGTCGTCCTCTGTGTAGACGTCGACCTTCGGCCTCTGGCGCCGCGAGAGCACGTCCTCGACGTCGAGCGGGTGCCAGCCGAAGCGGTCTGCGAGTTGCTGTGCTTCCTCGTGGGTCGGAGCCTCGAGGTGGATCCAGGTGAGGCCGTCGTCGTTGAGCTCAGCGAGCGGCGGCCGCTCGGCGGCCTGAACCATGCCCGTGGGAGCGCGGCGCGTACGGATGCGAGGCA
>JAOPYX010000238.1 GCA_025964535.1 Actinomycetes bacterium | reverse complement strand
TTCGCGCAGTACATGGGCCGTCAAGACGGCCCGACGCACGGCCGCGACGGCAACGTGCACATGGCGGACTCGCAGCTCGGCCTGATCGCGATGGTCAGCCACCTGCCTGCGATGCTCCCGGTCGCGACCGGGGCGGCGCTCGCCTTCCGTATCCGCGAGGAGCGGCGCGTCGCGCTGGGCTGGTTCGGCGAGGGCTCCTCTGCGCGCGGCGATGCACACGAGTCGATGACCTTTGCCGGCACACGGAAGCTGCCGATGATCTTCGTCTGCGACAACAACCAGTGGGCGTACTCGACGCCGTCGCATCTCGAGTTCGCGACAGAGCACGTCGCCGATCGCGCACAGGCGTACGGATTCGAAGGCGTCGTCGTCGACGGCACCGACGTGCTCGCCGTCTATCGCGAGGCGAAGCGCGCGATCGAGAAGGCGCGCGAGGGCGGCGGCCCGACGCTGCTCGAATGCCTGACGCTCCGCATGGAGGGTCACGCAGTGCACGACGACGCGTTCTACGTCCCGAAGGTGATGTTCGAGAAGTGGGCCGAATCCGATCCGCTCGAGCGCTACCGCAGCTGGCTGCGCGAGCACGCCGACATGACCGAGGAAGAAGAGGACGAGATCTCCACCGGCGTGAAGAAGCTGCTGAACGACGCGCTGACGCGCGCGGAGGCATCGCCGCAGCCGGATCCCGCGAGCCTGCTGGAGGGCGTCTACGCGACGCCCGAAGACCTCGACACGCCACACCACAAGTAGAGGCGAGATGGCCGAGATGACCTATCTCCAGGCGATCTCCGACGGGCTCCGCACGGAGATGCGCCGCGACAAGCGCGTGTTCCTGATCGGCGAGGACGTCGGCGTCTACGGCGGCGCGTTCAAGGTGTCGCTCGGCTTCCAGGAGGAGTTCGGGCCGTGGCGCGTCATCGACGCGCCGCTCGCCGAGACGGCGATCGTCGGCGGCGCGACGGGCGCGGCGATGATGGGCATGCGCCCCGTCTGCGAGATGCAGTTCGCCGATTTCGTCTCGTGCGCGTGGGACCATCTGGTCACGATCGCCGCCAAGCAGCGCTGGCGCGTCGGCACGCCGGTGCCGATCGTCGTCCGTCTGCCTTCGGGCGGCGGCTTCTCGGGCGGCCCCTTCCACTCGCAGAACCCGGAATCGTCGTTCGCGCACATTCCCGGGCTGAAGTGCGTGTGCCCGGCGACGCCGGCGGACGCGAAGGGCTTGCTGATCAGCGCGATCGAGGATCCGAATCCGGTGCTCTTCTTCGAGCACAAGCACCTGTATCGCCGCATCAAGGCCGAGGTGCCCGAGGAGCGCTACACGGTGCCGATCGGAAAGGCGCGCACGCACCGCGACGGCAGCGACATCTCGGTGATCACGTGGGGCGCGATGGTCTACACCGCCGACGAGGCGGCACAGCAGCTCGAGAAGGACGGCGTTTCGGTCGAGATCGTCGACTTGCGCACGGTGATGCCGTGGGACAAGGAGGCCGTCCTGGAGTCGGTGCGCAAGACCTCGAAGGTGCTCGTGCTGCACGAGGACAACCGCACCGGCGGCTTCGGCGGCGAGATCGCTGCGACGATCGCCGAGGAGGCGTTCGAGGACCTCGACGCCCCCGTCAGGCGGGTGGCGGCACCCGACACGCCGGTACCGTTCGCACCGCCACTCGAGAAGGCTTTCATCCCGCAGGTCGAAGACGTCGTGAAGGGGCTCCGCGAGCTCGCGGAGTATTAGGAAGAAGAGGAGCCAATGGCCACGGAGACCGCAACCGACGTCGTAATGCCGCAGATGGGCGTGTCCGTCTCGGAAGGCACGGTGACGCGGTGGCTGAAGCAGGAAGGCGAGACGGTCGAGGCCGACGAAGTCCTGCTGGAGATCTCGACCGACAAGGTCGACACCGAGGTTCCGAGCCCAGCGTCGGGCGTCGTGACGCAGATCCTCGTCCAGGAGGGCGAGACGGTCGAGGTGGGGACGAAGCTTGCCCAGATCGGGGGAGCAGCGGGAGGCGCGCAGCCCGAGGCCGCGGCGCCCGAGGCCGCAGCGCCCGAATCGTTGCCGGAGCCTGCGACGCAGGCCGCCGCCGATGCGTCGATGGCCGCCGCGAGCGAAGGTGTCGGGGACGTCGCCCCCAGCAACCAGCAGCCGGCGCCGGTGCCGCAGATCGAGCAGCCGTCCGACAACGGCAAAGCATTCGTCTCGCCGGTCGTTGCCCGCATCGCGTCCGAGCACGGCGTCGATCCCGGCCAGGTGCACGGCACCGGTCGCGGTGGCCGCGTGACGAAGAAGGACATCCTCGATTTCATCGAGTCCGGCGCGCAGGCAGCTCCTGCCGCGCCGCAGGCTCCGGTCGCGCCACAGGCTCCGGCCGCAGCGCCGGCTCCGGCGAAGCCGGCCGCCGCTCAGGTCGCGCCCGTAGCGGCCCAGCCGGGGGAGAGCGTGGAGCCGGTGACGGCGATGCGTCGCGGTATCGCCGAGCACATGCGCCGCTCCCTCGACACGGCCGCACACGTGACGAGCGCGATCGAGGTCGACATGTCGCGCGTCGTCGCCGCCCGCGAGCAGCTGAAGAAGGAGTACCAAGCCTCGTACGGCGTCAACCCGACCTATCTCTCGTTCATCGCACGCGCGACGGTGCAGACGCTGAAGGACTACCCGTACGTGAACGGCGAGCTGCGCGGCGACTCGATCGTCACGCGCAGCTACGTCAACCTCGGCATCGCCGTCGAGCTGCAGGACGGAAAGGGCCTGATCGTGCCGGTGCTGAAGAACGTCGAGACGATGAACCTGCTCGGCATCGCCAAGGGCATCTCGGAGATCGCCGCCAAGGCACGCGACAAGAAGCTGATGCCCGACGACGTGCAGGGCGGAACCTTCACGATCACCAACCCGGGCGGCTACGGCACCTTCCACGGCACTCCCGTGATCAGCCAGCCGCAATCGGGCATCCTCGGCACCTATGCGCTCGTGAAGCGCCCCTGGGTGATCCAAGACGAGCTCGGCAACGACGTGATCGCCATCCGGCCGCTGATGAACATCACCCTCACGTACGACCACCGCCTCGTCGACGGCGCCTACGCCGGCCGCTTCCTTCGCGACCTCCGCGCGCGGCTCGAAGCCTGGGAGGGCGACGGCGGCTAAACGCGTCGCTCCGCTCGCTTCACGGGGGAAACCAGTTTCCCCCCTGGGCCCCCTTCTGATCTGCTGCCGGTGCGACGTCTCATTGCTGCGCGGAACAAGTTCCGCTCCGCGACGTCGGCACCAGAAGCATCCGCGGCGCTAGCCTGACGGGATGGCTCGCGGTGGGTATCTGATGCAGCTCGGCCAAGTCCCCTACGGGGAGGCGTGGGAGCTCCAGCGCTCGCTTGCCGGTGCCGTCTCGCAAGGCGCGATCCCGGACACGGTGCTCTTCCTCGAGCATCCCCCGGTGGTGACGCTCGGCCGGCGCACGGACGAGAGCGCCGAGCTGCACATCCCGGCCGACACCGAGGTAGACGTCGTGGAGACGAACCGCGGCGGCAAGTCCACCTTCCACGGGCCCGGGCAGCTCGTCTGTTACCCGATCCTCGACCTGAAGCGGCACGGGCGCGACGTGAAGCTCTACGTGCGCAACCTCGAGGAAGCGCTGATCCGCACCGTCGAGCCGTTCGGGCTCGAGGCGGAGCGGATCGACGAGCTGACCGGCATCTGGCTGACGCGGCCGCCGCGCAAGCTCGCGTCGATTGGCGTGCACGTGTCGCGCTGGGTGACGACGCACGGCTACGCGCTGAACGTCGACCTCGATCCCGCGCCGTTCACCGACTGGATCACCGCGTGCGGGCTCGAGGACGCGATGTTCACGACCGTCGCCCGCGA
>JAOPYX010000234.1 GCA_025964535.1 Actinomycetes bacterium | reverse complement strand
ACACGCTGCGCGGCAAGCGCAAGCCGCAGTACACGCCGCACGTGGATACGGGCGATTTCGTGGTCGTCGTGAACGCCGAGAAGATCGTCGTCACCGGCAACAAGCTCGACCAGAAGCGCTATTACCGCCACTCCGGCTATCCGGGCGGGCTCAAGAGCCGCACGCTGCGCGAGCAGCTCGACCGGCGCCCGACCGAGGTCATCCGCACCGCCGTGAAGGGGATGCTCCCCAGGAACCGTCTCGCGCGGCAGCAGCTGACCAAGCTGAAGGTCTACGCTGGGCCCGAGCATCCGCACGGCCCGCAGAACCCGCAACCTTTGAACCTGGAGCAGTGAGTTGAGTCAGATCGCCCAATACCGTGGCACCGGCAAGCGCAAGACCTCGGTCGCGCGCGTCATCCTTCGTCCCGGCGACGGCACGACGTGGGTCAACGGCCGGACGATCGAGGAATACTTCCCGCGCACGGTCTGGCAGTCGATCGCCGTCTCGCCGCTCAAGACGGCCGGCCTCGAGGGCCAGTACGACCTCCGTGTGCGAGTCCACGGCGGCGGCCTCACGGGCCAGGCAGGGGCGGTGCGCCACGGAATCGCCCGTGCGCTCGTCGAGGCGAACCCGGAGCTGCGTGTCCCGCTCAAGCGCGAGGGCTACCTCACGCGTGACGCCCGCCAGGTCGAGCGCAAGAAGGCTGGGCTGCACAAGGCCCGCAAGGCCCCGCAGTTCTCCAAGCGCTAGTTTTCCCGGCCGTCATCCGGAAAGAATCGCGGGCACTTCGAGTCCGAGTCTTCGATCGTGCCCGCAAACGAGAGGGATCCTTATCGCGCACCAGCCGACAGAGACGCCGGTAGGGTCCCCGCCCGTGGCCAGGCAGTACTTCGGCACGGACGGGGTCAGGGGCATCGTTGGCGAGTTCCTGACGGTGGAGCTCGTCGAGAAGCTCGGCAAGGCGTCCGCGCTCTGGTCGGGAGGCGGCCGCGTCTTCGTCGGGCGCGACACGCGCGGCTCGGGTGAGGAGCTCGAGGAGGCGTTCGCCCGCGGCGTCGTCTCGGCCGGCGGAGCCGCGGTGCTTGCAGGCATCGTGCCGACTCCCGCCGTCGCCCTGCTGCGGCTCGATCTCGGCGTCGTGATCTCCGCCTCGCACAACCCGCCCGAGTACAACGGTGTCAAGTTCTTCGATCGGACCGGACGCAAGCTCACCGATGCCGCCGAGGAGGAGATCGAGGCACTGCTCGACGCGCCCGCGCCCGGCGGCGGCGAGATCGACCGCGTCGACATCGCGGCTGACAGCTACCTCCACCATGTGCTCGACCGCTTCGGCTCCGACCTCACCGGGCTGCGAATCGCAGTCGACTGTGCGAACGGCGCCTACGCAGGGCTCGCACCCGGCGCGTTCGAGCGGCTCGGCGCGCAGGTGCATGCGATCGGCAACGATCCGAACGGCTCGAACATCAACGTCGGGTGCGGTGCGACCGACCTCGGCGCGCTGCAGGAGCTCGTCGTCGGCGGAGGGTTCGATCTCGGCGTCGCGTTCGACGGCGACGGAGACCGGATGCTCGCAGTGGACGAGCGAGGACAAACGCTCGACGGCGACCAGATCGTGGCGATCCTCGCGCTGCACATGGGTGTCGACGTCGTCGCGGTGACGACGATGACGAACCTCGGCTTCCACCGGCTGATGGAGGAGCGAGGCATACGCGTGATCACCACCGACGTCGGTGACCGCTACGTGCTCGAGGCGCTGCACCGCGAGAACGGCATTCTCGGCGGCGAGCAGTCGGGCCACGTCATCTGCTTGCGCGACCATGTCACCGGCGACGGGCTCGCATCGGCGCTACTTCTCTGCGCCGCCGTTCGCGGCCGCACGCTCTCGGAGGCCGCCGGCGTGATGGACCGCTACCCGCAGATCAAGCGAAATCTGCCGCGCAATGGCCGCGGGCCCCTACCGCAAACGCTCCTCGAGCGGGTGGCCGAGGTCAACGTGGAGCTCGAGGGAGGCGGCCGTGTGCTCGTCCGGCCATCGGGCACCGAGCCCCTCGTCCGGGTGCTGGCGGAGGCCGAAACGGAGGCTGAGGCCGAGGCCCTCTGTGGTAGGATCGCCTCGCTCGTGAAGCAAGAGCTCGGCTGACCGAAACTGCGAGGACGTGGTTGGGTCCGGTAGCCGGGCTCATTGCATTTCGGGGAACGTTTTAGGCCGTTTTGCGGGGAAAAGGGTGGTGCCACCATGTGCGGGATCATCGGATACGTCGGGTCGAGGGAAGCGAAGCCGTTGCTGCTCCAGGGGCTGCGGCGCCTCGAGTACCGTGGCTACGACTCGGCCGGGATCGCGCTCCGGGAGGACGCCGGCCTCGAGTACGTCCGGGCCGTCGGGAACCTCCAGAATCTCGTCGACGTCGCAGCTCCGAACGGCTCCGTCGCGCGGCACGGCCTCGGCCATACCCGTTGGGCGACCCACGGCGGGGTAACGGAGGAGAACGCGCACCCGCTCAACGGCTGCGACGCGGGGAAGATCGCGATCGTCCTCAACGGCATCGTGGAGAACTACCGCGAGCTCACGTCGCAGCTGCGTGACGAAGGCCACACGTTCCGGTCGGAGACCGACGCAGAAGTCGTCGTGCATCTCATCGAGCGCGAGTACGACGGCGATCTCGCTGCGGCAGTCACGCGCGTCTACCCGCTCCTCGAGGGTCACTTCACCATCGTTGTGATCCATCACGACCATCCCGACTTGCTCGTCGGCGTTCGCTGCGAGACGCCGCTCGTCGTCGGGCTCGGCGACGGTGAGAACTTCCTCGCGTCGAACGTCGCAGCCTTCCTCAGCGAAACCCGCCGCGCAGTGTTCCCGGACGACGGCGAGGTCGTCGAGATCACTCCGGCCTCCGTGCGATTCCTCAAGGACGGCGTCGAAGGCGAGCATCCCGCGGTGCAGGAGCTCGACTGGGACGACGAGGAGGCGGAGAAGGGCGGCTATGAGACCTTCATGCTGAAGGAGATCTACGAGCAGCCGGAGGCGGTGCGGGAGACGATCGGCGACCGCGTCCGCGGCCACCAGCTGATGCTCGAGGCGCTCGGCCTGACCGAGATGGAAGTGCGCAACCTGCGGCGCATCGTGATCGTCGCGGCAGGTACCTCGTACCACGCGGGCGTCGTCGGCAGGTACATCATCGAGGAGTGGGCGCGCGTTCCTGTCGAGCCCGACATCGCGAGCGAGTGGATCTACCGCAACCCGGTGCTGTCGAAGGACACGCTGGTGATCGGGATCTCTCAATCGGGCGAGTCGCGTGACACGGTCAATGCCGTGCGGCTCGCGCGCCAGCGCGGCGCGCGCACGCTTGCGATCACGAACATGATGGGCACGCAGATCACGCGTGAGGTCGACGCGACGCTCTACACCCGCTGCGGCATCGAGATCGGTGTCGCTGCGTCGAAGACCTTCACCGCGCAGGTGGCGCTGCTCAGCCTGCTCGCCCTGCGGCTCGCGGAGATCCGCCGCACGCTGCCGCAGGAGGAGATCGACTTCATCCTCGACCGCCTGCACGAGCTCCCGGACAAGATGACCGAGTTTCTCGAAGGCGACCATCCGATCGACTCGATTGCGCAGCGCTTCTACGACCGCCCGTTCTTCCTCTATCTCGGCCGTCACATCGGCCTGCCCGTCGCACTCGAGGGCGCGCTGAAGCTGAAGGAGATCTCCTACATCCCGACCGACGCCTATTCGGCGGGAGAGATGAAGCACGGGCCGATCGCGATGCTCGACGAGGGCACGCCGGTCGTCGTCGTCGCGACGAACATCCACACGTACGACAAGATCGTCTCGAACATCCAGGAGACACGCGCGCGCGGAGCGCATGTGATCGCGATCGCGACCGACGGCAACGAGGACATCCAGCATCACGCCGACGACGTGATCTACGTGCCGCGCACGCCGGCGTTCCTCCAGGCCGCGCTCGCGGTCGTGCCGCTGCAGCTCCTCGCGTACCGCATCGCGCGCCTGCGCGAGCTGAACGTCGATCAGCCGCGCAACCTGGCGAAGACCGTCACCGTCGAATGAGCCTCGGCCGCGTCGGTGTCTGGCTCGGGAGCATCGGGCTCCTGGGCGCCGATGAGGAGCGTGCGGCCGCGCGTGAGCTCGAGGCTGCCGGCTACGAGACGATCTGGTTCGGCGAGAGCCCGTTCAACAAGGAGGCGCTCTCACACGCGGCGCTGCTGCTCGACGCGACGGAGCGGGTGAGCGTGGCCACGGGCATCGCGAACATCTGGCTCCGGAGCCCCACGTCGGCTGCGAACGGCGCCGCGACACTTGCGGAGGCGCATCCCGGGCGGTTCGTCCTCGGGCTTGGCGTGAGTCATGCGCCGTCGGTCGCGCTCACGGGCCAGGACTACAGCAAGCCGTTGACGCGCATGCGTGAGTACCTCGACGCGATGGACGCCGGGCGCTACACAGCGGCGTCCCCGGCGGAGCCTGCGCCGCGGGTCCTCGCAGCCCTCGGACCGAAGATGCTCGAGCTCGCGCGCGACCGCACGCAGGGCGCCCATCCCTACCTCGTCACGCCGGAGCACACGCGCTATGCGCGCGAGGTCCTCGGCACGGGACCGTGGCTCGCACCGGAGCAGGCGTTCGTGCTCGAGCGCGACCCGGAGCAGGCGCGCACGATCGCACGTGGCCACCTCGACACCTACATCGCTCTGCCGAACTACCGCAACAACTGGCTCCGGAACGGCTTCGACGAGAGCGATGTCGCAGACGGCGGCAGCGACAGGCTCGTCGACGCGCTCGTCGCCTGGGGCGACGAGGACGCCGTTCGCAAGCGATTCGAAGAGCACGTCTCAGCCGGGGCGGACCACGTCGCGCTCCAGGCGCTCGGCCGGGATCCGGTCGGCCAGCTGACGCGGCTCGCGCGGGCGCTCCGCTAGTCGCCCGGCGCGCGCCGCAGCTTCTTTGTCTCGCCGCGTCGCTTCTTCTGTTCCAGCCGCCGCTGCTTCGCGGCCCTCGACGGCTTCGTCGCGACGCGGTGGCGTGGAACGCGCAGCGCCTCGCGCAGTACCTCGACGACCCGCTCGACGGCGAGCTCCTTGTTGCGAAGCTGGCTGCGCTCGTCCTGGGCGACCGCGCGGAGCACGGGCCCGGCCTTCGCGAGCACGCGCTTCTTCTGGGCGGGCGAGAGCGCGGACGATGCCTCGACGTCGAAGATCGCCTCGACCCGTGTCTCCGATTTCTGTGCGTGCTGGCCGCCGGGACCGCTCGAGCGGGACGTGCGGAGACGGATCTCGCCCGGAGCGACAGCGACCGTGCGTGTCACGCGAATAGACTCGGAGCTGTCCATGGCGGCGATTCTCCTCGACGTCGACGGGGTCCTGCACGTCTCCGGCGATCCCATCCCCGGCGCCGCCGACGCGGTGCGGCGGCTCCGTGAGAACGGGCACCGGCTTCGGTTCGTCACGAACACGACGACCCGCTCCCGTGCGCAGATCGTCGCCGAGCTCGAGGGACAGGGTATCGAGGTCGATCCCGAGGACGTGCAGACGGTCGCAGGGGCCGCGGTGAAGGCGCTCGCCGGCAAGCGCGTCCTCGCACTGACGATGCACGCCATCGTCGGCGACCTCGACGGGATCGAGCTGGTCGGCGACGGCGCGGACGCCGTGCTGCTCGGGGGCGCGGACGAAACGCCCGAGACGAATCTCGTGTTCTCGTACATGAATCTCGCCCGTGCCTTCGCAGAGCTCGAGCTCGGCGCCGATCTCTATTGCTTCCACCGCAACCGCTGGTGGCAGACGAAGCACGGGCCGCAGTTCGACGCCGGTGCGTACGTCGTGGGGCTCGAGTATGCGGCGGGCGTCGAGGCCGTCGTCCTCGGCAAGCCCAGCTCCTCGTATTTCGCGGCGGCGTGTGAGGCACTCGACGCCGATCCGCACATGACGTGGATGGTCGGCGACGACCTCGAGAGCGACATCATCGGCGCTCAGGGCATCGGCATGAAGACCGTGCTCGTGCGTACGGGGAAGTTCCGGCCGGACGCCGTCGAGCGCGCTCGCACCCAGCCGGATGGCATCGTCTCCTCGATCGGCCATCTGCCGGAGTGGCTCGAGGAGCATCTGTGATCCACGTCGGCACCGACTTGATCGAGATCGCGCGGATCCGGCGCTCGCTCGCGCGCTACGAGAGCTTCCGCAATCGCTGCTTCACACCGGACGAGCAGGCCTACTGCGACTCGCGGCCGAACCCGGCCGAGAGCTATGCGGGACGCTTCGCCGGCAAGGAGGCCGTCGGCAAGGCGCTCGGCTTCGGCGTCGCACGCGCATTCGCGTGGAAGGACATCGAGATCGTCGGCCGGCCGAAGCCCTCTGTCCGTCTGTCGGGTCGGG
>JAOPYX010000222.1 GCA_025964535.1 Actinomycetes bacterium | reverse complement strand
GCACGCTGCTGCACGACAACGGGCTGATCTCGGCGCTCAAGACAACCGCGATCATCGCGGTCGGCAACACGCTGCTCGTGATCGTCATCGGCGCGATGGCGGGATACGCGCTCGCGTGGCTCGACTTCCCCGGCCGCGACTGGGTGTTCATCGGCGTGATCGGCCTGCTCGTCGTGCCGCTGCAGATGGCGTTGATCCCGATGTTCTCGATCTACGACAAGCTCGGGATCTTCGACACGACGATCAGCATCATCCTGTTCCACGTCGCGTTCGGGCTGCCGTTCGCGGTGTTCCTGCTGCGGAACTTCTTCGTCGGGATCCCGAAGGACATCCTCGAGTCGGCGCGCATCGACGGCGCGTCGGAGATCTGGATCTTCTTGAAGCTGATGCTGCCCCTCGGACTGCCGGCGATCGCGTCGCTCGCGATCTTCCAGTTCCTCTGGACGTGGAACGACCTGATCGTCGCGCTGACCTTCGGGCAGAACGTCCAGCCGATCACCGTGTGGATCTTCGGTCAGCTGCGCGAGTTCGGAACGAGCATCGACGTGATCGCGCCGGCGTCGTTCATCTCCCTCGTCGTCCCGCTGGCTGTGTTCTTCGCGTTCCAGCGCTACTTCGTGCAGGGGCTGCTCGCCGGCTCGGTGAAGTAATGCCGCCAAGCTCGAAATGAGCAGGGTTGCGATCGTCGGCGGTGGTCTCGCCGGCTTCGTCGCGTATCTGACGCTGCGCCGGGCGGGGGTGGAGGACGTCACGGTGTTCGCGCCGGAGACGGATCCGGCGGCCGCGTGGCGGAGGCGCGCCGCAGCGATCCGGCAGACGCACATGCGCTCGGAGAGCGACGGCCATTGTCTGCCGACGTCGTTTCCGGGACTGGCGGTGCGCGATGCGCGTGCGCGCCGCTCGCTCGTGCCGCTCGTGCGCAGCGTCTGCGACCGCTATCACCCGACCGTCGAGGACTTCCTCGCGCACGTCGAGGAGCTGCGCATGTCGAGCGGCTGGAGCGAGCGCGTCGTCCCGCAGCGCATCGCGAGGGTGTCCGCAGTGGACGGGGCGTTCGCGCTTCACCCCTCACATCTGGGACCTGGTTCGAACCAGGTCCCAGATCTGGGGGTTGCGGGCCGAGGAGACACGCCCCTCGGGAGTGCGCCGTTTGCCGCACGTGAGTCGCCGAGCGCGATCGAGGGCGACTCGATGCCCGGCGTCCCACAGCTGGGACCTGGTTCGGACCTGGTCCCGGCGCGGCGCTTCGACCATGTCCTCCTGGCCACGGGACATGCCGGTTTGGCCATGCCGGAGGAGCTATGCGGCGATCCGCGCGCTGTGCACTCGTACGCGCCGCACGAGTACGCGGAGAGCGTCTGCGTCGTCGGCGCCGGCCTTGCGGCCGCGACCGAATGGCGCAACGCGCTCGCGGCCGGCGCGCGCGTGATCTCCGTTCGCCGTCGCGAGCCGCAGCGGCGACCGCTGAACGTGCCCCGGCCGTACCTCAGCCGTCGCGGGCTCTCGTCGTTTCATCGCGCTTCCGCGGATCATCGGGCGGCCACGCTGCGCGAGCTGCTCGCGCCGTCGTATCCGCCCGGCCGCGAGTGGGACGCGCCGCTCGAGAGCGGCCGCTTCTCGGTCGAGGCCCGGGTCAACGGCGCCGACCAGGTCGTCTGCGCAACCGGGTTCACGCGCGGCTACGAGCACGACCCGCTGCTGCGCCGGCTCGTGGAGGAGCACGAGCTCGCGACGGCCGACCGCTGGATCGCGCTCGCGCCCGACTCGACCGTTCCCGGGCTCACCGATTCGTCGCGCACGCTCGCGATCGCAGGCGTCGCGAGCCAGTGGGCCTACCCGGCGGCCGACACGTTGATGGGCGCGCGCTACGCGGCCCACGGATTCGTGAGCAGATGTCGTACACGCTGAGAGGCCGCCTCGAGTCGCGCTTCGCGGCACTGCTCGCCCCACTCGCGATCGCATGCGTGCTCGGTGCCGCGCTGCACGAGTGGTGGCCGCTCGCGCTCGCCGGAACGATGATCGCCGTCGGCCTCGCCTTCGACTTCGGCTATCACCCCGTGCTGCCGTACCAGCCCGGCTGGGCGGCGCTCCCGCTCGGGCTGCTCGAGCTCGGAGCCGTGATGGCCGTCGTGCTCGCGCTCGGCATCCGCGCCCCGCTCACGGTCGCCGTGCCGCTCTTCGTGCTCGGCTGGGCGGCGGCGCAGCTCCTCGGCCACGCACTGCTTCCGCTCTGGCGGCTCTCGTACGCCGAGGACGGCGGCGAGCTCGGGCGCGCCGGCTCCGTGCTCGCGGCCGCCGTCGCCGTGCCGCTCGCCGCCGCAGCCGGCCTCTGGTACCTCCATCAGCCTCCGACGGTGCACCTCACCGCCGGCGTGCACCAGGGCCCGCTCGTGCTCGACCGGCGCCAGCACCTCGTCGGCGACCCCGGCGCGATCGTCATGGGCGGCATCGTCGTGCGCCACGACGACGTGACGATCAGCCACGTGCGCGTCATCGGCGGCGTGAACGGCATCACCGTCGACGGCTTCGACAACGTCGTGCTCGACCATGTGACGGTCTCGCGCGCGACCGAGGACGCGATCCACGTGCGCGCTGCGGCCGTGACGATCAGCCACTGCTCGATCGACATGCTCGGCATGAAGTACGGACAGGGCATCGACATCTCGTACGGGATGGTGCAAGGGCACAGCATGGTCGACCGCTGCACCGTCGTCGGCGGTCAGGACGGCATCGTCACGCACGCGTCGATGGCGATGTTCACGCACAACCACGTCGAGCGCACGACGCAGTACGGCATCGCGATGACGGAGATGTCGATGGGATCGCTCGAGCACAACACCGTCCGCGACGCGACGGGCGTCGGCATCTACTGCGGGGACCGCTCGATGTGCGAGATCAAGCGCAACGTCGTCACGGGCACGCGCTCCGACTCGGCAGGCGGCGACAAGACGCGCGCCGGTTACGGGCTCGAGCTGCTCTACGGCGCCGAGGCAGACCTCAGCGGCAACGACTTCACACGCAACCCGCTCTCACTCGGTGTCTTCCTCAACTCCAGGATCAGCTGGGTCCGGTAGGACGTCGAGCGCGTAGCCCTCGGCGAGCATCCCCTCCGCGCGGCCGAGGAAGCTCTCGTACGGCGGCACCTCGAACGCGAGGGAGTCGGCCATCCGCACGATCATGTTGAAGAGCGCCGCAACGTGGATCGCGTCGACGAGCGCCTCGTCGCGCACGCCGGTGGCGCGCACCGCGTCCGCATCCTCCCGATCGAGCTCGTCGGGGCGAAGCGTCAGCTTTTCGATGAAGCCGAGCGTCGCGCGCAGCTTCTCGTCCACCGGGGCCGTGCGCCAGTCGCGGTAGACCGCCTGGACGAGCTCCTCACCGAAGACGTACGACGCGACCGCGCCGTGGGCGCCCGTTCAGAACGGGCACTGGTTGAGCGACGACACGTATGCCGCGAACAGCTCGCGCTCCGCGGCCGACCAGTCCGACTCACCGCGCATCGCGAGGTCGAGCGCGTCGGAGAACGGTCGGCCGAAGATCTCCGGCCGATAGTGGAGCGTCTTCAGGACGTCGACCGGCTCGCGGCCGCTGGCCGAGCGGACGAGCTCGAGCACCGCAGCCTCGCGCGGCTCGTGGCCCGACTCGACGATGCCGAGCCTCATCGGAGCGCCCGGATCCCGGCATCGAGGCGGTCGAGCCCCGCGCCGACTGCCGCCGCGACGGTCAGCTCGAACACCTCGTCCTCGCTGAGGCCGGCGGCGGCCAGTGCCTCGACCTGGACGTCGGTGACGCGGTACGCGTGGCGTCGGACCGTGGCCGCGTAGGCCGCCGCCTTGGGCGGTATCGGCCGATTCGGACGTGCCGCGTCGCGGAGTCGGTCGATCAGCTCGTCATAGCGTGTCTCGATCTCGTGGACGCTACCTCAGGCGGTCTCGTGCGGGCACGTTGGTAGCCTGCGCTTCCCCATGCCCATTTACGAGTACCGCTGTCCGAAGGGACACACGTTCGAGCGCTTCCAGTCGATGACTGCGCCCGCGCCCGAGAAGTGCGACGTCTGCGGTGCGAGCCCGCTCGAGATCGTGCTGTATCCGGTCGCCGTGCACTACAAGGGCTCCGGGTTCTACTCGACCGACTACGGGAAGAAGGGCAAGGCGGCTGCGAAGAAGGACGGCGGGGAGTCCGGCTCCTCGTCCGGAGACTCCGGCTCGTCCTCGAGCGACTCCGGCTCGTCCTCCGGCGACTCCTCGTCGAAGAGCGACTCGTCGTCCAAGAGCGAGTCTTCCTCGCCGACGAAGACCGAGAAGAAGAGCTCCGGCGACTAGCGCTACTTGAAGGTCGCGTTGCCGACGACGCAGCCGGGCCCGTAGGGCCCCGAGCCGGGCGGCGGCGGCTGCGGCGCCGAGTTGCCGAGCACCATCTGGATCACGGAGATGTTCTCCTGGTCGCCCGTGATGTAGCCGTCGCCGAGATCCCTTCCGCCGAGCCGGCAGTGCAGTGTCGTGCCGGCACGGAACTTCGTCCAGCCGAGCTGGAGGAACTGCCACGTCGACAGGTCGGTGGCGATCGGCGAGAGCAGCTTGCTGCCGTTGAACGGCAGGTGCAGGAAGGTCGACACGCTGGCGAGCTTGGTCAGCGTCGTCTGCATCACCTGCTGTTGGCGCAGGGCGCGCGTGACGTCACTGTCGGCCGGGTTGAGCCGGTTCTCGCGGATGCGCGAGTAGATCAGCGCCTGATGCCCGTTCATGTGCTGCACGCCCTTGTGGAAGCTCCAGCCGCGCCAGCTCGAGCAGCGCCCGGACTTCGCCGAGTACGGACAGTCGAAGCTGTTCGAGAGAATCGGCTCGGGAACGTTGACGTCGATGCCGCCGACGCCGTCGATCAGCGCCTGAAACGCGCTGAAGTCGACGATCACCACGTGATTTACGGGCAGCGCGGCACCGAAGAGCGCATCGACCGTGCGCACCGCGAGGGGCGGCCCGCCGAGCTGCATCGCAGCGTTGATCTTCGACTCCCCGTGGCCGGGGATCGTCGCCCGCAGGTCGCGAGGGATGGAGAGGAAGACGAGGCGGTGGCGGCTCGGGTCGGTGCGCAGCAGCATCATGGAGTCGGAGTGACGGTCGGAGCTGCGCCCGGCCTGCCCGTTGTTCGAGTGGTCGGTGCCGAGCAGGAGGATGTTGGAGGCGCTCGAGAGCATCAGCCCGCTCTGTGGCTTCAGCGCCTCGGCCGTGCCCTGCGGCAGCCGGCCGTTCGCCGACGACACGCCGCTGCGGATCGAGAAGTAGCCCGCGACGCTCCAGAGGACGAGCGCGAGGAGCAGTCCGACGAGCGTGAGCGGCACCCAGCGCCGCCACGTCCAGCGCTTGCGCGGGCGACGCACGACCTGCCGGCCGGAGCCGCCTCCGTCACTGCGGACGGACTTCTGCTTCTTCGGCCTGCGCTCGCGCCTGTCGGCTCCCGCGAGCGGCACCTTCCCCTTGGTGCGGCCGCCGCGGTAGACCTTGTACGGCTTCTCGTCAGGGCCGGGCATTCGGCGGGTTACGGTACCCGCTGAGGGTGGACGGCAGTCACGCTATCGGCGTCGATCTCGGGGGGACGAAAATCCTCGCGGGCATCGTCACGCGCTCGGGCGAGATCGTGCGACGGCACGAGCGTCCAACGCCCCAGGACTCGCAGGAATCCGTGCTTGCGGAGCTCGAGGCGGCCGTCGCCGAGCTGCTCGACGACCAGGTTGCTGCCGTCGGCTTCGGCGTTCCCTCGCCGATCGACCAGCCGCACGGCGTCGTCGTCCAGTGCGTGAACGTGCCGCTCGTCGACGTCCCGCTCCGCCGCCTCATGCACGACCGCTTCGGCCTCCCGGTCGGCCTCGACAACGATGCGAACGCCGCCGCGATCGGCGAATGGCGCGCGGGGGCGGGCCGCGGCGTCGACGACCTCGTGATGCTGACGCTGGGAACCGGGCTTGGCGGCGGCGTGATCACCGGCGGCCGCCCGTTTCGCGGCGCCACGGGCGGCGGCGTCGAGCTGGGGCATGTCGTGATCGTCCACGACGGGCTGCCGTGCCAGGGCGCATGCCGCGGGCGCGGGCACCTCGAGCCGTACGTCACCGGCCTCGCCGCGGCGGCCGCAGCGCGGGACGCCTTCGGCCCGGCCGCCGACGCGCACCGGCTCGTCCGTCTGGCGGACGAGGGCGACGAGATCGCGCGCGGCATCCTCGCCGAGATCGGCGGCTTCCTCGGCTCGGGCATGGGGTCGTTCGTGAACATCTTCGAGCCGGAGCTGATCGTGATCGGCGGCGGCTTCGGCGTCGCCGCGTGGGAGTACGTCATTCCGCGCGCGGAGGAGATCATGCGACGGGAGGCCCTGCGCCCGATGCGCGATCACGTGCGGGTCGTTCGCTCCGAGCTCGGAACCGCGGCGGGCTTGATCGGCGCGGCGTTCGTCGCGTTCGAGGCGCTCGACGCGGCGTGACCGAGCGGGCGTCGCCGCATCTGCAGTCGCCGCGCCTGGGCCGGCGGTAGTGCCGCTCGCCGTCTGCGCAACGCCGATCGGCAATCTGGGAGACGTCACGCTGCGCCTGCTGGCCGAGCTGCGCGCCGCGGACGTCGTTCTCTGCGAGGACACGCGGCACACGCGTGGGTTGCTCGAGCGGCACGGCATCGAGGCGCGGCTGCTCTCGTACCACGAGCACAACGAGGCGGCGCGCACGGCGGAGCTCCTGCCACGGCTGGAAGCGGGGGAGCGGATCGCGCTCGTGTCCGACGCGGGCATGCCCGGCATCTCCGACCCAGGTGCGCGGATCGTGCAGGCCGCGCTGGCGGCAGGCGTCCCCGTGACCGTGCTGCCGGGCCCGTCCGCCGTCGAGACGGCGCTGGTCGCGTCGGGCCTCGTCGGCGGGCGATACCAGTTCCTCGGTTTCCTGCCGCGCGGCGAGAAGGCGCTCGCCGGCATCTGGAACGAGCTGCGCGGTTGGCATTTTCCCGCCGTCGCGTTCGAGTCGCCGCAGCGGCTGCCGGCGACCCTGCGATCCCTCGCGGGGGCGGACCCGGAGCGGCAGGTCGCGGTGTGCCGCGAGCTGACGAAGCGTTTCGAAGAGGTCGTGCGCGGGACCGCCGTCGAGCTGGCGGAGCGATTCGCCGAACCGCCGAGAGGCGAGATCACGCTCGTCGTCGGGGCCGCCGCCCCCCGAGACTCCGAGCCGGCGGAAGACGACGCGCTGGCCGCGGTGTCGGAGCTCGTCGACGCCGGCGTGCCGCGCAAGCGGGCCGCCGAGATCGTGTCCCGCCTCACCGGCGTGGCGCGCAACCGGCTCTACCGCGGCTCCCTCTAGGTCAACGGTCGGCGAGCACGTGCGCCAGCGCGTGCGAGGCCTGGCGGATCATGCCGGGATTGGTGTGCCAGTAATACGGCAGCGCCATCACGGCCTGGTGGAGTGCCAGCCGCGGCCACGCAACCATGAGGCGCGCAGCGCATTCACGAACGCGGCGAGATCCCCAGCCGCTCGAGGTCTGTAGGCAGTTTTGACAACAGTCGAGGCCGCTGCTAGCGTGCCCGCTTCGTTTACAAAACTGACAACAGAGGCGGTGACCTCATGCGTGCGCTCGTGCGCCGAATCGCTCTCCCCGTGCTTCTGCTCCTGCTGTCGGCTCCATCCGCCGGGGCATGGACATGGCCTGTCAACGGGCCGGTGCTGCAGGGCTTCTCCTTCGACCATGCGCATCCGTACGCGTCCGGCCAGCACCGCGGCGTCGACGTAGGTGCGGCTGGAGGCGCGCCCGTGCTCGCGCCCGCCTCCGGTGTCGTGACGTTCGCGGGCACGGTGCCGACGAACGGCAAGTCGGTCGCCATCGAGACGGCCGACGGCTTCTCGGTCACGCTGACGCACCTCGGCTCGATCGGCGTTGCGCGCAACGCGGCGGTGGCGGAAGGCGCTGTGGTCGGGACGGTCGGACCAAGCGGGACGCCCGAGGTCGACGGCCCATATGTGCATCTCGGTGTGAGGACGACGGCCGATCCGCAGGGCTACCTCGATCCGGTCGGGCTCCTGCCGGTGCTCGTGCCGCCCTCTCCTGCTCCCGTGCTGGTTCCGCCGCCCGTGGCGCAGCTGCCCGTCGCCCCGCCCGCACCGGTGGAGCCGCCGGCTCCGGTCGCGCCGCCGGCCGCAGTCGAGCCTCCTGCGCCTGTTTCCCCACCGTTAGCACCTCCTGCGCCGGTCGAGACACCCGCGCCGGTTTCGCCGCCCGTTGCGGTCGAGCCGCCTGCCGCGGTGCCGCCGGTCGCTCCGCCCGCACCGGTGGCGCCGCCGGCTCCGGTCGCCCCGCCGGTTGCCGTGGAGCCCCCTGCGCCCGTTCCGCCGCCCGTGGTGGCGCCGCCTGCTCCGAGCGAGTCGCCGGCGCCGGTTTCGTCCCCGGTTCCGGCGCCTCCGCCTGCCGCCGTGGAGCCGCCGGTCGCGACCACACCGCCCGCGACGGCCGAGCCGCCGGTCCAGCCTGCGCCGCCCGCGGGGGTCTCGCCGCCTGCCCCGGTCGAGCCCGTGGTCGTCGCGCCGACGCCGCCCGCACCTGCGGCAGCGCCGCCTGTCCCGGTCGCGGGGCCCAGTGAGCCGTCGGCGGTCCTCGAGCCCGCGACCGAGCCGGTCTCGGCTCCGGCGCCGGAGGCACCGGTCCTCGAGGCGGCACCGCCTGTCGTGACCGAACCGGCCGCGGGTGGCGCGTGGCCGCTCGGGCAAGCGCCCGCGCCCGGCGGCGAGCCGGACGCGATCTGGAGGGCCGCGGCGGTGCCCGGTCTCGAGCTGTTCCCGCTCTTCCGCAGCGTCCTGCCGGGCGGGGAGACGCCTGCAGCCGGCGACGCGGTGCGTGCATCGCAGAAGGAGACGGCGCGTCGTTTCCCCCACCCGCCCGTGCCGGCGCCGGCATCCGCCCTGGAGGTCGTGCCGGTGACGGCGAGCGGCGTGATCCCGGCGCCGACACATCCGACGGCACGGCCATTCATGCCTGCGGCAGCGGCTGCGCGCCGGTCGCATCCGCTCGCACTTGCACTGGTTGCCTTGCTCGCTCTCGGAGGGCTGGCCGCGGGCGGCGTCGCGGCCGTTCGTATCATCCGTAGCCCGTTCCCGACCTCCGAGGGAGTACGTCCTGTCGCAACCGCCGCAGAAGATCCTCGTCGCGCCAGCGTGGCCGTACGCGAGTGGCCCGCGCCACATCGGCCACGTGGCCGGGTTCGCCGTGCCGGCGGACGTGTTCGCGCGCTATCACCGGCTGAAGGGCAACGACGTCCTGATGGTCAGCGGGACGGACGAGCACGGCACGCCGGTGATGGTGTCCGCCGACCGGAGCGGCGTATCGCCGCGTGAGCTCGCCGACCGCAACAACGCGCTCATCCGGGAAGACCTGCGCAACCTCGGGATCTCATACGACACGTTCACGCGCACGACGACGCGCAACCACTACCGGGTCACCCAGGACATCTTCCGGACGCTCTACGACAAGGGCTATCTCGTCGAGCGCACGACGCTCGGCGCGTTCTCCCCCTCGACGGGCCGGACCTTGCCCGACCGCTACATCGAGGGGACGTGCCCGATCTGCGGCTACCCGGAGGCGCGCGGCGACCAGTGCGACAACTGTGGCAACCAGCTCGATCCCGTCGATCTGATCAATCCGCGCTCGATCATCGACGGCTCGACGCCGGAGTTCCGCGAGACGAAGCACCTCTTCCTCGACCTGCCGGCGTTCGCCGAACAGCTGCAGGAGTGGATCGCCGCCCAGGACACGTGGCGGCCGAACGTCAAGAACTTCTCGCTCGGCCTCGTCAAGGAGTTGAAGCCGCGCGCGATGACGCGCGATATCGACTGGGGCGTCCCGGTGCCGGTCGACGGCTACCCCGAGGAAACGAAGCGCATCTACGTGTGGTTCGACGCGGTGATCGGCTACCTCTCGGCGAGCGTCGAGTGGGCCCACAACCGCGGGACGCCCGATGCGTGGCGCGAGTGGTGGCAGAACCCCGACTCCGGCCACTTCTACTTCATGGGCAAGGACAACATCGTCTTCCACTCGGTGATCTGGCCGGCGATGCTGCTCGGCTACGACGGGGGAGGCGAGCTCGGCGCCGGTCGCGGCGACCTGCACCTGCCGACGAATGTCGTGGCGAGCGAGTACCTGACCATGGAGGGCAAGAAGGCGAGCACGAGCCGCAACCTCGCCATCTGGGTCGCCGACTTCCTCAGCCGCTACGACCCCGATCCGCTGCGCTACTACCTCACGGCCGGGGGCCCCGAGACCCAGGACACGGACTTCACGTGGGAGGAGTTCGTGCGGCGCAACAACGACGAGCTGCTCGCGAACTGGGGCAACCTCGTCAACCGCACGCTCGTGAGCGCGCACCGCAACTTCGGCGTCGTGCCGGAGCCGGGCGAGCTCACCGCAGACGACGGGCGCGTGCTCGGCGGGGTGGCGGCGGCATTCGACGAAGTCGGCGCCCACATCGAAGGCGCCCGCTTCCGCGCCGCGATCGCGGCCGCGATGCGCGCGAGCTCGCTCGCGAACCAGTACGTCGCGGAGCAGCAGCCGTGGGCGCTCGTCAAGACAGACCGCGAGCGTGCGGCG
>JAOPYX010000214.1 GCA_025964535.1 Actinomycetes bacterium | reverse complement strand
GCTGGTTCAAGAACCGCTCTACGTGCCCCTTCTTGGTGTTGTAGTCATGGATTCCGATCTTCGGGCGGAGCTTGATCTCCTTGACGTGGATCTGGCTCTGGTGCTTCCGAGCCTGCTTCGCCTTCTGCTCCTGTTCGTACTTGTACTTTCCGTAGTCCATGACCTTCGCGACCGGTGGGTCGGCCTGTGCCGCAACCTCGACGAGATCGAGATTTTTGGCGTAGGCGTACTCACGGGCCTCGTCCGTGGTCTTGATCCCGAGCTGGCCGCCGTCGTCATCGATCAGACGAACGTTCGGCACGCGGATGGCTTCATTGATGCGCGTCGAGTCCCGGTTGGACGGGCGGACGTGCTCGACTGGCCTGCGTCTCGGCCTCAAAGGCAGATCACCAAGTTGGGCTTATTCCTCCTCGTATTCGATTGCACAGAAAAGCCGCTGCATGCAGCGGCCCGGCCCCTCGTCGCAAATTGACTCGGTTGAACCCACGCGAGCCGTTGTGGCCCGGAAGGTGAGGAACGGGTCCGCCCCTGCTTTTCAGGAGACAAGCGTAGCAAGCCTGGACGCGAAATCCTCGAAACTCTCGTGAGACTGGCCTCCTCCGCGCTCCCGGACGGCGAGGCTCTCCTCGCTCTCCCGGTCGCCGTAGACGATGACGAAGGGGACCTTCTCGAGCTCGGCGGCGCGGATCCGCTTGCCGATCGTCTCGGTGGCCTCCCCCACGTCCACCCGGAAGCCGCGCTCGGCGAGCTTCGCCGCGACGGCGTGGGCGCCTTCGGTATGGGCCTCGCCGACGGGAAGCACCCGAACCTGCACCGGAGCGAGCCAGAGCGGGAACGCGCCGCCGTAATGCTCGATGAGGATGCCGATGAAGCGCTCGAGCGAGCCGAGCAGCGCACGGTGGATCACGTACGGCGTGTGCTCCTTGTTGTCGGCGCCCATGTAGCTGAGGCCGAACCGCTGGGGCATGATCGCGTCGAGCTGGATCGTCCCCATCTGCCAGGAGCGCCCGAGGACGTCGGTCATGTGGAGGTCGATCTTGGGGCCGTAAAACGCCCCGTCTCCCTCGTTGACCGTGTACTCGATGCCGCGCCGCTCGAGCGCCGCGCGGAGGGCGCCTTCGGTGAAGTCCCACTCCTCGTCGGTACCCACCTTTTTCTCGGGCCGCGTCGAAAGCTCGAACTGCGCGGTCAGGCCGAAGAGGTCATAGAGATAGGCCGCGAAGTCGAGACAGGCGAAGATCTCCGCCTCGATCTGGTCGGGCGAGCAAAAGATGTGGGCGTCGTCCTGAGTGATGTGCCGCACGCGCAGGAGCCCGTGCAGAGTGCCGGCGAGCTCGTCGCGGTGCAGGGTCGAGGACTCCGCATAGCGAAACGGGAGATCGCGGTACGACCGCAGCGCCGAGCCGAAGAGCAACATGTGCCCGGGGCAGTTCATCGGCTTGAGGGCGAACTGCTTCTCGTCCTCCTTGGAGGCGACGAAGAACATGTTGTCCTTGTAGTTCTCGTAGTGGCCGGAGGTGATGAAGGTGTCGACGTCGTAGAGAAGAGGGGTCTTCACCTCCGAGTAGCCGCGCCGGAGGTTCTGGCGGCGGCGCAAGTCCTCGAGCTCGTTCCAGATCACCATCCCTTTCGGGTGCCAGAACGGCGAGCCCGGCGAATGCTCTGAGAGGTGGAACAGGTCGAGCTGCGCGCCGAGGCGTCGATGATCGCGCTTCTTGGCTTCCTCGAGACGGGCCAGATGCGCATCGAGATCCTTCTGGGAGTAAAAGGCCGTCCCGTAGATCCGAGTGAGCTGCGGCCGGTCCGAGTCGCCGCGCCAGTAGGCCCCGGCGAGGCTCGTCAGCTTCACCGCCTTGATCGGCTTCGAGTTCTGCAGGTGCGGGCCGCGGCAGAGGTCGGTGAAGTCGCCCTGGGTATACAGCGTGATCTGCCCCTCGGCGCTATCGACGAGCTCGACCTTGTACGGCTCGCCCTCGGCCGCGAAGCGTGCCTTCGCCTCGTCGCGCGAGATCTCCTCGCGTGTCCACTCACGTCCTTCCTCCAGCTCGCGGTTCAGCTCGGCTTCGATCCGATCGAGCTCCTCCTCGTGCAAGGGCTCCGGGAAATCGAAGTCGTAGTAGAAGCCGTTCTCGATCGGCGGCCCGATCGCGACCTTCACGCCGGGGTACAGACGTCGCACGGCTTCGGCGAGCAGGTGCGCGGTCGAATGCCGAAGCACGTAGAGCGCGTCGGGATCGCTCGTGTCGCGCGTCGTGAGGATCTGGATCGACTGTCCGTCCTCGAGCGGCAGCCGCAAGTCCTGCGGGTTGCCGTTCGCGCGGATGAGCACCGCCTGTTCGGCGAGCTTCGGTCCGATGGCGCGCGCGGCGTCGAGGCCGGTCGCACCGTCCAGGAGTTCAAGCGTGGAGTTGTCGGGTAGGACGACGTTCATGGAAGACAAGGATATGCACGCCCGCGAAGACGACCGGAACGAAGAGATCGACGAGTCCCCCGTTCCGGACCCCGAAGCGAAAGAAGAGCCCTCAGACGACGATCCCGGCGCGGACTGAGGCGCGCCCTCCGCGTTTCCGTTCCGCCGAAGCGGAAAATTGCGACGTCGACGCGTCTCCGAGGAGGAACTCATGCCGAACAAGCGTCCGAACGTGAACAACGAGAAGCAGTACGAGGCGCTGAAGGACAAGGGAATGTCGAAGGAGCGGGCGGCGCGGATCGCCAACTCACCCGGCGCCTCGAGCCGCGGTGGCAAGGCGTCGCATTCCTCGAGCTCCCGCAGCAGCTCCTCGCAGGGCGGCACGACCGCCCAGAAGAAGGCCGCCGGCCGCAAGGGCGGCAAGGCGACTGCCGCGAAGTCGTAGCGGCGCTCATGGCTCAGGTGTCGCCGAACGCCGCGTCGCGGACGTTCGGCGGCGCCTTCAGCCAGTAGCTCTCGCGTACCCATTCGAGCGTCGCTTCGAGGGTCTCGTCGTTCGACACTTCGACGGTGACCCACCCGTAACGCCCGACGTGACTTGCGCGACGCACCCACGGCAAGAGCTCCACGATCTCGCGCTCTTCGGCGGTGAGCTTCACCGTCACGTCGACGCGATCGTCGTGCTCGTGCATCCACGCGAACAACTTGTTCGCTCCGACTTTGAAGACTGGAAAGCCCCACGGCGCGTCTTCGTAGGTCTGCGGAAACGACAACGCGAGTGCGCGCACGCGGTCGGTGTATGCGGACGTACGTTGCATTACTTCGTTTGCATCACGCTCGAATGGGGGAAGTTATCCGTATTGAGAACAGACGAAGATGACGATTGCAAACGGTCGACGTCATTTCTACGTGAAGGGACTACGACTGTTCCGAGGAATAACAGCCGAGGCAACGCGCATACTGCGCACAGTTAGTTGCCAAGGAATCACCTCTCAAGGAGGAGGCACATGGCGACACCGAAGAGAAGGACTGCGACCCGTAGCTCGGGCCGCAGCACGGCCAAGCGCAGCACGGCCAAGCGCAGCACTGCAAAGCGCACGACCGCAAAGCGCACGACCGCGAAACGCAGCACGGCAAAGCGCACGACCGCAAAGCGCACCACGGCCAAGCGCAGCACTGCAAAGCGCACGACCGCGAAGCGCAGCACGGCCAAGCGCAGCACCGCAAAGCGCAGCACCGCCAAGCGCTCGACCGCCAAGCGGACCACCGCGAAGCGCTCGACCGCCAAGCGCAGCACCGCCAAGCGCAGCACCGCCAAGCGCTCGACCGCCAAGCGGACCACCGCGAAGCGCTCGACCGCGAAGCGCAGCACCGCGAAGCGGAGCACCGCCAAGCGCTCGACCGCCAAGCGGACTACCGCGAAGCGCTCGACCGCAAAGCGCAGCACCGCCAAGCGCTCGACTGCCAAGCGGACCACCGCGAAGCGCTCGACCGCGAAGCGGACCACCGCGAAGCGGACGACCGCCAAGCGCTCGACCGCAAAGCGCCGCACGGCGAAGCGCGGCTCGGCGAAGCGCAGTTCGGGGCGTCGATCGTCCGGCCGTACAAACGCCCGCGCGACAACAGCGAGCACGACAGGCACCAGCCGTCGCACGGGCGTGACCGGGCGTAGCACGGGCACAGGCACGACCATCGGCAATGCCGGTGGCGCGACCACTCCGGCAGAGGGCGGCACCGAGAACCGGCCGCCGTTCACTCTGCCGCCCTCGACGGGCACCGTCGGCGGACTTGGAACCGAGAGCGATCTACCGCGCTCGGACGAGTCGTCGTGGTCCTCGGGTGGCGATTCGGCCTAGGCCGTCTCGTAGTGAGGGAACTACCCGGAGGGCCCCGCGAGGGGCCCTCCCGCTTTTGGGGGATTCCCGTTGCCCTCTTCCTGCGCGACTCTGGCGGCGAACGGGAGCCACACGTGTCCGGGGTCGCCACATTCGCAGGGTCGTTCGACGTCGCTCAGGCCGAGCGGCTGCTCTGGCGTGCGGGCTTCGGGCCGCGCAAAGGAGAGGCTGAGGCGCTTGCTCGGCTCGGGCTCGACAACGCCGTTCACACACTCACCTACCCGGACCGCGAGCAGCTCGTCGGGCCGGCGCCGAAAGACGAGAAGGGCCGTCCACTTGCCCCGTACGACGCCTGGGGACACGACCACGTGTGGTGGATCGACAGGATGGTCCGCACGTCACGACCGCTCGTCGAGCGCATGACGCTCGTCTGGCACGACTGGTTCGCGACGTCGGATGCCGGAGTCAATTCCCAGCGCCTGATGCTTAATCAGAACCAGCTCTTGCGTCAGCACGCGCTCGGCTCGTTCCCCGAGCTGCTCACGCAGGTGACGAAGGACCCGGCGATGCTGCTTTGGCTGAACGGCAGCGACAACTCGAAGTGGTCGCCCAACGAGAACTACGCGCGCGAAATGCTCGAGCTGTTCACGCTCGGCGCCGGCCGCGGCTACACCGAGTCGGATGTGCGACAGAACGCGCGCGCGCTGACCGGCTTCCGCAACGACTGGAAGCGCGGCGTCGGCTCGGTCAACTTCCGTTACGACCCGAGTGCGCACGACGCGGGCACCAAGACGATCTTTCACAAGCGCGGCGCTTTCACCTGGAAGGACTCCGCCCGGCTCGCAGTCTTGCAGCCCAATCACCCCTCGTTCTTCGTGACGAAGCTCTGGAGCTACTTCGTGCCGACACCTCCGGACGACGCGACGCGGCGAGCCCTGGAGCGCATGTACGTCACGAGCGACAAGCGGATCAAGCCGGTCGTGACCGCGATCCTCAAGCACCCCGCGCTGTACGACGGCCCGCGGATGGTCAAGTCGCCCGCGGTCTTCAACGCAGGTCTGCTCCGACTGCTCGCGCGCGGTGTCGACACCACCGCCTACGCGTGGCTCGGCTCCATGGCGGGCCAACGTCTCTTCTCTCCGCCGAATGTCGCAGGCTGGGACGAATCACGCTGGCTCGACACCGCAACGTGGCGTGGTCGCTGGTGGATCGCCACCTACGTGTTGAAGCCGTACGCGCTCGACCCGAGTACGGCGACACAGCCGTTCGACGCGCAGGCGCTGCTCGACGCGGCGCTCGACTTCTGGAACAAGCCGACGCTGGGCGACGCCACGCGCAGCGCGCTGCTCGGCTTCGCGCAGTCAGCGCTCGGGGACGCGGGACGCACGTCGTGGAAGCGCAAGCAGTACGCGGTGATGGCCCAGAATGCGCTGCGACATCTGATCGCGGTCTCGCCGGAGATGCAGGCGGCATGAGCGACTGCAACCACTGCGTCGGGCTCTCACGCTCTCGGTTCCTGCACCGCGCCGCCGCAGAGGCCGGACGCGGGCTTCCGGCGATCGAGCCGGGGATGCCGGCGCCGGCAGGCACGGGGCTTTCGCGCCGCAGCTTTCTCGCACACAGCGCCGGAGCGGCGCTTGCCGTCTACGGCGCGTCGAAGCTCGGACTGCGGGCGCTCGACGAGGGCATTGCCGCCGCCGCGAGCAGCCCGGCGCAGCCGGTCATCGTCTCGGTCTTCCTCGAGGGTGGTGCGGATGCGCTGTCCGTGCTCTCGCCGCAAGGCGACCCGCTCTACAAGAAGCTGCGGCCCCACCTCGCATTGTCGGGTGGCCCTGCCTTCTCGGAGGATGACCGCCTGCACTGGCATCCGGCGGCGGCCGCGCTCGCAACGCTGCACAGCGAGAAGAAGGTGACGGTCATGCCTGCCGTCGGCTACACGAATGCCGACCAGTCGCATTTCACGTCGCGCCACTACTGGGAGGTCGGCGCGACCAGCACGGCACTGCGCACGGGCTGGCTCGGCCGCTACCTCGACCGTGTCGGATTGGCCGACAACCCGCTGCAAGGGCTGTCACTCGACGACACGCTGGCACCGGCGCTCGCGACCGCGAAGATGCCCGTCTCCTCGATCGACGGGCCTGACCAGTACGACTTCTGGAGCAACCGCGTCTGGGGCGAGGTCGAGGACCGCATGCTCGCGGCGATCGGCGCGCTCGGGCTACAGCCGACGGATGCCGGGCTTCAAGCAGCCGGCGGCGTTGCCGCGCAGGTCGACCGACTGCGCACGCAACTCCTCCCCTTCCAGGGACAGGACGGGAAGCCCGGGTACACGAGCCCCGTTGCATATCCGAAGTCGGATGACGCGTTCCCGCGTCGGCTGGCGGGGCTCGCGGCAATGCTCGGCGCAGGACTGCCGCTCCGCTGCGTGGCGCTGAGCGCTCCGGGCCAGTACGACACGCATTCCGACCAGGCCGCGTCGCTCGCCTCCGGCCTCCAGTTGACGACCGACTCGCTGCTCGCGTTCCAGCGCGACCTCGAAGCGCGAGGGCTCGCCGATCGCGTTCTCGTACATGTGTGGTCGGAGTTCGGGCGCCGCGCCGGGGAGAACGGATCCGGAGGCACCGATCACGGCGCCGCCGGCGTCGGCTTCCTCGTCGGCACGCGCGCGAAGGGGACGATGGTCGGCGAGTTCCCCGGTCTCAAGGCCGGACTCGACGAAGAGGGCAACGTCAAGGCGACGTCGGACTTCCGTGCCGTGTATGCCGGCGTGCTCGAGCAATGGCTCGGCACGGATGCTGCCGCGGTGCTCCCGGGCGTCGACTCGTTCGCGCGGCCGGCACTCGTCAAGTGATCGCGGCCTCTCCCCCGCCCGCACGTGTGCAGGTGATCGCACAGGAGTTCCGCTACACGCTCTCGCGGCAGACGATCAAAGCCGGCTGGGCGATCGTCGAGCTTCGCAACGGCGGCGAGGACGCGCACGACCTGCGCATGCGACGCATCGGCGGTGCACGCGTGTACGCGTGGCCGAACGTCCAGGCGGGCGACGTCGCGGACGAGACGTTCCAGCTGTTGCCCGGCACGTACGCCTTGTGGTGCAGCGTCGCGAACCACCGCGCGCTCGGGATGCGGGCGACGCTCGTCGTCAGACGCTAGCGCCGCAGAGCCCGACCTCTGCAACCTGGTTCCTCAGCAACCGGAGACGACATACGCTCGGCCGACGACTCGGTGGCCCGGTTGCGAACCAGGTAGCTGAGGGAATGGGCGCTGCGCGCCCGCTTATTTAGCCTTCGTCGAGCAGCGCCTTGAGGCGCGCAAGCGACGAACCGGGAGACCGAGAGATCGGCTCGGCCGCGACGATCGCGGCGCGGAGCGCCTGGACCTCGGCCTCCGACGGCAGGAGATGAATGCGCACGCCTGCAACGCGCAAGGCCCCGATCTCGTCGGCGATCGAAGCGGCGCCCTTGTTCTTCAGCTCTCCGAGCGCCTTGAGCAACCGGT
>JAOPYX010000212.1 GCA_025964535.1 Actinomycetes bacterium | reverse complement strand
GCTTCTCGAGATGCAGCGCCGCGGAATGGCCGTGGACGCCGACGTTCGCGACGCGGCCGCCCGGCCGCACGAGCTCCGTGCAGAGCTCGAACGTTGCCGGCACACCGACTGCTTCGATCACGACGTCAGCGCCGAGATTGCCGGTCAGCTCCATCACCCGTGCCACCGGGTCTTCGCTGCCGTTGTTGATCGTCATGTTGGCGCCGAACTCACGTGCCTTCTCGAGACGTGCGTCGGATAGGTCGATGGCGATGATCTGGGCCGGGGTGTACAGCTGTGCGGTTAGGACCGCTGCGAGACCTACCGGGCCAGCGCCGACGATGGCCACGGTGTCGCCCGGCTGTACACCACCGTTCAAGACGCCGACTTCGTAGGCGGTAGGCAGGATGTCTGAGAGGAAGAGCACCTGCTCGTCGGTGAGCTCTGCCGGCACCTTGAACACGGACGTGTCTGCAAAGGGAACCCGTGCGTATTCCGCCTGCAGGCCGTCGATCAGGTGGCCGAAGATCCAGCCGCCTCCACCGGTGCAAAGGCCGTAGCGGGCCTCCTTGCAGAAGCGGCAGCGACCACAAGACGTGATGCAGGAGAGAAGCACCCGATCGCCGAGCTCGAGCGTGCTTACGGCCGTGCCCTTTTCGGTGACGGTGCCGACTGCCTCATGGCCGAGAATCGTCCCCGGCTTCGTCTCGGGCACGTCGCCTTTCAGAATGTGAAGGTCAGAGCCGCAGATCGTCGATGTCTCGATTCGCACGACGATGTCCGTCGGCTGCTCGATTACCGGATCAGGCACCTCATCCCATGAGCGTTGACCAGGGCCGTGATAGACGAGAGCTTTCATGGCGCATCTCCTTGTTTTGAGCTGGGACTTGCAAGGGTTTGACCGCGCGACCGCGACGAGTCGACGGGCGGAATAGGGGGGAGTTCTCAGACGACTGCGGCCACTTGTTCTGCGGCCGTCACGGTTGTGACAGGCAGGCCGAGGTGCGCGACTCGCCGTGGAAGATCGACGTGCAGGCCTTCCGCGAGGTGGTGATGAACGGTCGCGAGGATGATCTCGTCGACGTGCGCGCTACTTAACGTGTCTTCGATCGCGTCCATCGGGTCGTGGCGGTTGGAAACGAATCCCTCGACGTCGTTGCCTGCGGCTTCGCTCAGCAGTGGCAGAGCGTCCGCGAGGATCGACTCGCCATGCGCGCGGCTTTCGAGGCGCCGAGCGCGGGTGAGCTCGGCGTGCCCCGCCGGGTCCGGCAGAAGAAGCTGGAAGCGTGCCGGGCCGGCGGCAGCCCGCGCCCGCACGGCCGCGAGCAGGGTTTCAGCGGTCGCATTCGTGACGGCGACGATCAGAACGCGCGCCGCCGTGTTCGCCGCGGTAGCACCCACGGTCTCCAAAGGCTGTGCAGCACCGGGGAGTGGTGAGGACGCTGTCATCGGGGTCTCCTTTGGTAGGCGCGAGATCTCAGGGGTCAATCACGAATCTCGCGGAACATCGGCGCCGCCGCGTCCGAGTCTGCCCGGCATGTGCTGCGGGTTTCCCGCAGGTGGATCAGCGCCGTCCCTCATGCCACGATGTCCGCGCGGGTGGATGCTTCCCCCTATGAAGACGACATACGCCGTCAAGTGGCGCGAACCAAGCGGTCATACGTTTCTCGGTCGACTCGAGTTCTCCGAGGAGGCACTCGTGCTCGAGGGCCGCAACGGCAGCGAGGGAGCAGTCGTGCGCACGATCGCCGTGCAGGAGTTGACCGGCTTTCGTCTGGCGCAAAGCGCCGATGAGCGCCTTGACGGGCAGGCGACGCTGGTGGTCGAGCGTCCAAGTGGTGACGTCTTAGTCACGAGTAGCGTCGTCCACGCCGGCGTGTTGCAGGAGCTCGTCCACCGCCTGTCACAGCTTCACCAGCTGAGCGCTGACACCGATGTTCCGGTTGCCCTCGAGTAAGGCCCAACGACAGAGGCACGAGCGGCGATGAACTTGGTCAGGCACGATGGGGTACGGCGGGCTGGGTTTTCATGTCGATCGCCTGCGTGCTCGGATCGTCGCCGACATCCCGACAGATAGTTGGCCGCGCGCCAGTAGGCGTCCAAGAGTTCGAGCTCGTCTTTGACGAGCGGCGTCGCGAGCTCGCTCAACGCGGCCTCTTTTCGAAGATCACGAGCACGCTCAGCTGCTCGTAGCCGAGGAACTGGTGGTTGGCGCCGGCCGGGACGAACACCGAGTGCCCCTCGCGCAGATCGACCTTCTGCCCTTCGACGTCGAGGGTGCCGTGGCCTTCGAGCACGACGTAGACCTCGTCATAGGCGTGGGGCTGCTGGTGGTCTGGCTCAGGGGCGACGAGGACGTAGACACCGATCTCGAGGCCTTGAGACTCGTGGACGATCTCGTAACCCCCGTCGGCAGCGGCGAGACGCTCCTTGACGCCTCCGATGTCGAAGGCGTGCGCGGGGGAGAGCGCCTGTCCGTGTAGTTCTTGTCCCGGCGTAGTCATGGGCTTCCCCTCTTCTGTTGCCGGAGTCATCTCAGCACGCGCCTCTACGGCGACGAGGGGCGCGCGGCCCCTCGTCGGACTCGGTTGACGAGCTCATTTGACCGTCACCGTCAGCTTGAGAACGTTGTCGTCTCCGACCGTCTTGATGCCCTGCATGTAGTCCTCGCCGGGCTTGGTCGTGAAGCGGTAGACGCCGGCTTTGGTGAACGTGATCTTGCTCGACGAGCCCATGTGGGCGAGCATCGTCGGCGGGAACGTTCCCTTGAGGCCCATCATGCCGCCGCTCGCGAGCCGGGTGTAGGTGACGGCCGGTCCGCTGGTCTTGATCAGCTGGTGGGGCATCACGTCGTTGTTGGTGATGCTGACCGAGCGGCCGCGGGTAACGGCGAGTGCCTGGTTCGCTCCGTATGCGCCGCCGTTCAGGGACCAGGAATGGCAGCCGCGGGTCTGATGGCGGATGACCAGCGAGGCCTGGCTGGAGCCGGACGCCGCAGGGGCGAACGTGGCCAGGACGCCGGCGAGAACGAGCAGAGTAAGCAGTGGAATCGTGCGCTTGGTCTTCATGATGCTCCCTCGTTGGGTTATCCCAGTCTCGGGCCGCGCACGCTTGCGACCATCAGCCCAGACCCTGAACTCGCCCGCACGCTTTCCGCGCCGTTGTTGCGGGTTATCCACAGGGGCTACGCGCTGCTGGCGGCGTCCGCGTCGATACGTGATTACGCGGCCGTCAACTCGCCCGCGCGGGCGGGTGACGCTGGGAGCCGGCGGAGCTCGCACCGCTACCAGCTCTTCCGATCTGTCGTTAGTGCGAGACGATGGACGCGAACGCGGGCATCGACGGCGACGCAGCCGTCTCTGAGACCGAGAACCGGGTTCAGGTCGAGTTCGGCGACTTCCGGGTTGTCCTCGGCGAGTCGCGCAAGGCGCTGGATGAGATCGCATAGAGCAGCGGCGTCCGCAGGCGGGCCGCCGCGGAAGCCGGCGACCAGCCGACCGGCTTTGCCTCCGTGGACGAGCTCGTCGGCGTCGACGTCGGTCAGAGGCGCGATGGCGAAGCGAGTGTCGCCGATCAGCTCGGCAAGGACGCCGCCGGGTCCGAAGGCGACAAGCGGCCCGAAGACCGGGTCTTGGACGACGCCGGCCAGAAGCTCGACGCCATCGGAGATCATCGGCTGCAGCAAGAGGGGCGCGCCGATGCGGAGCGCGGCCGCGCGCACTTCCTCGACACTGGTGAGTCCTAGTGCGACTCCGCCGCTCTCGGTCTTGTGGGCGCCGGGGATCGCTGACTTGACGACGACGGGGAAGCCGAGGTCGCGGGCCGCGGCAACGGCTTCCTCGACCGTGGCGGCGCAACGTTCCGAGACAAGCGGGATGCCGTAGGCCTCGAGCAGGGAACGCGTCTCGGTCGGGTCGAGCCAGCCCTCGCCTGCGCCCGAGTCGATCAGCACTCGGGCGCGAGCGCGATCGATTCCATCGACGGCGGGGACTGTGCCCGCTTCGCGCCGCAGCCAGTCGCCGCGCTCGGCGGCGAGAGCCAAGGCCCGCGCAGCAGATTCGGGATACATGAACGCGGCGACGGGGCAATCGGTTTGGCGGAGCGCCGCCGGGATCCCGGCGCCACTGACGACCACGGCCAAGATGGGCTTGGTGGCGCCGCCGGCGGCACGGACGATGGCCGCGGCGACGTCATCCGCGGTGGCGACGACCGGCGGAACGAACAGGACAATCACGCTGTCGACCGCCGGGTCGGCGAGGACGAGCGGCAACGCTGCCTCGTAGGTGGCAGCGG
>JAOPYX010000188.1 GCA_025964535.1 Actinomycetes bacterium | reverse complement strand
CGAGACAGCGACTGCCCGAGCACCGAGGCGATGCGATAGAAGCCGCGCTGCACGTTCGCTTGCCGAGAGCTGCGCGTGAACGTCTCTGCATTGCGCAGCGCGAGCGACGCCAGACCGGCGAAGGCCTCGAGTACTTCGACCTCGCGGCGGTCGAACGGCCTCGAGCCGCGTCGTCCTACCCCGAGCACGCCCTGCATCTCGTCGCTCCAGCGCATGGGCGCGACGATCACGTCCGTGAATCCGTCATAGGCGTCATGCGGAACCTGCTCGGCGAGGTGCGCGTAGTCCGCCGCGACGAGGGGGCGGCCCTCGTGGATCGCCTGTCCGGCGAGCCCGGCGTCCGCCGGGAACTCGAAGCCGACGAGCGAGTCGTCGAAGCCGTGGACGGCTGCGCAACGCAGCACGCCGCGATCGCGGTCGTAGAGGTAGCAATCGGCGGCATCCGCCTGCAGGAGCGAGGCGAGCTCGTCGGCGAGCCGCTGGAGCACCGTCTCGAGCTCGAGCTCCCCGCTCAGCACCTGCGCGGCACGCAGCAGCGCGCTCTGCTGGCCCAGCCGGTCGCGGTTCTCCTCGAGGAGACGGCCGAGTCGGATCGCAAGCCCGGCCTCCGCGGCGACCGCCTCGAGCAGCGCAACCTCGCCCTGACTCCACGCGTGCGGCGCATCGCGGTGCGCGGTGAGCACGCCGATCAGCCGGTCGCCCACGACGATCGGCGTCGAGGCCCCGCCACGCGCGCCCAGCTCGCGCAGCTGCTCGAGGCCGCCGAGGGACGGGTCGGCCAGCTCGGACGCGCGCTCGATGTCCGAGATCGCGACGGTACGCGCCTCCTTTACCGCGAGATTCGAGAGGGGCAGCTTCGTGGTGTCGCCGCCGAGGCGCGACGCGCCCGGCGCAGTCCACTGCGCCACGATCGGCAGATCGCCCGGCGTGTCGCCGAGCCGAATGAAGCAGCGGGATGCGTCAAGCGCGCGCGCGGCCTCCGCAACCGTCGTCTGGAGCGCTGCCTCCAGATCGAGCTCGGTGCGCAGGCGGCGGCCGATCGACGCGACGAGCCGTTCCCGCTCGAGCGCCTCGGCGAGCGCAATCGCCGAGCGCGTGCGCTCGAGTGCGATCGTCGCTTCCGATGCGAGCGCTTGCATCGCCGCGAGATCCTCCGAGGAGAACACGCGGTGCTCGTCGGTCGTCGCAACCGAGATCACCGCGATCACCCGATCCTCGTTGATCAACGGCACGAAGGCGGCGGACTTGGCTCCCGCCTCCGCGGCGAGCCGGGCGCTGACGCGCGTCGAGCCGGTCACGTCGTAGACCGCAAAGCCGGCAGCTTCGAACACTGCGCTCGCGATGCCCGAGGACTCTCGCCCGAGATCCAGGTGGACGTCCCGCCACCAGTCCAGGTCGCGGCCCTGGGAGCGGGCGATGAAGCCGGACGCCTCGGCGGCGTCATCCGAGATGAAGGCGAGCGCGACGAAGCCCACGTCGAACAGGACGGCGATCTCGTCGAGGAGGGCTCGCACGACGCCGTCGACGTCGGTCGTTCGCGCGAGCTCCCCCGCTATGCGGCGCAGGCTCTCGACCTCGCGCTCCGTCCCGGCGTCGGCCGCGCGACGGCGGGCGATGACCCACACGCTCAGGCCGAGCACGAGCGCGGCAACGACAGCCACCACGCTCTCCCACGCGAGCGCGAGGCCGTTCAGGCCGAGAAGGGTCGACTCGATTGGGGTCATGCTGGGCGAGACGATGATACGGAGCGGCGGGCTCGACGGCGAGCATTCCTCCACATTGCAAAGATGGGCCGTCTGGCCCATTGTCCGGGTCGAATCAGCCCGATACCGTCCTCCCACTGGGCGATGCGAACCGCGGTGCACGTAGCTGGCCTTGTGGCTCCGTGGTGAGCACTCGAGAAAGCCCGTCGCGACGACCCCCCGAGCGGCGGGCTTTCTCTCATTCCGAAACCGTTAACACCGCCTTCAGGGAACCACGGCTATCCTGGCCGCGCTTTGGTGAAGCGGGTCCTCCTGGCCTCTCCACGCGGCTATTGCGCCGGTGTCGAGCGGGCCATCGAAACGGTCGAGCGGGCGCTCACCCTCTACGGGAGGCCCGTGTACGTCCGGAAGCAGATCGTCCACAACTCGCACGTCGTGCGCGAGCTCGAGGAGCGCGGCGCGATCTTCGTCGACTCCGTCGACGCGGTGCCGAAGGGGGCGCCCGTCGTGTTCTCTGCGCACGGCGTCGCACCGGCCGTCCGCGCTGCTGCAGACGCCCGCGACCTCCTGTCGATCGACGCGACGTGCCCGCTCGTGACGAAGGTGCACACGCAGGCGCGGCGGTTCGCGGACCGCGGCTATACCGTCGTGCTCATCGGCCACGCCGGCCACGAAGAGGTCGAGGGAACGACGGGCGAAGCGCCCGAGTCGATCGTGCTGGTCGAGTCGATCGCCGATGCGGAGGCGATCTCGCTGCCGGCCGACGCGCCGCTCGGATACATCACGCAGACGACACTCTCCGTCGACGAGACGCGCGAGATCGTCGACGTGCTGCGGCGCCGGTTCCCGCACATCGAAGGGCCTGAGAAGGAAGACATCTGCTACGCCACGTCCAACCGCCAGTGGGCGGTGAAGGAGATGCTCGGCGAGATCGACCTGCTGCTCGTCGTCGGCTCGCACAACTCGTCCAACTCGGTTCGGCTCGTCGACGTCGCGAATGCCGCGGGAGTCCCCGCGTATCTCGTCGACGACGCGTCGGAGATCGACGAGTCCTGGATCGAAGGCGTCGATGTCGCGGGCGTGACATCCGGCGCATCGGCGCCTGAGCGGCTCGTCGCCGGCGTGTGCGACTGGTTCCGCGCACGCGGAGTCGCCGACATCAGCGCGTTCAGCTCGGCGTTCGAGGACGTCGTGTTCCGCCTCCCGGTCGAGCTGCGCCGGGCCGAGCGTTCCGCGGCGTAGAGTCGCGGCCATGCGGCCGCCTCCCGACCGGCTCGAGCGACTCCCGGAGCAGTACTTCACACGCCTGCTCGCGCGGGTCGCAGCTGTTGCGGCCGAGGACGGTGAGCCGCTCGTCGATCTCGGCCGCGGAAATCCCGACGTCCCGCCGCCGGCACACGTCGTGGCGGCGCTCGCGGAAGCGGCGGCGCGCACGGACACGCACGGCTATGCCCCATTCGCCGGGCTGGCCGCGCTGAAGGAGGCGATCGCGGCGCGCTACCGCGACGTGTACGGCGTCACGGTCGACCCGGAGCGAGAGGTCGCGGTGCTGCCGGGCTCGAAGACCGGCTTGATCGAGTTCGCGCAGGTCACGACCGGCGACGGCGCGTCGATCGTGCTGCCGGACCCGGGGTACCCCGACTACCGATCGGCGGTCGCGCTGGTCGGCGCGACCCACGTCGCGCTCCCACTGCTGGAGGACGGGCGGCCGGACTGGGACTCGGTGCCGGGCGGCGGTGCGGCGCTGTACCTCAACTATCCGTCGAATCCGGTGGCAGCGTGCGCGCCCGACGGCGTGTTCGAGGAGAC
>JAOPYX010000173.1 GCA_025964535.1 Actinomycetes bacterium | reverse complement strand
ACGACCCACAGCTCGGAGCGCTCGTGACGGAGCACTTCCTGACCACGGTGTACGGCCTCGACGATCCGCGGGTCGCGCGGCCGGCGCTCCAGCACGCCGCGGACTCGACGCACTGCGTCCGGTGCGGGACGCCGTACGACTACGCCGCTGCCTACGTGGGGCACCTGGGGGACTACCGCTGCCCCAACTGCGGCCATGCGCGGCCGCCGCTCGACGTCGCCGCACGCTCGATCGAGCTCGCCGGCCTCGAGCGGTCGTCGTTCGACTTCGTCGTTCCGGAGGGATCGCGGCGGATCGAGCTCGCGCTGCCGGGCCTCTACAACGTCTACAACGCGCTCGGTGCGGGCGCGCTGGCGCGGGCGCTCGGGGCGTCGCTCGACGAGATCGCGACAGGGCTCGGCCGCTTCAGCGCGGCATTCGGCCGATTCGAGCGGATCCCGGTCGGGGACAAGCGCATCCTCTTGCTTCTGATCAAGAACCCCGCGGGCGCCAACGAGGTCGTGCGCACGCTCGTCGACGGAGGCGCGCCGCGGCTCGCCGTGGTGGCCCTGAACGACGCGATCGCCGACGGCCGCGACGTGTCGTGGATCTGGGACGTCGACTTCGAGCCGCTCCTCGACGGCCTCGAACATGTCATCGCGACCGGCGACCGCGCGGCCGAGCTGGCGCTTCGCTTCGCCTACGGCGGTCTCGACGAGTCGGCGATCGAGGTCGAGCCGAGCCTGGAGCGTGCGCTCGACCGCGGTCTCGAGCTCACGCCGACAGGTGCCGAGCTCGTCGTCCTCCCGACCTACACCGCGATGCTCGGCCTGCAACGGATCGTGGCTGCGCGCGGCCTCGCGAAGCCCTATTGGGAGCGAACAGGATGACGACGATCCGGGTCGGCCACCTCTATCCCGACTATCTGAACATCTACGCCGACCGCGGCAACATCGCGGTGTTCGCGCGCCGGGCCGCGCTGCGCGGACACATGCTCGAGGTGACGGCGCTCGGCATGGACGATCCGATCGTCCCCGGCCAGCACGACCTCTATTACGTCGGAGGCGGCCAGGACCGCGAGCAGCTCCTCGTCGCGGAGAATCTCGCCGGAAAGGCAGAGCCGCTGAAGGAGGCCGTGCTGGCGCACGACGCCGCGCTCCTCGCCGTCTGCGGTGGCTACCAGCTGCTCGGCCGCGGCTATCGCGGCTTCCACGGCGAGGACATGCCCGGCGTCGGCCTGTTGCCGGCCGAGACCGTGGCCGGCGAGCGCCGGATGATCGGCGACGTCCTGCTCGAGTGCGAGCTCGAGCCCGGCTCGCGCCAGACGCTTGCAGGCTTCGAGAACCACATCGGCCGCACCACGCTCGACCCAGGCTCCTCCCCGCTCGGCAGCGTCGTCGCCGGCTTCGGAAACGACGGCGAGAGCGGGTTCGAGGGAGCCCGCGTCGGTCGCGCGATCGGGACGTACCTCCACGGGCCTCTGCTCCCGCGCAACGCGTGGCTCGCCGACTGGTTGCTCGCTCAGGCCCTCGCGCACCGCACCGGTGGCGCGCCGCCGGAGCTCGAGCCGCTCGCCGACGAGCTCGAAGCACGCGCGCATGCCGTCTCCGCCGAGCGCGCTCGCTCGCGCGGCGGCCGTTTCTGACGTAGAGGCTAGGCCCGCGCCGCGAGTAGCACTTTCTCGATCGCGACCTTGAGCGGCGCGGGGACGTCGCCGTTGCCGCGGTAGCGCCGGTAGGCGTTGCGCGGCTTGTGGCCGCGTCCTCGGCCGTCGACGCCGGACACGGCCTCGAAGTCGGGCACGAGCACGACCGTGCGCCGCCGGCCCGCGATCTCCTGGATCTGCCGGTTCATCACGCGCTCCGACTCGACGGGACGGCGCCCCTCCGGCGCGTCACGGTCGTGAACGACGACGTACGGGATGTCGCAGTGGTTGCAGATGCGGGCGAAGAGCAGGATGTTGCCCTTGCCGCCGCACTCGAGCACGAGCACGCCCTCCTTGTCCGCCTCGATGCCGAGTGCGTCGAAGACGAGCGGGAACGTCATCTTCTCCGTGCGCCCCTCGACGAGGAGCGCGGCGCGCGCGAGGAAGAGCTCGGCGCGGTTGCTGTCGAACTCGGACAAGGCGCGGAAGCTCTCGGCCTCGGCGAGCGGCTCCGGCTGGAGGAGGGACGTTCCACGGTCGGCGGTGTGGCGTACGAGAGCGAGCTCCTCCATCCGGTCGACGCTCAAGAAGACGGGTGCGTGGGTCGAGTAGAGGATCTGGTTGCCCCGCTCCGCCAAGCGGCGGAGGATGCGGTAGAGGTGGCGCTGTGCGTGCGGGCTGAGGTACAGCTCCGGCTCCTCGATCAGCAGGACGAACGCGCGGAGGTTCGACGCGAGCAGGCGCTCCATGCCCTGCACGAGGGCGAGCCCGCCGTCCGCAGCCGCCCAGTGATGGTCGGCGAGCGGTGGCCGGAGCAGCTCGGCGACGTCGGCGGCTCCGGCGCCGGTGGCCGGGGCGACCATCGTGCGCGACCGGAGATTGGCCGGCAGGAAGAGCACCGGCGGTGCGCCCACCCGGTTGAGGTTGAGCGTGTCGGGCGGCGTCGCGTCGAGGAAGATCGAGCCGTGCTCGAGCTCGGCCTCCAGATGGATGCGCCCCGTCGTTCCCCGTGAGATGTCCTCGATCGTCGGCGGCGGCGCGGCGGCTTCGAGCAATGTCCAGATGGCGGTCAGGACGGTCGACTTGCCGCTCGAAGCCTCGCCGACGAGGGCCATGAGGGAGCCCGGCTCGAACTCGAGCTCGCGGGCCGCCCGATACCCCTGAATGGAGATCCGCTTCAGCGGCGGCGAGGGCACGGGACGGCGCACGGGACTACGGTGCCCAGAGCGCGCCCAGGTACACCGCCGGGTCGCCCGGCTCCCAGCGCCGCAGGAACCGCTGGATCGGCGGATGCACGACCACGCCGTCGAGCTCGTGCGGGTCGAAGAGCCTGTGCCCCCGCACCGCCGCGTCGTGTGACGTCACCGCTTCGAGCGATCGCCCGGAGAGATCGCCGGCAAAGATGATGTGCACCACGTGCTTCGCGGCGAAGCGCGGCTCGGGCGAGATCGAGTCGACGATCGCAACGGGCCCCTCGACGGGCAGCTCGTCGTCGATGCCGCACTCCTCGGACAGCTCGCGGTGCAGCGCGTCCGTGAGGCTCTCGCCGGAGTTGACGCCCCCGCCTGGCAACAGCCAGTACCCACGACCGTCCTTCTCGTGCCGGCAGAGGAGGATGCGGTCCTCCCACCGCAGCATCGCCGACACCCGGATACGCGGTTCGGCGCCCATCTAGACGGCCGAGGAGCCGAAGCCGCGGACGCCTCGCTCGGTGTCGGGAAGCTCGTCGACCTCGATCGGATCGACGCCCGGCACCTGCAGGACGACGAGCTGTGCGATTCGCATGCCCGGTTCGACGACGAACGCCTCGTGCGCGTCCGTATTCACGAGGATGACCTTCAGCTCGCCGCGATAGCCGGAGTCGATGAGGCCGGGCGTGTTCACGATCGTGATCCCGTGCTTCGCCGCGAGCCCCGATCGCGGCTGCACGAAGCCGGCGTAGCCCTCCGGGATCGCCACGGCGAGCCCGGTCGCGACGGTCGCGCGCTCTCCCGCGCCCAGCTCGACGCGCTCGCACGCTGCGAGGTCGAGGCCCGCGTCGCCCGCATAGGCGCGGCTTGGCACGACCGCGTCGTCGCGGAGGCGTCGGATCGGCAGCTCGATCACGCGGTGAAGAAGCGGTGGCTGACCGCGGCGTCCGGGTCCGCGACGAGATACGGAGCGAACCGGCGAACCTCGCGCCGCGGCAGGCGCGCGACGACGAGCACGCCCTCGTCCGTGTCCTCGCGCTGCTCGATCGGCGTGCCGAGGGCGTAGAGCTCGCTGAGCTTGGCGCCCTCGCCGTGTGGGATCA
>JAOPYX010000137.1 GCA_025964535.1 Actinomycetes bacterium | reverse complement strand
CCTCCTGGCGCAGGAGTCGCTTCACGGCACGCTCACGACCGTGCAGCTGGCGCTAGAGCAGCGCGGCGAATTTCGGGCGACGATCGCGTCGGTCAGCTCGTACAGCTCCTTCGTGTTGCTCGTTCCGTTCCCGCTCACCTTGAAGTCGACGGCGACCGTCTGGAGCCCGTTCAGCGGGGTGGCATTCGTCGTGAATGCTGCGGAGCTGACGAGACTGCTTGCCACGAGCACACGCGACGTGTCGGTCGACGTACAGGTCGACGTGGTGGGCGCCGCGGTGGACGAGACGCGCCACAGCTGGTAGCGCACGGGTGTCGTCGATGCGCTGACGGCGCACCAGTAGTCGTAGGTCGTCGTCGGGCTGCAGCTCGTCACGTCGAGGCGGAGCGCGGGATACGTGTTGATCGCAAGCGCCTGCGCCTTCGACGCGCAGTGGATGTCGCCGCGAATCCTGTCGAGCGCTGCACGAGCCTCCTGCTGTGCCCGGAAGCGGTTGTTGAGCTGAGCCTCCGCGCTGGAGCCGCCGACGAAGATGGCCGCGAGGCCCGAGAGGACGATCCCGAGGATCGCCATCACGACGATCAGCTCGACGAGCGTGTAGCCGTCGTCCCCGGGCCGGATCGACTTCACGACCGCGCGGGTCATCTCGACCGCGCCTGCACCTCGCTCAGCGCCTGCTGGGCAACGTCCGCACTCTTCGAGCCGATGCCCCAGAGCGACTGCGCGCGATGGTCGACAGCGATCAACGTCTTGAGCGCCTCAGCCCCGTGCCACCAGCCGAGCTTCGCGCCGGCGACGACCCACTCGTTCTGGTAGAGCCAGTACGCCTCCGAGGCGGACGACTTCGTCTGGTGCGTGTCGAGCCAAGCCGCGAGCGTCTTCGCCCGGTTGGGCAGCGGCATCTCGGTGAGCGGCTCCTTGCGGCCACCCGGCACGTCGAATGCGGCGGGGCGCTGCTGCGGCCAGCTCGCGGTGACGGACGCGTCGGGTGCTGCGACCTTCTTGGCCTTCTTCGCGACCTCGACGTGGGCCGGTGCCGCCGGGCCGATCGCGCGGCCGGCGAGGTCGGCAGGCTGCGGCGCCGTGGCGGAGTAGGGCGATGCGTCCTGCGCCTCCCCGTTCTGCGGGTACGAGCCGCGCTTCAAGACGAGTGTGATCCGCGGCGCCCCGGCGTCGATCAGGCGGGTGCCGGGAGCGGGCGACTGCGAGATCACGACGTTGGAGGAGTAGCCGTGCACGGAGCCGCTCACGAGCCAGCTGAAGCCGGCCTCCTCGAGCGTGCCCTTCGCGAACACGAACGCCTGGTTGCGGACGTCGGGCACGATCAGCGGCTGGGCCGGCGCAGTCGAGACGGTCGTCACGGCGGGCGCCGACGGGAGCTGGCTGCCGGCGGCATACGTCAAGCCGGCCGTGGCACCGAGCACGCCGAGGACGAGCACGGCGGTGCGCGCAACGCGCGACCGGGTCAACAAGGAGGGACGCCTGTCGGCCATCTCACTTCTTGTCGGCAGATGAAGGGCGGAACCTAAGACCCCGTGCGACTGAAGAACACGACCCCATTCGAGGGATGCGAGCCCTCCACCACCTGGAAGACCGGCGCCTGTGTCGGCGGCGGCGCGACGGACGCAATCGTCCGGACTGTCGCGGGCGCGTCGTTCGCCCCGGTGTCGGACCAGGTGAACGCCTTGCTCGCGAACGAGGCGAACCAGGCCTCCTGCTGAGGCCACGCGACGGGTGGCTGGAGCTGCAGGTGCAGGTGCGGGCCGGTCGCAGCTCCCGTCTCCCCGACGAGGCCGACCTCCTGGCCCGCCGCCAGCGAGGCGCCTGCAACGACGTTCGCGCCGAGCACCGAGAGGTGGCAGTACGTCCAGGTCTGCCCGTCGAAGGCCCTGAGCGTCAGGCCGATGCCGCAGTGGGCATCGGGCGCGCTCCAGGAGCGCATCACGACGGAGTCCGCCAGGGCGTAGAGCGGCGATCCCATCGGGGCGGCGATGTCGACCGCCGGATAGTCGTGATGGGTGTGTGACGCGAAGACGATTCCCGGGCCGCCGCCGACGGGGAAGACATAGCCCGACGAGTACGTCGGCGCCGCGAGCAGCTGTGACGCCGCAGGCGCGAAGGACGCTGCAGCAGACTGCTGCTGCTCGCGCGCGAGCTCTGCGCGTGTGTCGTCGAGTGCCTGCTGCTTCGTCGCCACGATCGCCGCGACGGTCGCCCTGCGCGCGGACAGCTCCCCCGCCCGCTGCTCGAGGGCGAGCCGGTCGGAGAGAAGCGTGACGCGGTCGGCGCGTTCGCGCAAGCGCGACACGAGCGTCGTCTCCGCGGCCAAGGCCTTCTGCGCCGTGATGAGTTGCGCGCTCGCCGCGACGACCGCCGATCGCGCCGCTTCGAGGGATTGCTGGAGGCGGTCGAGCGAGAATGCCACGGTGCTGTCGGAGCCGTACAGATTCGCGAGGTCGAGCACCTCTCGCACGTACCAGTCGGCGTGGTTGTACGCGTAGACGGCGCGGTAGAGGTCGCTGCCCCCGCCGGCTGCGGCGAGGTAGCGCGCAGCCGAGAAGATGGCGTCGTCCGGATTCCACGGGTCGGCAACTCCGTCGCCGTTCGCGTCCGTGCCCCAGCGGAGCCACGTGTCCGGCATGAACTGCATCCAGCCGATCGCTCCGGCGGAGCTCGGGCCCATGTTGCGACCGAAATTCGACTCCACCTTGTTGATCGAGGCGAGCACCTGCCACGGGATCCCGTACGACGCGCCGGCACGCTGCCAGAGGCCGAGCAGCTCCGTGTAGGAGAGCTGAGCGGGCGACGAGGGAGGCGCCGCGAGATCGAACGGCAACGCGACGGAGCCCGTGGAGTTCGGTGCGACTGCCGGCAGGACGAGCGCGCTCGGTGAAGCTGTCGACGGGAGGACGGCGAAGGTGTCCGCACGCGCGGTTCCGGCGAGGAGCGCGACACCGAGGACGAGTGCGAGCGGCGCGAGGCGGCGCATGAGGGCTACGCCGTGGGTGCCACGCGCAGGCCGAATCCTTCTTCGGCCGGCTGTTGCGGGTGCGGCTCCGCGGCCGGCTGCACCGGCTGAGCTTCGGCGGCCGCTGCAGCAGCCTGCTCGGCGCGCTGCCGCTTCGCCGCCTGCTCGAGCGAGACGAGGAAGTCGTGCCGATTCGTTGCGGCGTTCGCTGCGACGTCGGCGTCGACCTTGCCGGAGAGCACGTGCTCGATCAGCGCCTGTGTGAACGTCTGCATCTGGAAGAACTCGCCTTCGGCGACGGCGTCGGTGATCTCGTCTGCGCGGCCTTCACGGATCAGGTCGGCGATACGTGCGTTCATGACCATCACCTCGACCGCAGCGACGCGTCCGCCGTCGAGCTTCGGCAGGAGTCGCTGGCTGACGACGCCGCGGAGGACGCCGGCGAGGATCGCGCGGATCACCTCCTGCTTCTCGGGCGGGAAGAACTCGATCATGCGGGCGACGGTCTCCGCCGCGTCGATCGTGTGCAGCGTCGACATCACGAGGTGGCCGGACTCCGCCGCCTGGAGCGCGGTCTGGGCCGTCTCGGCGTCGCGAAGCTCGCCGATGAGGATCGTGTCGGGGTCCTGTCGCAGCGCGCGGCGCAGAGCCTGGCCGAAGGACTCGGTGTCGAGCCCGACCTCGCGCTGGTTGACGATCGAGTTGTGGTCCGGATGCAGGATCTCGATCGGATCCTCGATCGTGATGATGTGCTGCTTCCGGTTGCGGTTCATGTAGTCGATCATCGCCGCGAGGGTCGTCGTCTTCCCGGAGCCGGTCGCGCCCGTGACGAGCACGAGGCCGCGGTGCTCCTCGGCGAGCTTCTTCACGCCGGCCGGCAGGCTGAGCTGCTCGAAGCTCGGCACCGTCTTCGGAATGACGCGGAAGGCGAACGAGATCGCGCCGCGCTGCCGGTACGCATTGACGCGGAACCGCGGTAGATCCTCGTCCTGGTACGCGATGTCGAGGTCGCCCGCGTCGTGGAAGTGCTGCAGCTTCTCCGGCACGCGGCTTCCGACTGTCCGGAGGATGGTCTCGAGGGCGCCGTCATCGAGCGCGGGGAAGCCTTCCAGCGGGCCGAGGTCGCCGTCGCGGCGAAGGATCGGCGGCTGGCCGACCTTGAGATGAATGTCGCTGGCGCCGAGCTCGACGGCGCGCCTGAGTAGACCGTTGAGTTCCATGCGGCTCGTTCAGGGATCGGCCGCAGCGCGGACTTGCTTTAGGCCGGGGCAGCTCGATAGGCGCGGCCGGGGTCGCCGGCGCGGCGCGCGACCGCGTAGATGAGCCGCATGGCGCCCTTCTCGAGGCCGTGGGCGTCGCCCGGCTGGCCGATCTCGCCGAGCAGGAGCTTCTCGAGCGCGCGGAACGTCACCGGCAGCCGTGCCAGGCCGAACGTCGTGCGCGGGAAGCGCTCGAAGGCGATCTTCGCGCCCCAGCCCGCGGCCGTCAGGGGAGTGATCCGGCGCGCGACCGCGTCCTCGTACGGCTCGAGGCCGGCGGCGTGGCCGGAGAGGACACGGAGCGCCGCCTCGGCGGCCAGCTGCGCGCTGAGGAATCCCTCGTACATGCCGTCGCCGGAGAATGGGTCGACGAGGCCCGCCGCGTCGCCGATCACCGCGGCGGTGCCGCGCGCGAGCGGGCTTCCCGGCCGGCGCATCGGCAGGCGGTAGCCGCGCGTCTCGGTGGCGGTATCCGGATCGATGCCGTGCTCCCGGCAGACGCGCGCGAGATGCTCGCGGAGGCGCGGCCCTTCCGAGGCGTCGCCGCCGACGCCGACATTGACGTGATCGCCCTTCGGGAAGATCCAGCCGTAGCCGCCGCGGACGACCGCGATCTCGATCACCATCGCGCCGGCGAAGCGCGCGTCGTAGGGGTAGTTCGCCTCGAGCGCGACGCCGTGGACTGGGTCTCCGCCCAGATCAAGAGCTCGGGCGGCAGTGCCATTGCAGCCGTCGGCGCCGAGCACGATCCGCGCCGAGATCTCCTCGCCGTCGACGGTCAGTCCGTCCGGACGGACGTCGGTCACCTTGACGCCGTCGCGGACGTCGGCGCCGGCGGCCGCCGCCTGCTCGAGCAGGAAGTGGTCGAGCCGCCGCCGCTGGGTCATCAACACAATGGGTTGCCGTGCCCGCCGCTCGAAGCGCGGCCCGTAGCGGAGGCGGCACTCGAGCCGCGTGACTCGGTCCTCGACCACGGGGTAGAGCGAGAAGGGGAGCAGCCGTGCCGCGCGCATCGTCACGCCGCCGCCGCAGGGCTTGTCGCGCGGGAACGTCGCGCGGTCCACGAGGAGCACGCTTGCCCCGGCCGACGCGAGCCGGTACGCAGCGGTGGACCCGGCGGGGCCGGCACCGACAACGGCTACGTCGAAAGCGCTCATCCCCCGAGGCTACAATGCGCATCCTTTCCAAGGGGGGTGTGCCCGAGCGGCCAAAGGGAACGGGCTGTAAACCCGTCGGCTCAGCCTACGGAGGTTCGAATCCTCCCGCCCCCATCGCGCTTCGCGCCCGGCCGGAGGCCGGGCGCTCGCTTCACGGGGGA
>JAOPYX010000104.1 GCA_025964535.1 Actinomycetes bacterium | reverse complement strand
TCGCCGTCGCCGACCACAGCCACGACGCCGCGCTCGGGGCACCGCTCCGCGACGCCGAGCGCGGCCGCGACACCACAGCCCATGGCGCCGCCGAGGTAGAGGTGCGCGCCGTCGTCCGACGCGAGGCGAAGCGCCGAGGTGGCGGTGCCGAGCGAGGAGACGAACAGATCCTCCGGCGCCGCCGCCACGGCGGCCGCGACGACCTCAGACGGATTCACGCTGGCCTCCCAGCTGCGGCTCGAGGATCAGCGCTGCGGGCACACCCGTCTCGAACGAGAGCTGCAGGACGCCGGTCGTGGTCGGCCCCGCCTGCTCTTCGGCCGCGAGCGAGAACGACTGGATCGCGAGCGAGTCGAGCAGGCCGACCGTCGCCCGCCCCATCGGCACCTGCGACGGGTTCGTCTCGCCGTGCGTGCCGCGCATCGAGAGGATCAGCGGGATCCCGAGCGCGTAGGGGATCGCGAACGAGCCGAGCGCGTTGAGCGAATTTCCCAGCCCCGAGCACTGCATCAACACGACGGCGCGCCCGCCGGCGGCGACATATCCGGCCGCATAGCCGACGCACTCCTCCTCCCGGGTCAGCGCGCGGGGGCCGAGCCCGCCCTCGGCAAGGGCTGCGACGATCCCGCGCAGGCGTGCATCGGGCACATAGACGGCCGCTTCGACCCCGGCGTCGAGGATTGCCTGCGCGATCGCCCGCTGCCAGCCGAGCGGTGCCGCCGGCACAGATCCTGAGGAGGTGTCGGCGGGTGGGGCGCGCACGAGGCGCCAAAAGGTATATGTCAGGCATTCAGAGGTCAACCCGTTTCAAACGAACGCGTGTCCGCAGGGAACCGCCGGTGGTAGGTTGCGCATTCCATCGAGAGCCCGAGGGGAGGGGATGGCCGAGGATGCCGCCGACGAAGAACATGGCCGCCGAGACCGTCCCGGCGCAAGACGATGCTTCGGCTCGCGGCGTAGCCGTCACGCGGGTGCTGAAGGCGTACGAGCAGATCGCGGAGCAGCTGCGCGACCTGATCCTGAGCGGCGAGCTCTCCGCCGGCGAACGGCTTCCGACCGAGGCGACGCTCGCCCGCCAGTTCGGCGTCAGTCGTGCGACCGTGCGCGAGTCGCTGCGGGTGCTGACTGCACAGAACCTGATCCGGACCGCGAAGGGCGCCGGCGGCGGCAGCTACGTCACGCTGCCGACGATCGACCACACCTCGGAGTTCATCCGCTCGCACTTCGATCTGCTCACGGCCTCGGAGGACGTATCCCTCGACGATTTCCTGGAAGTGCGCATGCTGCTCGAGGTGCCGGCGGCCCGCCTGGCCGCCCAACGGCGTGACGATTCGGCGCTCGAGCGCCTGGAGGCGGCGATCCCCGACGAGCCGCTGAAGCTCACGACGCAGGACCAGTTCGTCTTCAACAAGAGCTTCCACTCGATCGTGCTCGAGGCGTGCGACAACAAGTTGCTCTACGTGTCGGCGCAACCCGTCTTCTCGGTCTTGCAACGCGCCCTCGCCCGCTCGAACCTGAGCAACGCCTTCCATCGGGGCATCAACGAGCACCACCGCAAGATCGCGGATGCGATCGCGGAGGGCGACGCCGACCGTGCGGGCGAGCAGATGCGCCTTCACCTCGAAGAGCTGCATCCGGAGTACAAGAAGGTCTGGAAGCGCACCCAGCGCGGCAGCCGCGCAAGCTGAGCCGCCATTGACAAGGCCCGCGGCGGCGGCTAGAAACGAGCCGGTGGGCGGATGTCTGACATTGGCAGGGAGGAAGCGCTAGGTGACCCTTCCCCTCGCGGACGTCCGGGTGCTGTCCGTCGAGCAGTTCGGCGCGGGCCCTTGGGCCACCCTGCAGCTCGCCGATCTCGGCGCCGCCGTGATCAAGATCGAGGATCCCGCCTCGGGCGGCGACGTCGGCCGCTACGTGCCGCCGTTCGAGGAAGGCGAGGACTCGCTCTTCTTCGAGACGTTCAATCGCGGCAAGCGCAGCATCTCGCTCGACCTGCGGAACCCCCACGGACGGGCGGTCTTCGAAGACCTCGTGCGGGGCGCCGACGCCGTGCACTCGAACCTGCGCGGCGACCAGCCCGACCGATTGCGGTTGCGCCATGCCGACCTGCGCCACCTCAACCCGCGCATCGTCTGCTGCTCGCTGAGCGGGTTCGGCATGACCGGGCCGCGTGCGGCCGAGGGAGGCTACGACTACGTGATGCAGGGGCTGGCCGGCTGGATGAGCTTGACCGGTGACCCCGACGGGCCGCCCGTGAAGAGCGGGCTCTCCCTCGTCGACCTCTCCGGCGGATACGTGTCGGCACTCGCCCTCGTCGCGGGCCTCTGGCGCGCTCGTCGCGACGGCGTCGGCTGTGACTGCGACATCGCGCTCTTCGACACGGCGCTCGCGGAGCTGATGTATGTCGGCACCTGGGCAGCGACCGCCGGCTACACGCCGCCGCGGCACCGGAACTCCGCCCACCCGTCGCTCGTCCCGTTTCAGAACTTCGCGACGGCGGACGGCTGGATCGTGATCGCCTGCCCGAAGGAGAAGTTCTGGCATGCGCTCTGCGGCGTGCTCGGCCGGCCCGACCTCGCCGCCGACGAGCGCTTTGCCGGCTTCGCGGGCCGCGACCGGAACCGCGAAGCGCTGCTCGCGGAGCTCGACGCTGCCTTCGCGACCCGGCCGACCGCCGCCTGGCTCGAGGCGCTCGCGGCCGCGGGCGTTCCCTCGGCGCCCGTGAACGACGTCGCAGCGGCGCTCACCGACCCCCAGGCGGTTGCGCGGGGCGCCGTCGTCGAGGCCGAGCACGAGCGCTTCGGCACCGTCCGCACGATCGCGTCACCGCTTCGCGTCGGCGACGAGCGGCGGCCCGTCGAGCGGGCTCCGCAGCGGGGCGAGCACACCGCCGAGGTGTTGGCCGACCTCTGCGGCTACGACGCGGACGAGATCGCGGCGCTTGCGGGCAGCGGCGCCTTCGGTCCGCCGCTCACCAGCGATCGGGCCTGAGGCCCGCCGCGATCTCCGCCGGCTCCAGGTTGTCGTCCATCGCCGCCTGGACGTGCCGCTCCGCCTCCTCGAGCGCACGGCAGCGTTCGAGCACCGCGACTGCGTGCGCGGCGGGGACGATGCAGACCCCGGTCTGGTCCGCGAGCACGAGGTCGCCGGGCTCGACCGTAAGGCCCGCGAGCGAGACGGTGCCGTTCAGCTCCACCGCCTGCAGGCGATGCTTCCCGCTGACCGGCGTGACGCCGCGCGACCAGACACGAAGGCCGACCTCGAGCACGGAGTCCAGGTCGCGCACCGCGCCGTCGACGACGCAGCCCGCGATCCCGAGCCGGCTCGCCCAACGCGCCGAAAGCGAGCCGAGCACCGATGCGTCGATCCGCCCGCCGCAGTCGAAGACGCCGACGTCTCCCGCCTCGCCGATCCCGTAGAGGTCTCGCTCGGCGAGCCGTGCACGCTCGCCGCGATCCTTGATCGCCCCGACGCTGCCACCCTCGCCCGCGTAGCGAATGGTGATCGCCGGGCCGCAGATGCGACCGGCCGAGCGAGGAGCGAGCTCCGAGGCGCCGATCCCGCCGCCGACCCCGAGCTCGTCAAGGGCGTCGAGGGCGGTCGACGTGAGATCGGTGAGGGCGAGGAAGCCGGCGACGACCTCCGGATCGGGGCGCGAGATGTCGACGCGCGCGATCCGCTCCTCGGCGACGAGACCGAGCAGGCGCGGACGAACGCGCGCCAGCTCCTCCTCGCGCGTCACAACCACCGCTCGGACGGCTGCTGCTCGATGAACGTGTTCGCGATGTCGATCCGGCGCGCGAACCAGACGTCGCCGAGCGACTGCGCATAGTCGATGAACCGTGCGAGCCCGTCCGAGCGTGCGGGATTTCCCGTCACGCGCGGGTGCAACCCAATCGACATCATCCGCGAGACGTCGTCGCCGTCGTTCCGCAGCCGATCGAGATGCGCCTTCGCTGTCTCGAAGAAATGGTCCGGGCTGCCGAAGCCGGTGCCGACGATGTAGCGCGCGTCGTTGACGACGAGCCCGTACGGAACGACGAGGTGCGGCTTGTCGAGGATGCGCGTCCAGTACGGCAGGTCGTCGTTGTAGGAGTCCGAGTCGTAGACGAACCCGCCCTCCTCGACGACGAGCTCGCGCGTGTTGACGCTCATCTCGCGGCAGTACCAGCCGACCGGTCGCGAGCCCGTCGTCCGCTCGATCGACTCGATCGCGAGCCGGATCGCCTCGCGCTCGTCGTCGCGGCTCATCTCGAAGTGGTTGCTCCAGCGATATCCGTGGCCCGCGGTCTCGTCACCGCGCGCCGCCAGCTTCTTCGCGACCTCCGGGTTGCGCTCGAGCGCGACCGCGGCGCCGAAGAACGTGACCGGGATGCCGGCCTTGTCGAAGACGCGGAACATCCGCCAGATGCCGGCCCGGCTGCCGTACTCGTACATCGACTCGACAGCGAGGTCACGCTGCCCCTCGAGCGCGAACGGCAGCTCGTAGAGGATGTCGTTGACGCCGTCACCCATCGCGAACGTCTTCTCGGAGCCCTCTTCGTAGTTGACGACGATCTGTACCGCCACCTTCGCGTCGTTCTCCCACCGCACCTTGGGTGGGTGCTCGCCGTAGCCGACGAGCTCGCGCGGTGGGCCCTCGACCGGGATGTCCGTGGTCATGAAGAACTGGGGATCGTCGGGCATCATGGCCGTCCTCTCGGGAGGTGTGTGCAGATCATCGGTCGAGCGTCTCACGGACGAGCGCGGTCAGGCGGTGGGCACCCTCCTCGATCTCGTCGACCGAGGGGAAGCTGAACGAGAGCCGCGCGGTGTTGTGGCCGCGCCCGCCGGCGAAGAAGCCTGCGCCCGGGACGAAGCTGATGCCGGCGGCGACCGCAGTCGCATTCAGCTCGGTCGTGTCGACATGCGCGGGGAGCTCGAGCCAGAGGAAGTAACCGCCTTCCGGGCGCGTCCACTCCGCGAGCCCGGAGAGATCGGCGTCGAGCCGCTCGAGCAGCGCGTCGCGGCGTGGCCGCAGGAACGCTGCGAGGAATTCCAGGTGGGGCTCGAACGAGCCGGACTCGAGGAAGTCGAGGAGCTGCGCCTGCGGCAGGAGCGGCGGTGAGACGTAGGTGCGCGTCGCAAGCGCCTCGAACGGCGCCACGAGCTCTTCCGGCAGCACGAGGTAGCCGACACGCAGCCCGGGTGCGACCGACTTGGAGAACGACGACGCGAAGATCGCAAGGTGCTCCCCACCCGCGTCGCGCAGCAGCTCGTGCACGTACGGCTGCCGCTCGCCGTCGATCCGCAGCAGCCCGTAGGGGTCGTCCTCGACGACGAGGAGGTCGTGCTCGACCGCGATCGCGACGAGCTCGTGCCGCTGTGCGAGTGTCAGCGTCCTGCCCGTCGGGTTGTGGAACGTCGGCAGGACGTAGAGGAGCTTTGGCTTCGGATTGCCTGCTGCGAGCTCCCGCAGACGATCGAGATCGAGGCCGTCGGCCGTGTTGTCGATGGTCGCGACATCGGCGCCCGCTGTCGCAAGCGCACCGATCACCCGGTCGTACGTCGGTGCCTCCACGATCGCCGTCCCGCCATCCCGGAAAAGATGGGCGACGACGAAGTTGAGCCCGATCAACGAACCTGGCGTGACGATCACGCGATCCGGTGCGACGCCGTGTCGTGCCCCGAGCCACTCGCGCAACGGTCCGAAGCCGGCCGGCGGACCGTAGTTGAGCGCGACGCGGCCGGCGTTCTCGACTGCGCGCCGCGCACTCTGCGCGAGCGCGTCGATCGGGAACATGTCGGGCGACGGGATGCCGCGTGCGAACGAGATCGTGCCGGGTGCCGGGAGCACGCTCACGTCAGGCCTGCCAGCGAACGCGCTCCGTCCGCCACGATCAGCTGGCCGCTCACGTACCCAGCCTGCTCGCTCGCGAGGTAGAGATAGAGGTACGCGATGTCCTCGGCGACGCCCACGCGGCGCACCGGCACGAGTGGCGCAACGGCCGCGACGCCCTCGGGCCCGAGTGAGTTCACGGGATCGAGCGCCTGCGGCGTCTCGATGACGCCCGGCGCGACGGCGTTCGCGGTGATGCCGTCCGGACCGAACTCCACGGCGAGATTCTGCATCAGCCCCACCAGCCCCGCCTTCGCTGCGGCGTAGTGCGGGTGCTCCGGCCACGCGGCAACCGTGCCGGCGACGGATGAGGTTGCGATCAGGCGGCCGTAGTGCTCGCGCTGCATGTGCGGCAGCGTGGCGCGAAACAGCCGCCAGGCGCCGTTCAGATCGACGTCGAGCGTCAGGTTCCACGCGTCGTCGTCGAGCTCCGCGAGCGGGACCTTGCGCGCGATCCCTGCGTTCGCAACGGCGATGTCGACCCGACCGAGCTCCTCCATGCACCGCGCGACGAGCGCATCGACCTGGTCGGTGCGGCGGACGTCGACCTCGACGACAAGCGCCTTCCGGCCGGCCGCCTCGACGGCGCGGCGCACGGGCTCGACGTCGTGCGGATCGCCCGGGAACCAGGCGAGTGCGACGTCGGCGCCCGCCTCGGCGAAGACGCGCGCGGTTGCGGCGCCGATTCCCGACGCCGCTCCCGTGACGACTGCGACGCGATTCTCCAGTCTGAACATCCGACCCCTCTTCTCGTTTCTCGTTGGCGTATCGGCTAGAGGCCTGATGCGAATTGGCCGCACGCACGGCTGGTGTGCCAGACGCTGCGCGTTTCGGCCGATTCCGGCTTGGACGTAGGAACCGCTATGCCCCGCGCCGGACTCGGCCGAACCGCTTGGTCTGGCCCATCCCCGCACGCACGTCTAATCCACATCAGGCCTCTAGAGCATCACGTCGCCGCCGTTCGGGCAAAGCGTCTGCCCGACGTAATACGACGATTCGTCGGAAGCGAGGAAGACCGCGGTCGGCGCAACCTCGTATGTCTCGCCGAAGCGGCCGATCGGGAGCTCCGAGAGCTTCTGCGCTGCCCACTCCTCGGTCTCCTCGGCCATCATGTCGGTGAGGATCGGACCGGGTGCGATCGCGTTGACGCGGATCCCCTTCGTGGAGACCTCGCGCGCGAGCGCCTTCGTCAGGCCGATCACGCCGGCCTTGCTGGCGCTGTAGTGCACCATCTCGGTTCCGCCGATCTGCCCGAGCTGAGATGCGA
>JAOPYX010000059.1 GCA_025964535.1 Actinomycetes bacterium | reverse complement strand
CGCGCTCGCGCCGCCCCCCGCCTCGCCCCGGCGCGCCGTCGTGCTCGGTGCGACGAAGCCGGTAGCGCGGCACACACGGGCGCTCCATGTTCCGAGCGTTGTCCGCCGGTCGGTCGTTCCGCTGCTCCTGCTCCTCGCGTGGCAGGCCGGGAGCTCCTGGGGATGGTGGTCGACCTCCGTGCTCCCGTCCCCCGTCACCGTCGGAAAGGAGTTCGGCACGCTCGTCGGAAACGGGCAGCTGCCGTCGAACCTCCTGGTCTCGCTCCGCCGCGCGCTGGTCGGAGCCGGAATCGGCGTCTCGCTCGGAACCGCACTGGGCGTGCTCTCCGGCCTATGGCGGCCGGCCGAAGAGGCGCTCGACGCGACGCTGCAGATGATGCGGACACTTCCGTATCTCGTGATGCTGCCGCTCTTCGTTCTCTGGTTCGGCATCGACGAGTTGCCGAAGATCCTGATCATCACGATCGGGACATCGCTCCCGATGTACCTGAACACCTTCTCTGCGGTCAGGACCGTCGATCCGAAGCTCGTCGAGATGGCGAGGAGCTTCGGGCTCGGACGGGCGCGGCTGCTGCAGATCGTCGTCGTGCCGGCGGCGTTGCCGGGGATCCTCACGGGACTGCGCTATTCGCTCGGAATCAGCTGGCTCAGCCTCGTCGTCGCAGAGCAGATCAACGCACGCGCCGGCCTCGGCTACCTGATCTCGAACGCGCAGCAGTTCTTCCTGCCGAGCGTTCTCGTCGTCTGCGTCGTCGTCTACGCCGTGCTCGGTCTGAGCACCGATCTCGTTGTCCGTCTGCTCGAGCGCCGGTTCCTCGCCTGGCGCGGATCGGCACCACGATGGTGAGTCTTCCGTCGCCCGCACCCGCGGAGGCCGCGGTCACCGTGCGCAACCTCCGTCGCGCCTTCGGCGAGCGGGTCGTGCTCGACTCCCTCGACCTCTCGATCGAGGACTCGGAGTTCGTCGCGCTCGTCGGCAAGAGCGGCGGTGGCAAGACGACGCTCCTCCGCACCCTCGGGGGCCTCGATCCGGTGGAGGGCGGGACGGTCGAGGTCCCGGTTGCGCGCTCGATCGTGTTCCAGGAACCGCGACTCCTCCCGTGGAAGCGCGTGTGGCGAAACGTGGCCGTCGGCCTGCCCGGCGCCGGCGGCCGCGATCTTGCGGTGAAGGCGCTGTCGGAGGTCGGCCTCGATGACCACCTCGAGGCGTGGCCGGTCACTCTCTCGGGTGGCGAGGCGCAGCGCGTCGCGCTCGCCCGTGCCCTCGTACGGGAGCCCGACCTGCTGCTGCTCGACGAGCCGTTCGGCGCACTCGATGCACTGACGAGGATCCAGATGCACGAGCTCGTTCGCGAGCTGCACCGCCGGCATCGACCGGCTGTTCTCCTCGTCACGCACGACGTCGACGAGGCTCTGATCCTGGCCGACCGCGTCATCGTGCTGCGCGAGGGACGGCTGGACGAGCACATCGTCACCCGCGACCTGTTCCACGACCGGCTCGACCCGAGCTTCGAGCGGGCCCGCGCGCGCATTCTGAGCCTGCTCGGCGTCAGCGAGGCGACCGGGCATGCGCCCGACGCCGTCGTCCCCGACTTTCCCCAACCGGCGTACGGCTAGCCGTCTCTCCCGAAGGAGCCACGCATGCCCGACCTCAACCGCGACCTGACATTCGCATCGTTCCTCTTCCCCAAGGCCGCCGAGGGTGTCGGCCTGCTCGAGCAGGCCGTGCTCGCCGAGCGGCTCGGTTACGACCTCGTCGCCGTGCCGGATCACGCGGACTGGCCGCACTACGTCGACGGCTGGACGCTCGCTGCTGCAGTCATCGGCCGGACGACGTCGATCGAGGTCTTCTCCGGCGTCTCCGCGCTCGCGCTGCGTGAGCCTCCTGCCGTGCTCGGGAAAGCGGCCTGGTCGCTCGACCGGATCGCCCCCGGCCGCTTCCATCTGGGGATCGGGACCGGCGCGTTACCCGGCATCACGTCGATCGGGGGCCCGGAATGGGCGGGGCGGGAATCGGTCGACCGCCTCCGCGAGGCGATCGAGGTCATCCGCATCCTCTGGTCGGGCAAGGAGGAGGCGAGCTACGAAGGCACGTACTACACCCTTCGCGAGGCGAAGCTGCCCGACGCGCCCACGCCGGGTCTCGACATCTGGATCGGCGGCGTGAAGCGGGGCATGCGCCGCCTCACGGGGCAGGTCGCAGACGGGTGGTTTCCGGGGTATCTCAACATCGACCCAGACCCCGTCATCGAGGAGACGAAGCATCTCGACGAGGAGATCCTCGCCGCCGGGCGACAGCTCAGCGACGTGCGGCGCGTCTACAACACGATCGCCAAGAAGGTGCAGACGAAGTCGGAGGGATTCCTCATCGGGCCTGCGTCGCAGTGGATCGAGGAGCTGACGTGGGCGGCGCTCGAGCTCGGCTTCGACACGTTCTTGCTCGGCGACCGCGACACGACCGTCGCGGGCCTCCAGCGCTTCGCCGAGGACATCATCCCGGCGGTCAAGGCGAACGTGGCGGCGGCGCGGGCCGGCGCCGCGACGATCAGTTCCGTGGCGACGGCGCGTGGCTGAAGAACGACGCGAGCCCCCTCGATTGCCATGGCCTGGGCTCAACACCTGCGTTCGGTGTTGAGCCCAGGCCGAGTGCTCAGCGGTACCCGTACACCGTCCAGGTGTAGGTGACGCTGCTCCAGCCGGCCGTGTTGGACGCACGAACCGTGAAGCGATGGCTTCCGCTCGCGAGTCCGCCGTACGTCCATGGCGAGGTGCACGCGACGGCCGCGCCGGTATCGAGCGTGCACGTCACGCTCGCCGGCGATCCGCCGGTGGTCCGCCACGCGAACGTGGCCGTGCGGGAACCGCCACTCGGTACGCCCGTCAGCTGCACCGTCGGCCGCGAGGTCGCCGGAGCGGGCGTGGGCGACGGAGACGGCGATGGCGATGGCGATGGCGATGGCGATGGTGCCGGCGTCGGTGTTGGTGTTGGTGTTGGAGACGGTGCCGGAGCAGGTGCGCCGCTGTCGAGCGCGGTGCCGAAGTCCTGCGTCCAGTAGAGCGTCCCGTTCGCGGCACGCGCTGCGCCGACGCCGATGGCCCGGTACGTGCCGTTTTCGATGTTTGCGCGATGGCCCGGCGAGTTCAGCCAGGCGTTCATCACGTCCTGCGCGGTCGCGTAGCCGTACGCGATGTTCTCGCCCCAGCCGCCACCGTTGTACCCGCACGCGGCGATCCTGTCGCCCGCGGTGCGTGCGGCGGGCGGCGCCGGATCGTCGTGAGTCATGTAGCCGTAGTAGGCCATGTGCTGCGACTTCCAACGGGCGGAGGCGCTGAGCGTCGACGAGACGCCGAGCGGCGTCAAGCCGAGGCTCTGGCGGTGCTGGTTGACGAGGTCGACGACCTGAGTCGCCAGGTTTGCGTCGGGCGCGGCCCAGCCGGCCGCGGAGACGCAGTTGCCGACGGCAGGGCTAGCGGTGCCGACGGCGCAGAGTGCGGCAACCGATGCGGCCGCCGTGATCGTGCACATGCGTAACGTCCAACGTGTGAGTTGCGTCCTGATGAGTGACCCCCAGGTATGGGCACGAGGGTGACGCCCGAAGTGGCGTCCCAGCGCTCGTGCCGATGACAGACGCCCGACACCCTCGCAGCGTGTTCAGGCCATCGCATCCCCCGATCGAGGGACTCGGGCGCTACGTGCGCATGCACACGCGTGCTTGTGAGAATTGCGACGCGCGCGCCCGATATCCTCGCCTGATGCGGGACAGCGCGGTCGTGCCG
>JAOPYX010000053.1 GCA_025964535.1 Actinomycetes bacterium | reverse complement strand
GTCGACGATCGCCTGGCTCACGACGTCGCGCGGGCCGAGTGAGTCGGTGAACTCCTCGCCGTCTGCGTTCAGTAGCACGGCCCCGTACGCGCGGGTCGTCTCCGGGATCGAGTAGCCCTGCATGGTCTGGGGCCAGGCGCCACCGTTCGGGTGGTACTGGAGCGCGTCGAGGTCGCGCGCCTCCGCGCCGGCGGCGAGCGCGATCTGCGTCACCTCGCCGGTGGCGCCGGGATGATTCGTCGAGAGCTCGCCCCGCTCCTCCGCGACGGCGTAGCAGCGGCCGCCCGCGGCGAGGATCACGGTCGACGCCTCGAGCGAGTGCTCGCCGCAGCGGGCGCGCCAGCCATGCTCGGCGCGCTCGAGCTCGGCGAGGGGGCTCTTGGGAAAGAGGGTGACGTTGCCTGCCTCGACGGCGTCGCGCAGGGCGGCCGTGATGGCGTGGCCCGTGCGATCGCCGACCTGGAGCAAGCGCTTGCGCGACGCACCGCCGCAGCGCGCGACGCGGTAACCGCCGTTCTCTCTCGTGAACTCGACGCCGAGCTCCTCGAGCCAGTGGATCGCGGAGGGCGCCTCGCTGGTGAGCACCTCGACGAGGCCTCGGTCGGCAGTCTCGTGCGAGCTCTTCCAGATGTCCTCGGCGTGCAGCTCGGGCGAGTCGTCCTCGCCGACGGCGGCCTGGATGCCCCCCTGCGCCTTGGCCGAGTTGCAGGCCTGGATGCTGCCCTTCGTCGCGAGCGCCACACGGGCGCCGGCCCGCTCGGCGGAGACGGCGGCGGCGAGGCCGGAAGCCCCACTGCCGAGCACGAGCACGTCGAATCCGCGGTGAGCCGCCAAAGTGGCAGAACTATAGCCGATTCTCCTAATTCTTCCGATAAGCGATAGCTATCTCTGCGGGGCGGAGCCATGTCGGATTTTGCCATCTTGATTGTCAGAACTGGCAACGCTAGGTTGGTTGCACCCGTACCACGACGAAGGAGGATCGATGATCACCAGCGACGTTGCGAAGCAGCTCGGGCTCGAGATCGAGCGTCGCGGCCATACGCGAACGCCTCTCGGCGTCACGATCACCCTGTGCTCGTGCTTCTCCTGTAGCTGCTGCAAGAAGTGACGCACGGCGACACCGTCCTGCTCGCCCCCTGGCTACGCCGGGCTGACGTCGACGGCCGGATCGTCCTCGAGTACGCGGACGAGCTCGCCTTCCTCGGCGGCCCGGCACGGCCGCTCCTCGACGCGCTTCTCCCGTTGCTCGACGGCACGAGGCGCGCGGACGAGCTCGCCGAGGCGGTCGAGGAGCCGGCGGCGCGCGTCGACGGGTTGCTCGCGGTGCTCAGCGAGCACGGGCTGGTCGTCGCAGGGCCGCCCGCGGACGCGACGGCGACACTGTGTGCCGCGCTCGCGATCCCGCCTTCCTCGCCGGCCGGCGTTGCAGCGCGGCTGGGCGTCGCGAGGCTCGCGGTGATCGGCCGCGCGCAATGCGCCTCCGAGCTCTGCCGGCTGGTCGAGCCGTCGCTCGGCGACGTACGTCGGGCGGGCTGGGACGGCGCCGTGGCGGCCGATCTCGTCGTGGTCGCTCCTGCGCCGGAAGAGCTGCCCCTGCTCGCGGGCTGGAACGAAGCCGCGCTCGAGGCCCGGCAGCCGTGGCTGCTGGTGCTGCCCTACAACGGCCGGCTGGCGGCGCTCGGGCCGCTGTTCCTCCCGGGGGAGACGTGCTGCTACGAGTGCTTCCGGCGCCGGCGCGCCGCCGCGCTCGACGAGCACGACGTGCTGCCGCTCCTCGACCGTGAGCCGGCCGGCTATCCGGACGCGCCCGCGCTCGCCGCAGCATCCGCCGGCCTCGCGGCGACGCTCGCCCTCCGCTGGCTCGGCTTCGCCGACGCGTACGTCCCCGGCATGCTCTATGCGCTCGAGCTGGGCGGCGGACTCGCGATCGATGCGCACCGCGTCCTCCGTCTGCCGCGGTGCCCCGCCTGCTCTCCCGTCGCCGACGCCGCGCCGGCCCTCCCGTGGCCCATGGCATGACGCTCTCGGTCGTCCACTCGCGGTACGTCGGCATCGTGCGTCATGTCGACGAGCTCCTCGCAGCCCCCGACGACTCGCGGTTGCGCCACGTCGTCGCCGTCGGCACGGCCACGTTCCCGGGGACCGACGCCGGCGGATCGGGCTACGCCGACCGTGCCCGCACTGCCCTCCACTCTGCGCTCGGGGAGACCGTAGAGCGCTATGCCGCGGCGGAGGTGCCCGACCGCGGCGTCGTTCTTGCGGCCGCGGACGAGCTCCCGGACGCGGTCGACCCGGCGCGCTTCGCGCTGTTCGCGCCACAGCAATACGCGGCCGCCGACTTTCCGTTCGCGCCGTTCACGCCGCGGACCCGCATCCGTTGGGTGCGCGGCCGGTCGCTCGCCGACGGCCGCCACGTCTGGCTGCCGGCCCAGCTCGTCTACCTGCCGCCGAGCGTGCCGGAAGAAGAGCCGATCGGCTATTCGACGAGCAACGGCCTCGCCTGCGCCGAGAGCGTTGCCCCGGCCGCGCTCGCAGCGTTGCTCGAGCTGCTGGAGCGCGACGCATTCCTCATAGCCTGGCGCGCGCGACTCTCGCTGCCGCTCCTCGACGTTGCAGGCGACCCGAAGCTGCGCGCCTTCGAGCGTCGCTGGCTCGAGCCGGCGGGCCTGAGCCACGAGGTGGTCGACCTCTCGTGCTTCCACGGCGTGCCGACAGCGCTCGCACTGGTTCGGGACGCGGCAGGCTCGCTCGCGGTCGGCGCTGCTGCCGCGACCGGTGCCGGGACGGCGTTCCGGAAGGCGCTCGCCGAGGCGTACGCGGCACATGCTGCCGCGCGCGTCCTGCGCGGCGACCCCATCCCGGCCACCGCGATCGAGAGATTCATCGACCACATCCGCTTCTACGCCCAGCCCGAGAACGCCATCCGTGCGCGGTTCCTGACGGCGTCCGACGAGCGGCGCGACGTTCGCGACGTCCCCGAGCTCGAAGGAGCCACGGCGCCGGACATGCTGGCCACGCTCGTGCTCCGTCTCGCAACGTCGGGCATCGACACATACGCCGTCGACGTCACCACCGCCGACGTGCGCGAGGCCGGCCTGCGCGTCGTCCGCGTGATCGCACCTCGGCTGTGCCCGCTCGACGTACGGCAGGACGCGTGCTTCCTCGGCGCCGACCGTCTCCGGCTCGCGCCCGCGGCGCTCGGTCTCCGTCCACGGCCGCTCGCCTACGACGAGCTCAACGACGACCCGCACCCGTTCCCATGAGCGAGCAGCAATCCCCGTCGCGCCTCGCCAGCGTCGTGCGCCCGGAGCCCCCGGCGCTCGATGACCCGGCGGAGCTCTACCACGAGGCGTCGAAGTATTTCCCGGCCACAGCCGCGCGTGACGTCGCTGCCGCGATCCGGCTCGTCACCGCCCCGGAGCTGCAGCGCGCGACGGCGCGTCCTACGTACCGGCACCCGCAGCGCCCGCTGCTCCCACTCGACCGCCCGGCACCCCTCGCTGTGCCGCTCGACGCCGCGCTGGCCGCCCGCCGCTCGGCCCGTTCGTTCGGGCGGGGACCGCTCTCCGGGCCGGAGCTGAGCGCCCTGCTCCGGGCCGGCTATGGGCCGACGGGCGAGCTGTCCGAGGACGACTGGACGAAGCGCCTGCGCTCGGCGCCGTCCGCCGGCGCGCTCTATCCCCTCGATGTGTACGTCGCGGCGCAACGTGTGACCGGTCTCGCGGCGGAGGTGCACCGCTACGACCCGCTCGAGCAGGCACTCGAGCCGGCCGGCGTCGCGGTGGACACGATCGCCGCGGCGACGCCCTACGCCGACCTCGTCGCGGAGGCAGCGGTCACGCTCGTCCTCGCCGCGACCTTCTGGCGCTCACGGTTCAAGTACGGGCAGCGCGCGTACCGCTTCACGCTGCTCGAGGCGGGCCACGTCGCGCAGAACGTGCTGCTCGCGGCGGCGGCGCTGGGACTCGCGGCCGTACCGCTCGGCGGGTTCTTCGATGCACGGCTCGACGGTGCACTCGGGCTCGACGGCGTCGAGCGCTCCTCCCTGTACCTCCTGTCGATCGGCCGCCACCCATGAAGACGCTTGCCGGAGCGGGTCTCGGCATCGCGGTGTTCACCGCCCTCGCCGGGCGGCCGCCCCGGCCGCAGCCGTCCGCTCAGACCGACGGTCGCGTCCTCTTTGCCGCCTCGGTGAGCGCGGCCTGCGAGGAGCTCCTCTGGCGCGGACCGCTGCTCCGGCTCCTACGCCACCGGCTCGGTGCCGGCGGCGCCGTCGCGCTCGACGCCGCAGGATTCGCCGCGGCTCACGGCCCGCGTGCGCGACTCTCGCACG
>JAOPYX010000039.1 GCA_025964535.1 Actinomycetes bacterium | reverse complement strand
CCGCTGGGTGTGCCGGTGCTGCTCGCGCACGGCACCGCCGACGACAACGTCCCGCTCGCGCAGTCCCGGACGTATCGCGACACCGCCGAAGCGGCGGGCGACGCATGCCGCCTCGTCGAGCTCGAGGGGGCCGATCACTTCGACGTCATCGATCCGCGCAGCGAGGCCTGGCCGACGTTCGCAGGCGAGCTCGCCGGCCTGCTCAGCTGACGTTCAGCGCCTGGCGAAGCTCCGGCACGCGGCGGCGCGAGACCGGAAGCAGCACGTCGCCGCCGTCGAGCCCGATCCAGACGCCGCGGCTGCGGCTTCGCGTCACCTCGCGCACGCAATCGGCGTTCACGAGCACCTGGCGGCTGATGCGGACGAACGGCGCACCGTCGAGCTTCTGCTCGAGCTCGAGCAGGTTCCGGGCGATCGCGCGGACGCGCCCGCGCTCCGTCTGAAGCCAGACGACGCCCTCGACGAACTCGGCCAGCTGGATCTCGTGCGCGAGGACGACGATCATGCGTCCGGCGTGCGTCGCCGCGATGCGTGCGGGTGCGCTCGCTGCACGCCGCGGTGCAACGGGACGCTGTGCCTGCGGCAGGCGCTCGTGCAACCGGCGCTCGACCCGGTGCACCGCTTGCACGAGTGGCGCCAACGTCGTCTCCGGCAACGTGCGGCGCCACGCGGAGATCGCGATCACGCCGACAGACTCGTTGGTCGCCGGATCCCGTACGGCAACGGCGTTGCAGCTCCAGTCCTGGAAGACCGAGCACCAGTGCTCGGCGCCGACGACGCCGACCGGGCCTCTCGACTCGAGCGCGAGACCGATCCCCGTTGTCCCGGTCGCAGACTCGCTCCAGCCGAACCACGGCCCGAGGTTCTGATCGCGTGCGCGCGCCACCGCGCGCCGCTCGCCCCAGGCGGAGAGCACGCGGCCGGTGCCGTCCGCGACCGAGACGACGCCGCCGATCGCCTCGACGTCGGCGGCGATCTCGATTGCGGCCGCACCGAGCTCGGCGGCCACGACGACGCCGTCGGTCGACTGCGGCCCATCCGCTGCGACCGGCGCCGACTCGCGCGAGGGATTGACGCGGTAGTCGTCTCGAGACCGGTGCCAGGAGAGCAGGATGTCGGCGCGCACTCCCCCGCGTACCGCTTCGCCGCGCGCGAAGCGCTCCCAGGCGTCGGCGGCCTGCCGGTCACGTGCGTCCAGCCGGTTCAGATGGCTGGCCGCGTGACCGCTCACGGCGTACCTCGTACCGCTGGCGGATGCGCTGCTCGACTCGTACCCACGAGGTCTTCGATCATAGGGACGTGGTGCCCGCTGCTCAACGTCGCGCCGGATGAGCGCGCCCATCCTCTCGGCGCGGTTCGATCCGCTTTCTCCGGAGCAGCGCGAGAACCCGTTCGACGTTCTCGCGCTGGCGCGACGTGAGCAGCCCGTCTTCTACGCCCCCGAGCTCGACCTGTGGGTGGTGACGCGCTACGACGACGTGCTCGAGGTGTTGAAGGACCACCGGTCGCTCTCGTCCACGGGTGCGCTGAAGTCCGCCTCGGCCCCGTTGCCGCCCGAGGTCGTCGCAGTGCTCGCAGAGGGCCACCCCGAGATGCCCTACATCATCGAGATCGACCCGCCGCTGCACGACCGCATCCGCGGGCTCGTGACGAAGGCGTTCACACCGCGGCGCATTGGCGCGCTCGAGCCGACCGTCCATCGCATCGTCGACGAGCTGCTCGACGACCTCCCGGCCGACGGTGAGGCCGACATCGTGGAGAACTTCGCCTGGCCGCTGCCGCTGCGGGTGCTCGGTCACCTGCTCGGGCTTCCTCGTGACGATCTCGCGCAACTGCACGAGTGGGGCAACGACTGGATGCTCGTGCAGCAGGACGGCCCGCTCGAGCAGCGACTCCAACATGCGCGTGGCACGGTCGCGCTCCAGCGCTACTTCGTCGCCGCGGTCGAGCAGCGTGAGCAGGAACCGTCGGATGATCTGATCGGGGCGCTCGTCGCTGCGCGCCCGGAGACCGATCCACCGCTGACGAACGTGGAGATCGCAGGGCTCCCGCTCGACCTGATGGTCGCCGGCCACGTCACGGTGACGCGTGCGATCGGCAGCACGCTTCGCCTGTTGTTCGCGTATCCGCAGCTGCGCGATCACCTGCTCGATGCGGAACGCGCGCCGCGGGCGATCGAGGAGGTCCTCCGGCTCGAATCGCCGGCACAGGGGCTCTTCCGCACGGCAACGCGCGACGTCGTCGTCGGCGGCGCGACGATTCCCTCGGGCGCCCGGATAATGGCGCACTTCGCCTCCGCCAACCGGGACGAGGGCGTGTTCGAGGAGCCGGTGTCGTGCCGGCCCGAGCGTGACGAGCTCGCGCGCCACGTCGCCTTCGGGAAGGGCATCCACTTCTGCATCGGGGCGCCGTTGGCACGGCTCGAGCTCGCGGTCGCGCTCCCGGCGCTGCTCACGCGGCTGCCGAACCTGCGGCCTGCCTCCGCGCCCGCGGTGCGCGAGCCGCTCTTCTTCGCGCGCGGCTTCGCGACGCTTCCCGTTGCCTGGGGCGCGGCGTGAGCGCGGTCATCGTCACCGGGGCTGCGGGTGGCATCGGCCGCGTGTTCTCGCTCGCGCTGGCCGATGCAGGCCACTCGGTCGTCGCGGCGGACATCGCTCCCACAAACGCGGTGGTCGAGGAGATCGAGGCGCGCGGCGGGAGCGCCCTGGGCCTGCGAGTCGATGTGTGCGACCGCGCGTCGACCCTGGCTATGGCACAGGCGACGCTCGAGCGGTTCGGTTCGATCGACGGTCTCGTGAACAACGCCGCGTACTACACGGCGATCGTCAAGAGCGACTTCGATCAGATCGACGTGGAGGAATGGGACCGCTGCTTCGCCGTCAACGTCCGCGGTCAATGGCTCTGCGCGGCGGCGGTTGCACCCGCGATGCGGGAGCAGCGGCGCGGCAAGATCGTGAACGTCTCGTCGATGACCGTGCCGACTGCGCCTCCCGGCTTTGCGCACTATGTCGCGTCGAAGGCTGCCGTCGTCGGGCTCAGCCGCGCGCTCGCGCGCGAGCTCGGTGAGCACGGCGTCTGCGTCAACACGCTCACGCCCGACTACATCGCCTTCGACCGCGAGTACGACAACCGCCAGCCGGAGATGGCGCCGATGCTCACCGCGCAACGCTGCATCCGGCGCGAGGCGCAGTCGGAGGATCTCGTGGGAACGCTCCTCCACCTGCTCGGCCCGGGCTCGGACTTCGTCACGGGCCAGAGCTTCTGGGTCAACGGCGGCCGGGCCTTCTCCTAGTCTGGCTAGATCACGCCGTACGTCCGGAACGCCTCGGACACCGGCATCCCCTCGGCGAGCTTCGCACGGACGACGTTCTCGCCGACGATCTTCTCCTCCGCGAGGCCGATCACCTCTGCTCCGAGCGACGCG
>JAOPYX010000301.1 GCA_025964535.1 Actinomycetes bacterium | reverse complement strand
GTTCAGGCCATCGCATCCCCCGATCGAGGGACTCGGGCGCTACGTGCGCATGCACACGCGTGCTTGTGAGAATTGCGACGCGCGCGCCCGATATCCTCGCCTGATGCGGGACAGCGCGGTCGTGCCGGTCGGCGCCGAGCAGTGGCTCGACGAGGCGTAGTGCGCGCGCTCCTGGCCCAGCTGGCTTCTCTGCCCGGCGACGTCGCGGCGAACGCCGAGCGGGCGGTCGCGGCGCTTGCGGCACACCCGGAGGCTGACATCGCCGTGTTCCCCGAGCTCTTCCTGTGCGGGTACGACCTCTCGCTGCTCGATCACTCCGCGCGACGGCCGGACTGCGAAGAGCTCCGCTCCATCGCGGACGCCGCCCGGGCCGCCTCGACGGCCGTCGTCGTCGGGTTTGCCGAGCGAATCGGCGCCGGCGGGCTCGCCAACTCGGTGGCGTGCATCGACCGCGACGGCTCGCTCGCAGCGGTCTACCGGAAGACGCAGCTCTTCGGCGCCGAGCAGCACGTCTTCCGGCCGGGCGAGGAGCTGCGGATCGTCAGGCTCGCCGGTGTCGACGTCGGGCCGCTCATCTGCTTCGACATCGAGTTCCCGGAGCCGGCGCGGCAGCTCGCGGCTGCGGGGGCGAAGCTGCTCGTGACGGCGTCGGCCAACATGGATCCGTTCGTCGCCGACCACGAGCTCGCGTCGCGCGCCCGGGCGCTCGAGAATCGCCTCCCCCACCTGTATGCCAACGCGGTGGGTGCGGTTGGCCCCCTCCGTTTCGTCGGGCACAGTCGCTCCGTCGACGCGTCCGGCATGGTGCTGGCCGAGGCAGCCTCGGAGGAGGAGGCGTTGCTCCTCACGCAGGTCGGGGCCGCCGGGGTCGGAGACGAGCGCGTCGACTACCTCCGCCACCTCCCGCACGGCATGGCCGTCGTCCGCGATTGAACCGGCCATTGGCCGCCGTCCTTCAAACAGTTGATAATCCGGGCGTCGTCGGCAACGAATCGATTCGGGAGGTCGACCGTGTCTGAAGCGACTCAGCCTGGAACGCCCAGCGGCAGCGCGAAGCTGTTCGTGCGCCAGTCGTCCGGGCTCGTTCGCAACGTGAGCGTGACGAACGCGCTCTTCTTCAATGTCGCCGCGTTCGTCGGCGTCGGGCTGACGCTCTACCCGATCTTCTATTCGCTCGGATTCGTGCCCGTGTGGAAGTTCGCCGGCATCTCGGAGTACGCCTGGGCCGCGATCATCGCCGGGATCTTCTGCTCGATCCTCGCGCTGATCTTCGCGTCGCTCACGTCCGTGATGCCGCGTTCGGGCGGCGATTACGTCTTCACGAGCCGCATCGTCCACCCGTTCGTCGGCTGGATGGAATCGTGGACGCTCGTGATCGCCTCGATCCTGATCATGGCGTTCGAAGTGCCGCTCGTCCTGCGCAACCTGCAGATCACCGCGCGGATCATCGGCATCGGCGCAGGCGGCCACTTCTTCAAGAACGCGAACACATGGTTCACCGACTCGACGGGATCGATCACCGGCAGTCCCGGCTTCATCGGCTCCCTCGTCGTGCTTGCCGTGATCGGGATCGTCGTCGTGCTGCCGACGCGGACATTCCATCGCGTCGTCACGGCGCTCGCCGGCTTCGGCGTCGCCGGCTTCGTGGCGATGTTCATCTTCGGCCTCGCAGCGACGAGCCGCTCGACCTTCGAGGCGAATCTGCCCCAGTACACCGGCGGAGTCACCGCCGCGCAGATCGCTGCATCGGGTAAGGCCGACTTCCTCGCCGGCACGAGCCACCATTTCCTCAGCGACCTGTTCTCGACGACCGTGTTCCCGTTCATGTTGTCGATCCTGCTGTTCCAGTTCATCGGCTTCCAGTACTCGGCGTACATCGCCGGCGAGGTGCGCGGAAACGTGCGCCGGGGCGTGATGATCGCGCTGCTCGGGGCGCTCGCGGTCGGCGTCCTCGCGAACTCCCTCTATGTCGACGCGATCTCGAACCACTTCGGCTTCGCGACGAACGTCAGCTGGGGCGCGAGCTATTGGGGATTCAACTCGCATCTCGCGGCGCTGCCGCTGGGCCAGCCGAACTCGATGCCGCTGCTCGCTGTGATCGCGAACCACGGCCTGTGGCCGATCTGGGCGCTCATCTCGCTCGCGGGGACGATCTTCCCGTTCCTGCTGTGTCCCGTGTACATCAACTTCATCAGCCGCATGCAGCTCGCATGGAGCCTCGACCGCCAGCTGCCGGAGTGGTTCGGCCGCGTGAACGAGCGGCTGCGCGCTCCGCTGAACGCGATTCTTGCGACGCTCGGGCTCGCCGCGGTGTTCCTCTTCTTCCAGAGCTACAACGCGCTGCCGTCCTTCCTCGCGACCACCGGGAACAAGCTCAACCTCGCCGGCACGGCCTGGTTCGCGATCGTGATGGCGCTCCTCACCTGGACGATGCCCGGCGTGAACGCGTTGCTCGTCCGCTTCCGGCGGCCGGACCTCGTCCGGAACGCACCGTTTGCGAAGGCCTTGCCCTGGCTAGGGCTCGTCTGGCTCGCGTTTCCCGTCTGGATCTACGTCTTCGCGGTGTTCAAGCCGATCGAGAAGAGCCTGTCGGGGACCGGGAAGCTGCACTATCTCGAGACGAACGGCATCCTCGACGCGCTGCTCTTCTACGGGATCGGGCTCGTGATCTACCTTGTGATGCAGCTGCGCTCGCGCACTGCGGGCGTCGACACGAAGATGCTCTTCACCGAGATTCCCCCCGACTGACCCGATACCGACATAGCGATCCGCTTCTACATCGCAAGCGACTTTCACGCGGCCGAGACGGCGTGGCGGAAGTTCCTGAACGCCGTCAAGCTGAACGTGTACAAGGCCGACGTCGCGCTCGTCGCCGGCGATCTGACCGGCAAGGCGATCGTGCCGATCGTCCAGGGCGACCGTCGTTACGAGGCAGAGCTGTTCGGTGTCGGCCGATCGGCGCGCAGCGACGAGGAGCTCGCGCAGCTCGAGCGTGACATCGCCGATGTCGGCTACTACTCGTTCGTCGGGTCTCGCGAGGATGCCGAGCGCATTGCGACGGACGAGGTCGAGCGCGACGCACTCCTGCATCGGTTGATGAACGAGCGCATCGACGCGTGGATGCAGCTGGCGACGGAGCGCCTGTCCGAGTCGGATGTGCCGCTCTTCCTGATCCCGGGAAACGACGACGACTTCGCGATCGACCCGATTCTCGACAGCGACGCGTTCAGGCCCGTGAACGCGGACGGCAAGGTGCTCGACATTCCCGGCGGGCTCCAGCTCCTGTCGTACGGCTGGTCGAACGAGACGCCGTGGAAGACGCCGCGCGAGGTGCCGGAGGACGAGCTGTACCGACGGCTCGACGAGCTCGCCGAGCAGGTCGACGACGCGCGGCGCGCCGTCTTCATGATCCACGTGCCACCGCACGACTCGGGCCTCGACACGGCGCCCATCCTCGACGCGAACCTGCGCCCGACGGTCTCCGCCGGCGACGTGCTGCGCGGTCCGGTCGGCTCGACGGCCGTGCGGCGGGTGATCGAGGAACGCCAGCCGGTGCTCTCGGTGCACGGACATATCCACGAGTCGGGCGGCGAGCGCAAGATCGGCGCAACGCTGAGCGTGAACCCGGGCAGCGAGGCGAACCCCGGCATCTTGCGCGGGTATCTCGTCGACATCGGAGACGACGGAATCGAGCTGGTGCAGCGTGTCGAAGGCTGAGGCGACGGCGCCGTACGCCGACATCGTCGCGGAGGCAGGCCGGCTGCTCGACGCCGCGCAGTCGAATGACGTGCCGATCAGGCTGATCGGCGGTCTCGCCGTCTACTTCCACACCGAGGAGATCCCGCCGCCGCTGAGCCGGTCGTACGACGACATCGACCTCGCGACGACGAAGGGTTCGAGCCGCAGCGCGGCCGAGTTGCTCACGGCGCTCGGCTACGAGCCGTCGAGGGAGTTCAACGCGCTCAACGGCAGCCGCAGGCTCCTGTTCTTCGACACGCACAACGAGCGGAAGCTCGACGTGTTCGTGGATACGTTCGAGCTGTGCCACACGATCCCGATCACCGCACGGCTCGCGCTCGACGAGCGCACGATTCCGCTGGCGGAGCTGCTGCTCACGAAGCTCCAGGTGGTGGAGCTGACGGAGAAGGACTTGCGGGACATCGTCACGCTGCTGCAGCGGCACGTCGTGGGGACAAACGACGACGACACGATCAACGGCGACTTCATCGCAGCGCTGACCGCCGACGACTGGGGATTGTGGCGCACGGTGAAGCTCAACGTCGAGCGCATACACGAGCAGATCGACTCGCTTACGCTGGACGACGGCACGAAAGGTCGCGCGCTCGAGCGGATGGACACGCTGTGGGAGCGAATCGAGCGCGAGCCGAAGTCGAGGAAGTGGCGCATGCGGGATCGGGTCGGTGACCGCAAGCGGTGGTACGAGATCCCCGACGAGGTCTGACCGTGACGCGAACCGGCTTCGTCTACGACGAGCGCTGCGAGCTCCACGACAACGGCTCGATGCTCGTCGAAGGTCGTGTGCAGGACTGGCTCGACGTCCCTCACGCCGAGAACGCCGAGCGGCTGAGGCGCACGTATCAGGTGCTCGAGCGCTCGGGTGTCCTCGACGCGCTGGTGCGTGTACCGGCACGCGAGGCGACGGTCGAGGAGCTGGCCCTCGTGCATCCCACGAGCTACGTCGAAAGCATCCGAGCGGCGTCACAGCGCGGCTCCCTGGAATGGGTCGGCCCTGAGGCGCGCGTCTCGCCAGGCACGTGGACCGCAGCGGTGCTCGCGGCAGGCGGCCTGCTCGAAGCCGTCGATCGAGTCGTCGAGGGTGAGATCGACAACGCGTTCGTGTGCTGCCGGCCGCCCGGCCATCACGCGTCGACGGAGCAGGCGATGGGCTTCTGCCTCTTCAACTCCGTTGCCGTCGCCGCGCGGTATCTGCAGAGCCGACACGGGCTCGAGCGCATCGCGGTCCTCGACTGGGACGTGCATCACGGCAACGGCACGCAAGAGATCTTCTACGCCGACCCCGCCGTTCTGTTCGTCTCGCTCCACCAGGACGACCTGTACCCGAAGGGGCTCGGAGCGGTCGAGCAACGGGGCGCGGGTGAGGGCGAGGGCGCGACGGTGAACATCCCCTTGCCGGCCGGCACCGGCGACGAGGGCTACCGGTACGCGTTCGAAGAGGTCGTTGCGCCGGTGGTGAAGCGTTTCCGCCCCGACTTCATCCTCGTCTCCGCAGGCCAGGACGCCGCCGCGACGGATCCTCATGGACGCATGAGCATGACGACGGAGGGCTTTCGCGCACTTACGCGCAAAACGAAGCGACGTGCCGAGCAGCTCTGCGGCGGCCGCGTCGTGGCGTTCCTCGAGGGCGGGTACAGCCTCGATCATCTGCCGCTGTGCAATCTCGCGGTCGTCGAGGAGCTCGCCGGTCTCGCGCCGTCATGGGAGATCGACCCGATCGAGATCGACGTGCCGATGCGGCTGGCCGGCGATGTGAAGCAGGCAGTCGAGTCGGCCCGGCACGCTGCCCGTCTTTAGCCGCGCTACGCCGTCATCTGCGCGCGCTCGAGCCCGAGGTCGTCGGAGGGCCGCCCGAGGAAATACCCCTGGCCGTACTCGACGCCGAGCGCCCGGAGTGCAATCAGGGCCGACTCGTTCTCGATGCCTTCGGCGACGATCGTCGCGCCGATCTTCTCTGCAAACGAGATGAGCCCGACGGCAAGCGCTTGCTGCGACGGGTCGTTCTCGACTCCGGCGACGAGCGAGACGTCGAGCTTGATGAAGTCCGGCTGGAGCCGGAGGATGTGGCGGAGGCTGGCGAAGCCGGCACCGGCGTCGTCGATCGCCAAGCGGACGCCGAGGCCACGGACGCTGGCAAGGCCGGCGTTCAGCTCGTCGTAGTCCGTGACCGGGGCATGCTCCGTGATCTCGATGACGATCCTGTCCGAGGGCACCGTTTCGACGAGGCCGCGGAAGGCCGCTGAGCTGATCGTCTCCGGAGAGACGTTCACCGACAGGAACGCCGCCGCCGGCAGCTCGCCGAGCCGTTCGAGTGCTCGCCGTACTGCGACGAGCTCGAGCTTCGCGCGCAGGCCGACCTCGCTCGCCTCTGCGAACCAGCGGTCGGGACCGCGTGTGGGTGGTGCGTGGAAGCGGGCGAGTGCTTCGAACCCGACACACGCCAACGTGTCCAGCGCGCAGATCGGCTGTCCGACGACCCGGAGCACGGACTCCTCGGTCAGCGCGCGGTCGATGCGCGTGCGGCGGAGCTCCAACTGTTCGTCGCTCTGCCGCCGTGCCTCGCGCTCCTGGACGAGGTCTTCGATCACGTGACGCGTCACCTCGACCGACAGGCTCGAGCGGCCCCTCGCCGCCATTTCGACCGACTCGAGGATGCGTGCAGGCGAGGTGCCCTTCACGAGATAGCCGATGGCGCCGGCGTCGAGCAGCTTCAAGACCGTTGCGTGGTCCTCGGCCGATGTGTGCGCGATCACACCGGTCGTGGGCGAGCACCGCAGGATCTCGCGTGTGGCCCGCACGCCCCCGCCGGGCATGTGCACGTCGACGATCGCGACGTCCGGCAACTCGGCCGTCGCCACCGCGATCGCCTCGTACGCGTCCGTCGCGGCGCCGACGAGTCGCAGTGTCGGCTCGCTGCGAATGATGGCGGTGAGCACCTCGCGGACCAGGCGATCGTCATCGGCGATGAGGACGCTGATCCGGGCTTGGTCGCTCACGATCTCCCGAGCGTATGCGCAGCCCGCCCGTTGAAGGCGATGATTGGCGCATGAGCTTGCTCGAACGGGAGGACACGGTGCTCGTCGTCGTGGACGTCCAAGGCGGATTTCTCGCCCGGACGTGGTTCTCGGACCAGGATGCCGTCGCCGCGGGCACAGCGCTCGATCGCATCGTCTGGCTCGTCGCGCTCGCGGCTCGGCTCGGGATCCCGGTCGTCGTCACGGAGGAGGAGCCCGAGCGGAACGGCCCGACGGATCCACGCGTGCTCGAGCGCCTCCCGGCGGGCACGCCGGTGCTGCGCAAGCCGACGTTCGGGCTCGCCGGAACACCGGAGATCCTCGCCGCCGTCCGCGATACCGCGCGAGGCGCAGCGGTCGTCGTCGGGTGCGAGACCGACGTCTGCGTCGCACAGTCCGCGATCGGCCTGCGCGAACAGGGCTTCGGTTGCGTCGTCGTCGACGACGCGACGTTCTCTCCCGGGGAGATGCACGCGCGCGGCCTCGACCGGCTCGCGGCGGCGGGGGTCGACCGCAATCACGCGAAGGGCGTCACCTACGAGTGGCTTCGCTCGGTGCACGACGCGCATGCAGTGCTGGGAGCGCCCGGCCTGCCGACGCCACCCTTTCGGCTCTGACTGCGCCGAACGTCGAGACTCACCCCCGCGGGGCTAGGCGGAGTCATCCGGCCGGCCGCCATGAATAGCTCTCGAGTGGCGGTTACCAGTCCAGTCGAGGGCAGGTCGACGACATATGCGGCAGCGCCGGGAAGGCGCGGTGGTTGGTCGAGTGTTGCCCTCGTAGGCGTCTGGGACGTAGTGCTGACGTTCGTGGCCGCATGGTCGGTGTTGCGGCTGCCGTTGTTGCCTCGGATGCTGCCCGAGACGAGCGACGCTGCATTCGCAGCCGTCGTGGTCGCTGCGGCGGCGCCGATCGCACTCGGGGTCGTCGGGGCGTACGACCTCCGCCCGGGTCGCTCGGTCGCGCCGAGCCGCTTGGCACTTGCCGCAAGCCTCGCTACCTGGAGCGCGGCGCTGCTGCCGTATGCCGCGGGCGAGACGGTCGCCGTTCGCGAGCTCGCTGCGATCTGGTTCGCCCTGCCGTTCGTCTGGACGGTCGAGCGAATGGTCCTTGGGCGTCGCGGCGGTCGTGAGCGTGTCCTGCTTGTCGGCGGAGGTGAGATCGCCCGTCGCCTCGTCGAGTTGTCCAGTCGCCATGCGAGCCCTCGGTTCCGGATCGTCGGCTACCTGGAAGCCGAGCGTCCGCCTGCGCGACAGCTCGGGGTGCCGTATCTCGGAACGCCCGAGGAACTGCCGGACCTCTTGCGGGCAGGCATTGCCGATCGGGTCCTCGTCGCGTTCCCGCGTCGTGACGACGACGAGATCGTCGACCTCGTTCTCGCGTGCGACCGACTCGGCGTCGCCGTCGACGTCGTGCCGCGGCTCTTCGAGCTCGTCGGAGATCGCGTGCACTCATACGCGCTCGGGAGCCTGGCCCTCGTCTCCGCAGACCCGCGTCGAGCGTCGCGCGTCGGGGAAGCGGCGAAGCGCGCAGTCGACGTCGCAGGCTCGTTGTGCCTGCTCATTGTCTTTGCTCCGCTCTTCGCCCTCATCGCGGCCGCGATCGTGCTCGACGACGGTCGTCCGGTCTTCTTCCGGCAGACGCGCGTCGGACGCGGCCGCCGGACGTTCGAGATCGTGAAGTTCCGGTCGATCTCTCCCGGCGCCGGAGACATCGCTCTCGCTCAGGTGCACGAGACCCTCGACGGCGGCGACGGAATCGACCGCACCGTCGTGATGCTCAAGACGATCTCCGCCCGGAACGTCACACGGGTTGGACGGTGGCTGCGACGCTGGAGCCTCGACGAGCTGCCGCAGCTCGCCAACGTCCTGCGAGGCGAGATGAGCCTCGTGGGGCCACGCCCGCTGCGCCGGTTCGAGGTGGATGCGCTCACGGAGCGGCAGGACGTCCGCCACCAGGTTCGCCCCGGGATCAGCGGGCTGTGGCAGGTGCTCGGCCGGAGCGAGGTGGGCTGGCAGGAGAGGCTGCAGCTGGACTGCAGCTACGTCCGTCACCAATCGTTCGCCGGCGACGCGCGGATCCTCGTCAGGACGCTGCCGGCCGTGCTCACCGGCAAGGGAGCGGGATGATGGCGGCCGGGCACGTCGTCGAGGTCTTCGAGCCGAGCGAGGGGGGCGTGCCCGCGTACGTGGCCACGCTCACGGAGGGTCTGCTGCAGCGCGGCTGGAAGGTAACGGTCGTCGCGCCGAGCCGGTCTGCTGCGGTCTCGGAGCTTCGCCTCGCCGGGGCGGACGTCGTGCCGCTGCCGCTGCGTCATGGGCTCGGCCCGTCCGATGCACACGCCGTCGCGCTCATCGCGCGTCTGTGCCGGCGGGGCTCGTCCGTGATCCACGGGCACAGCACGAAGGCGGGCTTGCTGGCCGGAGCCGCCGGGCAGCTCGCAGGCGTTCCTTCGATCTACTCCCCACACTGCTGGGCCTTCACGCGACAGGGCCCCCGAGGAAGCCGCGCGCTCTTCGTCGGGTTCGAGCGGAGCATGGCCCGCGCTCATCGACGGATCGTCGCAGTCGCCGAGTCCGAAGCGCGCGAGGCGATTCGATATGCCATTGCGGAGCGGGCTGCAGTTCGTGTCGTCCACACCGGGCTCCGCGACATCGGGACACTGCCGAGGCGTCGTGGCGCGCGGGCGCTGCTGCGGATCCGCGAGGACGCGCTCGTCGCGTGCTGGGTCGGGCGACGCGCACCGCAGAAGCGACCGCAGGATCTCGCGCCGCTCGCCGCACGACTTCGCCGCGACGGCATCGACCTCATGGCACTCGGAACCGGTCTCGCGGGCAGTCCCGAAGGACGCGCGTTCGCGGACATCGGCGGCCGCCTACTCGAAGAGGGGACGGATCCGGCGTGCGTCTACGCCGCAGCCGACGTCTGCGTCCAGACGTCGGCCTGGGAGGCGTTGCCACTGACGGTGCTCGAAGCGATGCGGGCGGCGCTGCCCGTCGTCGCCTATCGCGTCGGGGGTCTGCCGGAGCAGGTGCGTGACGGCGACAACGGGTACCTGGTCGCCGTCGGTGACATCCGCACGTGTGCTGCGCGTATTGCTGCGCTCGGCTCAGCACCGGACGAGCGGCGACGGTTGGCTGCGGCCGCGCGGGCGCGATTCCAGAGCGAGTTCACGCTCGACCGGATGCTCGACCGCATCGAAGAGGTCTATGACGAGGTTCGGCTGCGCGAGCGCTCCTTCCAGCCGCACGGGGCGAAGCAGAGCGCGCAGCGTCTGGAGATTGCAGGAGATCGACGGTGGTAGCGCGGTCGACAACGGAAGAGCCCGCGATCCTGAAGGGCGCGCGCGAGCGCGATGATCGTGAGCCGCTCGTCGGCGCATTGCCGACCCGCGGCGCAATCCTGTGGCATGCCAAATGGTGGATCGTCGTGATCGCGTTTGCGGCCGGCGCCGCCACGTACGCGGCGAGCCGATACATCCCGTCGGTGTACCGAGCCTCCACGACCATCCGTGTCGTGGGGCAGCCGATGGGCGGTGGGCTGAGCGACGCGGCGGTGGCGTCGAACGATCTCGCCGGGCAATACGCGCCGCTCGTCGACGGCAGCCCGGTGCTCGCGCGTGCCGCGACGATGCTCGGCGCCGACCGGCACCACCTCGCCGGTGCCATCTCGGCCGGCACCGTCGCGGACCAGAATCTCGTGAACATCTCGGCCGACGGGTCGACGCCGGCCGTGGCTGCTCGTCGCGCGAACGCAGTGGCGACGGCATTCGTCTCCTACATCCGGTCCGCAAATCGACGCCAGGCGGCAGAGCTCGTCGCGTCGGTGAAAGGTCAGCTTCAGGCGAACGAGGCATCGATCCAGGCGATTCGCGCCGACATCACGCGGCAGGAGCGGGTCGCGGCTGCCACTCCGGCACAGAGCTCGGGAGCCGCGAACGCTGCGCTCGTCGGGAGCCAAACCCTGCTCGCGAACCTCATCTCGCAGCGGCAAGCGGCGTTTACGAGCCTGGCGCAGGGTGTGGTCGCGGTGCAGCCGAGCGTGACTGTCAGCGCGCTCGCCGAAGCGGGGACGAAGGTGCAGCCGCGTCCGATTCTCTACGCGCTCGTCGGGCTGCTCGCGATGGCGCTCGTCGCGGGTCAGGCATTCGTGCTGTCGGGGCGCGCCGCGTACGCTCGCGGCCGCTGAGGCCGTGGACGGAGCGACGCTCGGTGCGGCTTCCTGGCTCCGGCCGCTGCTTCTCGCCCTCGGGGCGCTGGCGGTTGCTGCGAGCGGCGTGGGGATCACCGAGCGGCTCCTGTTCGCGCAACCGAGCGACCTGAAGTACGGCCTGACGGTGCTCGGCCCGCTGGCGCTCGTGGCCGTCGCGTCCGCCACCGAGCCGTTGCGCGTAGTCGTGCCACTGCTCGTGCTCGCGGCGCCCTTCGCCGGCTACACCGCAACGCTCGTGGGCGTCGGTGTTTCGGCGCTCGTGCCGTTGCTCGTTGCCGGTGCGGCGGTCGCAGTCGTCACCGGAACCGTCGGGAGCGGCCTTTCCCAGATCGGCTGGGGAACGCTCTGGGCGGCGCTCCTCCTCGTCGTGCCGCTCGTGGGCGGGAGCTCGCACGCGCACTACGCGCTGCTGATCCTCGCGATGATCGTCACGGCGTGGCTAGTGAGCCGCGCGGGTGCGCTCCCGGGCGGTCTGCCGCTCGTGCTCACGGCGATCGTCGGTACAGCAGTCCTGCAGGCGATCCTCGCGCTCTGGGAGTTCCGAACCGGACGGCAGCTGAACCTCTACGGGACGGCCGGACGCGCAGTATTCGGCAGCGGCTACTTCTTCGGCTTCGGCGGCAAGCCCCGGCCGACGGGCAGCTTTTACGACCCGATCTCGCTGGGCAACGTGCTCGCGCTCGCCTGCCCCTTGGCGCTCGCGCTGGGCGTCGCGAGCCGCAGTGCGGCTGCCCGTCTGCTCGCTGCCGCGGCCGGCGTCGTGACGACTCTCGCGCTGGCACTCAGCTTTTCGCGGATGAGCTGGATCGGTGCCGCGGTCGGACTGCTCCTGACGCTCGCCCTGTTGCCGGGCAGCCGACGCACGGCTGCGCTGGCCGGAGTGGTCGGTACTGCAGTAGTCGTTGCGGCTCTGGCGCTGTCCGTCAGCCAGGGCGCGCTGAGCGATCGTTTCGATTCGATCTTCCATCCGACGAGTCGGACCGTGAAGACCGCCGCCGGCGACCGGCAACGCGTGCAGCTCTGGCGGGCTGCGATCGCGACCGCCGAGGTCAACCCGATCCTCGGCACGGGCCTCGGGAACCTTCTCCCGCAGCTCGAGCGCCGAGTCGGCGGGACGGGGCCGTCGAGTCATGCGCAGTCGACGTATCTGCAGCTACTCGCCGAGGCAGGCGTCGCCGGCGCGCTCGCGCTGCTGTTCGTCCTTGCCGGCATCGGACGCGATCTCGCCTCGTCTCTTCGTCGCGACCGCATCCTCGGCGCAGGGCTCGCGGGCTCCGTCGCATGCCTGCTCGTCACCTGGGTCACCGACTACACCGTGCGGTACCTGGCAGTCGCAGCGTGCGTCGCAGCGCTGCTCGGGGCTGTGGCCTCGCAGGGCGCACGCAAGGTCGCTTGAGCGGCGACCGCAACGCGCCTCTCGCAGAGCGCATCGCGGCGTCGGCGTTGACGCTCGCCGCGCGCCGCGTCCTCGTCACGGGCATGAGCGCCGTCGGGACTGCGGTGGTCGCGCGGCTGCTGGGCGTCGGAAGCTTCGGCGAGCTGTCGTCGGCGCTTGCAGCATTCTGGCTCGCAGCGGCGTTGAGTGACTTCGGCTTCGGTCTCGTGCTCGGCCGGGATCTCGCGTTCGACCCGCCCGCACGCGGACGACTGCTGCGTGCAGCGTTGCACGTGCAGGTCGCATGGTCGCTGCTTCCGGCTCTCGCCCTCGTTGCTCTGGCAGGTGCGAGCGGCTTCACGGAGACGCGCGGCCTCGTGCTGCTCGTCCTCGCACCGGCAGTCGCCTTCGACGGCCTCGGCGGTGCGCGTCAGATGTTCTTCGTCCTCTACCGGACGCGGCAGCTGGCGGCGATCGACATCGCGACGAATGTCGTGCAGCTCGGTGCGATGGTCGCGGTCGCCGCCGCCGGCGGCGGCCCGGTCGGCGTTGCCGCCACGCTGTCGCTCGGGTCGATCCTCAACACCGTCGCGGTGGCGCGCGCAGGATTCCGTCTCGTCGACGGGGCGCCGCCGACCGCAGCCGACCGGCGCCGGTTGCTGACGCGCGCGCTTCCGCTCGGCCTGGCGTCGTTCACGGCAAGCGTCTACTTCACGGCGGATCTCGTGCTCCTCGGTTGGCTCGTCGACCGTTCCGACCTCGGCGAGTACGCCGCGGCGTGCAAGGTGCTCTCGCTGCTCGTGGCCGTGCCGGGGCTCGTGATGCTCGCGGCGCTCCCCGGATTGGCCACGGCCGCGCAGGACCGGGATGCGCTGACCGCCCTTGCCGCTCGTGTCGGACACTGGCTCGTCGTCCTCGGGCTCCCCCTCTGTGTCGGCGCCGGCGTCTTCGCGCGGCCGCTCGTGCACGTCCTGTTCGGCGCCGGTTACGACGGCGCGATCCCGCTCCTACGCATCCTGGCGCTTGCGGGCGCGATCGCGATGCTCGGGAACCTGCTCGGAACGCTGCTCGTCGCGCGTTCCGTCGTGCGGCCGATGCTCGTTCAGAACGCACTGGCGGCCGTGCTCAACGTGGGCGGCAACCTTCTTCTCGTTCCCGTCTACGGCGTCACGGCTTCGGCGTGGCTCACGGTCGCGACGGAGATCTTCGTCTGCGCGAGCTCGCTCTACGTCCTGCGCGGTCGCGTGGGCTACAGCGCGCTGCTCAATGCGGCGACCCGGCCTGCGGTCGCGCTGGTGGGAATGGCCGCGACGGGCGCTGCGCTTCAGGCCCGACCGGCGCTGGGCATTCCGGCGGCAGGCCTCGTCTTCTTCCTCCTGCTGCAACGACTGCACGCCTGGCCGGTCGAGCTCCAGGCCGACGGATGGAGTCGCGGGATCATCAAGCGGTACCGATCGTGAGCGAACGTCATGACCACGCGCGCCGGCGTCTCGTGCTGGTCCGGCCGGCGACGGGCGGCGTAGCTGCCGTGGCGGCTCGCACGGCGAAGGAGCTGGCGGCGCACGGCTGGACGGTGACTGACATCCCGCTCCCGTCCGGGGGGGCACCGGCGCGCGTCGGGTTGCGGGCGCTGCGCTCGCTACGGAACGAGCTGGACCGAGCAGAGATTGTGCACGTCGAGTTCGGGTGTCTCGATCTTGCGCCGTTCTGGTTCGCGGAGCTCGCGGTTGCCCTACGCCGAGTCGTGGTCGTCGCCCACGATTCGCCCTCGCCGATCAAGGCGCCTGCGACGGGGCTGATCGTGACCGGCACGCGGTGGCGGGACGTCTCGGCCCATCGGGTGCTGGCGCCGGTCCTCGATCGTGCTCTCGTTTCGGTGGTGCAGCGGCGTGCCGCAGCGGTGGTCGTGCTCGACGACGCGGCGCGCGAGCGGTGGCAGCGCGCAGGAGCGCGCAACGTCGTCGCCGTCGAGCATCCGGCCGACCCTCCGACACCGGGAAGCACGCCGCCCTCTGAGGGAGGCCACGTGCTGGCCGCCGGGTACATCGGCCCGGCGAAGGGCCTCGATGTCCTGATCGACGCATGGCAAGAGGTCGGCGCGACGACCGAGCTCCCGCTCGTCGTCGCCGGAACGCACACCGGCGGCGTCGACGGCGTTGCATACGAACGCGCGCTTCATGAGCGCGGCCGCGGGCTGACGCGACCGCCGCGGTGGCTCGGGTTCGTGTCGGAGGCCGAGCTCGGACGTCTGTTCGCCGGGGCCGCGGTCGTCGTGCTTCCGTATCGCCGTTCGGCCCCGGCGAGCGGCGCGCTCGTGCGGGCCATGGTCGAGGGGCGGGCGGTCGTTGCGACGCAGTTGCCGGGGGCGTTCGCGCGTCTTCGCTCCGAGGTCGACGCGCTGCTCGTTCCGGCCGGCGACGTCGCGGCTCTCGGTGGCGCCCTGGCTCGGCTGCTGCACGACCCTTGCCTTCGGGACCGCCTCGGCCGCGAGGCGGCCGATCACGCCGCCGCGAGGTTTCGCTGGCCGGGTTACATCGAAGGGCTCGAGCGCGCGTACCGGCTCGCGGGGGCCGCGCGATGACCGCCGCGCTCTCGCCGGTCGTCCTCGCGACGACGGCGGCCGAGCACGGGGGCGTATGGCGCCATGTCCTCGACCTCGCGCGCGGGCTGCGCGAGCGGGGCGAAGACGTACGTGTCGCGCTCGCAGCGACAGCGGAGGGGTTGTCGGCAGAGGCGCGCGACCTCGGCCTGACGGTCATTCCGCTGCTGCACGCGGAACGAGCGGCGATCTGGCATCTGCATCTCCACGACACCTACGACCGTCGCGCACTGCCGCTGCTCGCGCGCCAGCGGCTGCTCGGCGCACGCGTCGTCGTCACAGAGCACCTCCCACGAAGCAACGCGTCCGACAGCACGCTTCTGCCGGGGCAGCGGACGCCCGGCGCGAGGGCCGCCAAGACGGCGCTCAAGCGCGCGCAGGCCCGCCTGACCCACCGCATCGTCGCGCTGAGTGACGGCTCGCTGCGGTTCTTGCAGGAGCGCTACGCGTTGCCGCCGGCGAAGCTCGTCGTCATACCGAACGGCGTGGACGTGGGTGCCGACCCAGGGCCGGCGCCGGTGGCGTCACGGTTCCGCGTCGTCGCCGTCGGAACGGTCGCGATGCAGAAGGGGCACGACGTCCTGCTCGAGGCGGCTGTGCGTGCGCGCGAGGACTGGCTGGTGACTGTCGTCGGCGACGGACCTGCGCGGCCCGCGCTCGAAGCGCGCGCAGCTGCGCGCGCGCCGGGTCGCTTCACGTTCGTGGGCTGGCGCGAGGACGTCGCGTCCGAGATCCGCGGCGCCGATTGCGTCTGTCTCCCGTCCCGCTGGGAATCCTGCCCGTACGCCGTGCTCGAGGCGATGGCCAATGGCCGTGCGGTCGTTGCGACGGCGGTCGACGGGCTCGCCGAGCTCGTCGAGCCAGGGCGGACGGGCCTGTTGGTCCCTCCCGACGATCCGCAGGCACTGCGCGACGCCCTCGATCACCTGGCAACGCATCGCAGCGCCCGGGAGTCGCTCGGCCACGCGGGTCATGCTCGTGCTCGACGCCTGTTCACGCCTGAGCGCGCGTTGAGCGCGACGGTCGCCGTCTACCGCGAAGTCGGTGGTGCGCGATGGTCGAGGTGACGCACGTGTCGCCGGCCTTGTTCGGCGACGACGGCTACTGGGGCGGCGGCGAGCGGTACGCGATGGAGCTCGCGGCCGCGATGTCGAGCCATGTGCGCACACGTCTCGTCAGCTTCGGCCCCGAGCTCCGCCAGCTGCGTCGGGGCAACCTCGAGATTCGCGTGCTGCCGGCCCGGCGACATTGGCGCGACGAGCAGCTCAACCCGCTCTCCCTGCGGCTCGCTCGCGAGCTCCTACGCGCGCGCATCGTGCACGCGCACCAGTATCGGTCGATCGTGACGGACGCCTGCCTCGCGGTCGGCGGGCTGGCCCGACGTTCCGTCTACTGCACCGATCACGGTGGCTCGGCTTCGCACTACGCCGACCGGCTCCGCCTGGCGCCGCTGCTCGACGGCTTCCTCGCGGTCAGCGCGTTCTCGGCGACGGAGTTTCCCCAGTTCGCAGGCTGCACGAGCATCGTTCACGGCGGCGTCGACGTCGCACGCTTTCACCCGACGGACGAACGGAGGGAGCGCGAGGTCGCCTTCGTCGGCCGGCTGCTGCCGCACAAGGGGATCGACGTCCTCGTCCGCGCACTCGATGCTACGACGGCCCTCCACGTGTACGGCCGCGTGTACGACGCCGCGTACTTCGACGAGCTCCGGCGACTCGCGCGGGGGAAGAACGTCCACTTTCACGAGAGCCCCAGCGACGCGGAGATCCGCGCTGCCTACCGGCGTGCCCGCGTTGTGGTCCTGCCGTCCGTCTACGACTCTGCGTACGCGCCGCGGTCGCCGCGACCGGAGCTGCTGGGACTCGTGCTGCTGGAGGCGATGGCCTGCGGCACGCCCGTCGTCGCGACGCGGGTCGGCGGCATGCCGGAGATCGTCGTTGACGGCGAGACGGGTCTGCTCGTCCCGCCGGGCGACGTGCAGCAGCTCCGCGACGCGATCCGCACGCTCGTCGCCGGCGAAGCGACGTGGGCGGCGATGTCCGTCCGAGCGGTCGAATGGGTTCGTGCGCGCTTCACGTGGGACCGCGTTGCGGAGCGCTGCCTGGACGCGTACGGCGCACGGCAATGAGGGTGGTCGTGCTGCACAACCTGCGTGCGGGCGGCGCGCATCGCCGACTCGAGGAGCAGGTGCGCCGCCTGCACGTCGAGGTCGTCGAAGTCTGCCCGTCGACCGCGCTTCCGGTCACGGACGATCCGTTCGTCCTTTCGTTCCGCCCGGCCGCACCGGAGCGTGCACGCTGCTTCCGGCCGCCGTTGCGGTACCTCGATCTCTTCGCGCTGCAGGTCGTGTGGCGGCGGCTGGCGGATGCGGTCACGTCGCTTCGACCCGATGTCGTCTTCGCGAACCCGTGTCAGTTTCTCCAGACACCCTCGGCGCTCCTGGCGCTCTCGGCGCCGACGCTCTACTTCTGCGACGAGCCACGTCGCGTCGACTATGAGCCGCGCGCCACCTCGGGACGGAATTCGCTCACGCGCCTGCCCTATGCTCCGCTTCACCGCGCCGAGCGACTGCTCGACCGGAGAGCGGTAGCGCGCGCGACACGGCTCGCGACGAACTCCCGTCACAGCGCAACGGCGATACGAGCGGCGTACGGGCGCGAGGCGGAGGTGCTGCCGATGGGAGTGTCGGCCGACTTCAGGCCGGGCAACGAGCGTCCACGGCATCTGCTGTCGGTGGGGACGCTGATCGACGACAAGGGGCACGAGCTCGTGCTCCGGGCAGCCGCGCTCACGCGCCGGAGATGGCCCGTCCTCGTCGTAGCGCCGCGCGCGAACGACGAGGCGCAGGCCCGGCTCGAGCGACTTGCGCGGCATGTCGGAGTCGCGTTGAGCGTGCGCGTGGCGATCTCCGATGCGGAGCTCGTGCGTGCCTACCGCCAGGCGCAGGCGACGCTGTACCTCGCGCTTCGCGAGCCGTTCGGTCTCGTCGCGATCGAGGCTCAGGCCTGCGGCTGCCCGGTGATCGTCAGCGCAGAGGGCGGCCTGCCGGAGACCCTGCTTCCCGGCGTCACGGGCTGGGCGGTACCGCGCGATCCGGCACCGGCTGCCGTGTGCGTCGATGAGCTCGACCGTCCGGAGACGCGGGCGCGTATGAGCTGCGCGGCTGCGGCGCACGGCGCCGGCGCGTCATGGGAGCGGTCGGCAAGCCTGCTCGAGGACGTGCTCGAGAGCGTCGCGCATGCGCGCTGAATCGACGATGCACGTGCTGCTGCTGACAAACGCCGTCGCGCCGGACAAGCTCGGCGGCTTGGAGCGTTACGTCCGCGAGCTCGCAGCGCAGCTCGTCCGGGAGGGCGTACAGGCAACGGTTCTCGCGCGGCGGCTCGACGCTTCCCAACCGCTCGACGAGATCGGCGACGACGGCGTCCGCATCGTCCGGCATCACTCCCCCTCCAAAGCGAGCCCGCTGTTCGTGGCGAACTACGTGGCACAAACGTGGCGCGCCGGCCGACGCGCGATACGCGAGCACGAGCCGCGCATTGTCCATGCCCACTTCCCCGTATCGGCGCTCGCGCCGGCGCTCGGTACGTGCCGCTACCTGTACACGTTCCACGCGCCGGTGTACCGCGAGCTCCTCTCCGAGCGGCACGGGAGCTACATGCTCCCGCGCGGCTTGCAGTCTGCGACTGTCGGCACACTGCGGCGCGCGGAGCGCCTCGTCGTCCGGCGAGCAGCTCGAGTCGTGACGCTCAGCGAGTACATGCGTGGCGAGCTTCGGCGACTCGACGCGGCAACCGCCGACCGCGCCGCGCTCATCCCGGGTGGCGTCGACGTCGGCAGCTTCTCGCCGGCAACGTCCGGACGGCACGCGGAAGGCGCGCCGCTGCTGTTCTGCGCTCGCCGGCTGACGCCGCGGACCGGCGTGCGCGAGCTGCTCCACGCGATGCCGGCGGTCCTGGCCGAGTTGCCGCATGCGAGACTCGCGGTCGCGGGGACAGGCGTGATGGAGACGGAGTTGCGGCGCGACGTCGTGCGGCTTCAGCTCGAGCGGTCGGTGAGCTTCCTCGGTCGC
>JAOPYX010000261.1 GCA_025964535.1 Actinomycetes bacterium | reverse complement strand
GCGAGACGGTAGACGCCGCGGGTCAGCGCGGCTATGTCCTCACCCTGCAGACGCGCGAGCAGCACATCAGGCGCGAGAAGGCGACGTCGAACATCACGACGAACCAGACGCTCCTCGCCCTCGGCGGCCTCGTCTACCTCACGTGGCTCGGGCCGCAGGGGCTGCGGGAGCTGGGGGAGACCTGTCTCTCGCTGGCCGCGTACGCGAAGCAGCAGCTCCAGGAGCGCGCCGGGCTCGAGCTCGTGTTTCCCGGACAGGCAACATTCAAGGAGTTTGCCGTACGGGTCGGACGGAACGCGCGCGACGTGATCCGCGACGCACGGGCCCAGGGCGTACACCCCGGCTACGCGCTGGGTCGCGACTACGAGGGCATGGACGACGTGCTGCTCGTCGCCGTCACAGAGAAGCGGACGCCCGCGGAGATCGACCGTCTCGCCGACGTGCTCGCCGAGCTCGCCCGATGAAGCTCATCTACGAGAAGTCGCAGCCCGGCCGGCGCGCGTCCGCGATTCCGCACTTCGACGGACTCCCGGCTGCCGAGGTGCCCGAGGAGCTGCGGCGCACGGAGCCGCCGCGGCTGCCCGAGGTGCCCGAGTTCGAGCTCGTCCGCCATATCACGGAGCTCTCGACGCGGAACTTCGGTATCGACAACGGCTTCTATCCGCTCGGCTCGTGCACGATGAAGTACAACCCGCGCGTCAACGAGCGGCTCGTCGCACTTCCCGGCTTCGCGAGCCTCCACCCACTGCAGGACGAGGACGGCGTCCAGGGCGCCCTCGACCTCGAGTGGCGGCTCCAGGAGATCCTCGCCGAAGTGACGGGGCTCGACGCGGTGTCGTTGCAGCCCGCCGCGGGCTCACAGGGCGAGCTGACCGGGCTGATGCTCGTGCGCGCGTACTTCGAGGAGCGCGGCGAATCGGAGCAGCGACGCAAGGTGGTCATCCCCGATACGGCGCACGGGACGAATCCCGCGTCGGTGACGATGGCCGGCTACGAGGTGACGCCGGTCAAGACCGACGCGCGCGGCAACATCGACGTCGACGACCTGCGCACCAAGGTCGACGAGCATACCGCGGCGCTGATGCTCACGAACCCGTCGACGCTCGGGCTCTTCGACGAGAACATCGAGGAGATCCAGAAGATCTTCCACGGCGTGGGCGCGCTCATGTACTACGACGGCGCGAACCTGAACGCGGTGTGCGGCATCTCGCGGCCGGGCGACATGGGCTTCGACATCGTGCACATCAACCTGCACAAGACGTTCTCGCAGCCCCACGGTGGGGGCGGTCCAGGTGGTGGACCGATCGCGGTGCGCGACATCCTCGAGCCGTACCTGCCGGTGCCCGCGGTGGTGCGGAACGAGGACGGCAGCTTCGGGCTCGACTTCGACCGACCCAAGTCGATCGGCAAGGTGCGCGCGTTCACCGGGCCATTCGGCGTCTTCGTGCGGTCGTACGCCTACATCCGCGCGTACGGGCCGCGGCTGCGCGAGATGTCGGAGACTGCGGTGCTGAACGCCAACTACGTGCTCGCGCGCTTGAAAGACGCGTACGAGCTGCCCTACGACCGGCTCTGCATGCACGAGTTCGTGCTCTCTGCCCGCAACCTGAAGCGCGACTACGGCGTCACCGCGCTCGACGTCGCGAAGCGGCTGATGGACTACGGATACCACCCGCCGACGATCTACTTCCCGCTCGTCGTTCCCGAGGCGCTGATGATCGAGCCGACGGAAACGGAGACGAAGGAGACGCTCGACGCCTTCTGCGACGCAATGCTCGCGATCGCGAAGGAAGCGGCGGAGCAGCCGGAACTGCTGAAGCAGGCGCCGCACAACCGGCCCGTGCGCCGGCTCGACGAGGTGCGTGCGGCAAAGCACCCTGTCGTGAAGTACGGCTTCGAACAGCACCCGCAGCCGGACGCGGATCCTCATCCGATTGCGATCGAGGCGCCGAAGGGCGCGTAGATTGCGGCGTCGCCGAGGCATTGCCGCCACCGCGGCGCTTGTGGTGCTGGGCGCTGCGCTGACGCATGAGGTTCTGACGCCGACGCCGTTCCACCACACGCGGTCGGCGGGCGTGCTCGTGCTTGCGGCCGCGATCGCTCTGGCGCTGCTCGCGCTCGCTCCTCGGGTCCAGTCGCTCGGCGTCGCTGTCGGGGCAGGCATCGCCGCAGGCGGAGCGCTCGCAACGTTCATCTCGGGGATCGCGTGGAGCGGCGTTCCCGATCCGCTCGTCCGGCACGGAATCGCCTTCAATCTGGCAGACCTCGCGATCGCGCTGGGTGACGCGATTCTCGTCGCGGCGGTCCTGGTGCACGGCTGGACACACCGCGCCGACCTTCGTAGAGCCGTCTGATGTCAGGCCCATGGTGGGACCGCGCAGTGATCTACCAGGTATATCCGCGCTCATACGCCGACTCGAACGGGGACGGCATCGGCGATCTGCCGGGTATCACCTCCAAGCTGGACCATCTGGCGTGGCTCGGTGTCGACGCGCTCTGGCTGAGCCCGACGTTTCCGTCGCCGAACGCCGACTGGGGTTATGACGTCGCCGACTACCGCGGCGTGCATCCTGACCTCGGGTCGCTCGCCGACATGGAGCAGTTGCTCATCGAGGCGGAGCGGCGCCACATCCGTGTGCTGCTCGACCTCGTCCCGAACCACACGAGCGACGAGCACCCGTGGTTCCACGATCCTGCAAAGCGCGACTGGTACGTGTGGCGCGACCCGAAGCCCGACGGCTCACCTCCGAACAACTGGAAGTCGGTGTTCGGCGGTCCCGCCTGGACGCTCGACGATCGGAGCGGCCAGTACTACCTGCACAACTTCCTGGCGAAGCAGCCGGACCTCGACTGGTGGAACGAGGACGTGCGGCACGCCTTCGACGAGATCCTTCGCTTCTGGTTCGACCGCGGTGTCGCCGGATTCCGGATCGATGTCGCGCATGCGCTCGTAAAGGACCGGCAGCTGCGTGACAACCCGCCCGCGCGGCCGACCGATTCACCGTCGTGGCAGCGCGCCGGTCAGTGGCCGAAACACAACATGGGGCTTCCCGAGGCCGTCGACGTACACCGACGCTGGCGGCGTGTCGCGGAGGAGTACGACCCCGAGCGGCTGCTCGTCGGCGAGACGTACACGATGGAGCTCGAGAAGCTCGCGACGTACGCCGTGCCGGATGGGCTACAGCTGTGCATGAACTTCGTCTTCCTGCACGCGCCGTTTGTCGCGGAACAGCTTGCTGCTGTCGTCGGCGAGACCGAGCGGCTGCTACCGGCGTCCGCGACACCGGTGTGGCACGCGTCGAGTCACGACGATCCGCGCTTCGCGACCAGGTGGTGCAACGGAGACGAAGCGGCGATCCGGTGCGCGCTCGTCGCGCTCCTCTCGCTACGCGGCGCCTGCATCCTCTACCAGGGCGACGAGATCGGCATGGAGGCTGTCGATGTGCCGCCGGAGCGCGAACACGATATGGTCGGCCGCGACCCCGGCCGCACGCCGATGGTGTGGAGCGAGGAGGACGGCGCCGGCTTCACCGCGCCGGGCGTCGAACCGTGGCTTCCGCTCGGTGACCGCTCGCGCAACGTCGGAGCTCAGCGCGCCGACCCGGACTCGATCCTGACGCTCACACGCGACCTGATCGTGCTGCGCAAGCACCGCGGGCTGCTGACCGGGGCGTACGAACGCATCGAGGCGCCGCCGGGCGTCTGGGCGTTCCGCCGCGAGGGCGGTGCGCTCGTCGCGGCGAACCTCGGCGAGACCGCAGTCGTGCTGGAGGGAGTGAGCGGCGCGATCGTCATCGGCAGCGACCGCTCGCGCGACGACGAGGTCGTCGAGGGCCCATTGGAGCTCGGCCCGCGCGAGGCGGTCGTCCTCGCCGCCTGATCGGCGGCTACACGTGCTGGAGGTGCGTGTCCTTGAAGTCGGTGGGGTACTTGAGGCCGTAGCCGAGCGCGCGATCGACGCCGATGTGCGTGATCCAGATCAAGCCGAGCTGAATCGCCAACTCGCTGTGCGCGATCAAGCCGGCTGTCGCGAGCACCACCGGAAGCGCATACGTGTGCACTGCGTCGTACGCGACCGCGCCGACACGCACGCCGGCAAGGTAACCCAGCATCGACAGATCCGGAACGAGCGCGAGCGCGACGAGCAGCCACCAGGGATAGTCGGCATAGAGGTAGACGGCGATCGCTGCGGCGGCGACGGCAGCGCCCTCCGCGTGAAGTAGCAGGCGCGGCAGCCGATCGATCACGGCTGGAGCCTACTCGGTCGCGTTCAAACGAATCGCGCCGTCCAGGCCCAGCTCCCACCCCGGGTTGTGCGCGACCTCCCAGGCGTGGCCGTCCGGATCGATGAATACGCCCGAGTAGCCGCCCCAGAATGTCGGCGCGCCCTCGCGCGGGATCGTCGCGCCGGCTGCGCCGGCCTCGGCGATCACGGCATCGACCTCGGCAGGCGAGTGCACGTTGTGCGCGAGCGTGATGCCGCCCCAGCCGCCTGTGTCGGTCGTGCCGCTGTCCTTCGCGAGATCTTCGCGGCCCCACAGGCCAAGCACCATCGAACCGGTCTGGAAGAAGACGACGCCGTCGGCGGGATCGGATGCCGAGCTCCAGCCGAGCGCCTCGTAGAAGCGCCGCGCCGTCGCCAGATCGGCGACTCCGAGCGTGACGAGGCTGACCCGCTGCTCCATTACGCCGGCGCTGCGGCTCGCGTGCGCACCTTCGGCGCACTGGCGAGCTGACCGCACGCAGCCTCGATGTCGCGGCCGCGCGTGAGCCGTACTGTCGACGGCACACGCGTGCGATCGAGCGCAAGCTTGAACGCGGCGATGCGATCGCGCGAGGAGCCGTCGTAGATCCCGGTCGGGTTGTATGGGATCAGGTTCACCTTGAAGTGGTCGCGGCCGAGCAGCTTCCCCAGCGCGGTCGCCTGCTCGGGCGCGTCGTTCACGCCCGCGAGCATCACATACTCGATGTAGACGCGCCGGTTCGTGCGGTCGACATGCCGCCTGCACTCGGCCAGGATGTCGCGCAACGGGTACTTCTCGTTCACCGGCATGATCTTCGACCGCAGCGTGTCGTCGGGCGCGTGCAGCGAGAGCGCGAGCCGGATCGGCACGTCGATCTCGTCGACGAAGCGCTTGAGCCCGGGCAGCCAGCCCACGGTCGAGATCGTCGTGCGCCGGTGTGTGATCCCGACGTCCGGCAGCTTCCGTGCGGCCGCGAGCACCTCGTCGAAGTTGAGCATCGGCTCGCCCATGCCCATGAACACCGCGTGGTCGACCGGAGTCATGCGGCGGAAGTGCAGCGCCTGATCAAGGATCTCCGAGGCGGTCAGGTTGCGTCCGAACGCCATCTGCCCGGTCGCACAGAAGGTGCACGTCAGGGGGCACCCCGACTGCGAGGAGAGGCACAGCGACCGGCGCCCGTCGCGGTAGCGCATGAGCACTGCCTCGACCGGATGCCCGTCGGCGGTCTTGAAGAGCGTCTTGACGGTGCCGTCCTTCGACTCACGCTGCGTCTCGACCGTCAGGGTCGAGAACGGGACCGCTGCTGCGAGCTCCTCGCGCAACGCACCGGGCAGATTCGACATCGCGTCGTAACCGTCGGCACCGCCTGCGGCCCAGTCCCACACCTGGCCCACGCGGTACGCCGGCTCGCCGCGCTCGCGCAACGTCCTCTGGAGAAGCGTCAAATCCATCCGACCAAGGTAGCGGTCGCCTCCCCGCTGGTGGGCGGCGCGGCTTCGATACCGTCCGTGCCGTGATCGACCTCCGCTCGGACACGATGACCCGGCCGAGCCCCGCCATGCGCGAGGCGATGGCGAATGCCGTCGTGGGCGACGAGCAGTACGGAGAGGACCCGACCGTCCTCGAGCTCGAGCGGCGCGCCGCAGCATTTCTCGGCCACGAGGCGGCCGTCTTCGTGCCGACTGCGTCGATGGCCAACCAGATCGCGCTGCGCATCCTCTCTCAGCCCGGCGACGAGATGCTCGCGGAGGAGAACGCCCACGTCATGATCAACGAGCAGGGAGGCCCCGCAGTCTTCAGCAGCCTCGTGATGCGGGGCCTGCCGGGGCGGCACGGGACCTTCGCGCCGGAGCAGGTCAGGGCGGCCGTCCGCGATTGGAGCAGCGGCCACATGCCGCGCACTCGGCTCGTGACGATCGAGAACACCCACAACTCCTCGGGCGGGCGAACCTGGTCGCTCGAGCAGATCGACGCGATCGCCGAGACGGCGCGCGAGCACGACCTGAACCTCCACCTCGACGGCGCGCGCCTCGTGAATGCGGCGACGGCACTCGGCGTCCCCGCAGCCGAGATCGGCCGGCGCTTCGACGCAGTGACGCTCTGCTTGTCGAAGGGCCTCGGTTGCCCACTCGGCGCGCTCATCGCCGGCTCGACCGAATTAATGGTCGCGGCCCGGCGCGGAAAGCACCTCTTCGGCGGGGCAATGCGGCAGGCCGGAATCGTGGCTGCAGCGGGCCTCTACGCGCTCGACCACAACGTCGAGCGCATCCGCGACGATCACGCCCGCGCGCGACGCCTTGCCGACGGCTGGGCCGCCGCGGGCCTGCCGGTCGATCCCGCACAGACCGAGACGAACTTCGTGCAGATCGATCTTGCGCCGCTCGGGCTCACCTGGCGGGAGGCGGAAGCGCGCGCCGCCGCCGAGGGCGTCGGCATCTCCGACACCGTCAACCCGACGCTCATGCGTGCTGTCGTGCATCTCGACATCTCCGACGACGACATCGAGCGCGCCATCGAGGCGGTGCCGCGCGCACTCGGCGCAAGAGACCGTGTCGGCGCCTGAGACGCTTGCCGCCGAGCTCGAGCGCCGCGTCCGGCGCGAGCAGCGAGACCAGCGCCTCCCGAGCATCGCAGCGGCCGTTCTCCGCGACGGCGAACGCATCTGGGAGACCGCTGTCGGCGCGGCCGACGTCACCGCGGAGCGTGCGGCCACTCCCGACACGCAGTACCGCCTCGGCTCGATCACGAAGACCTTCACCGCCGCGGCGATCATGCAGTTGCGTGACGCCGGCAAGCTCGGCCTCGAGGACACGCTGGACAAGCACATCGACGCTGCCGCCCACGCACCGACTCTGCGGCGGCTGCTCTCGCACACCTCGGGCCTGCAGCGCGAGACGCATGACGACGCCTGGCTGAAGGCGCGCTTCGCCGACGTCCCGGAGTTGCTCGAGACGCTCGGCGACGCCGAACAGGTGCTGCCGCCCGGCGCCCGCTTCCACTACTCGAATCTCGCGTTCGCGCTGCTCGGCGTCGTGGTCGAGCGTGCTTCGGGCCTTCCCTATGCGCGATACGTGCAGGATCGTCTCCTCACGCCGCTCGGTCTCACGCGGACGACGTTCGAGCCCGAGCAACCCGCGGCCACCGGCTACCTCGTGCAGCCGTATGTCGAAGGCGTCTGGGACGAGCCGCCGGTCACGACGGGAGCGTGGATCGCGGCCGGTCAGATGTGGGGGACGGTCAGCGACCTCTGCACCTGGGCGTCGTTCCTCGCCGAGCCCGACGAGTCGGTGCTCGCGCGCGGAACGGTCGAGGAGATGCGCACCGTCCAGACGATCGACGACCACGTGCGCTGGAGCGGCGGCTACGGCCTCGGCCTGATGCTGCAGCGCGACGGCGACCGCATTCTCGCGGGGCACGGTGGCTCGATGCCGGGCTTCATCGCCGCGGTGTACGTCTCGCCTTCGGACAAGGTCGGGGTCGGCATCCTCACGAACTCGAGCAGTGCGGACCTCGGCGCGCTCGCGAAGAGGCTCGTCGCCGCGACGGTCGACCAGTGGCCTGTCCCGCCTGCGCCCTGGCAGGCCGAGGAGCCGCCACCCGAGCACGTCTTGCCACTGCTCGGCATCTGGTTCATGGAGGCCGAGGCATTCACCCTGCGCTGGAAGGACGGCAAGCTCGACGCCCGCTTCCCCGACGACCCGGCCTGGAAGCCGTCGGCCGTGATCGTGCAGGAGAGCGAGGACCGCTGGCGCATCGAATCGGGCTGGGAGCAGGGTGAGGCGCTACGTGTCGAGCGTGACGCCGATGGCAACATCGTCCGGCTCGTGCTTTCGGGCTACCCGGTCACGCGCGAACCCAGCCTCTGGGTCTGAGCTCTACTCGTACTTCAGCGCAGCGAGGATGTTCAGCCTCCCCGCACGGCGCGCCGGGAAGATCGCGGCAACGAGGCCGGCGATCACCGCGGCGACGATGAACACGATCAGCGTTCCCCACGGAATCGTGAACGCCGGGTAGTTGATCGCCTTCCCGACCATCAGTGCCAGGACGACGCCGAGGGGAAACCCGAGCGCCGCGCCGAGCAGTGCCGTGATGATGCTCTCGTGCCGGATCATGTTCCGCACCTGACGGCGCGTCATGCCGACCGCCCGCAGCATCCCGATCTCACGCGTCCGCTCGAAGACCGTCAGCACGAGAGTGTTCACGATCCCGAAGAGGCTGATGATGATCGAGAGCGAGAGCAGGACGTACAGGAGCTTGAGGAGAAGGTTGATCCCGCTCTCCTGCAGCTTCGTGAACTGCGTCTTCGTCTGGACCTTCGCGTCCGGGAAGCTCGCGAGCGCCTGCGTGAGCCGCGCGGTGTTCTGGTCGGTGACGCCGCCGATTGTCTTGACGAACGTGAAGAGGTTCTGCGGGTTCGCGTATTCCTTGTCGAATCGCTGCGCCGAGATCGTGACGTCGCCGAACGGCGAGCCGCCCTTCGGAGGGTCGAAGATTCCCCGCAGCGTCAGGTGCATCGTTCCGCCCGACGGCGTCTTCAGATCGATCGGCGAGCCGACGTCGAGGTGGTGGTCCTTCGCGTAGCTCTTCGGCACGAACGCGCCATCGCTTCCGAGCTGCGCAGGCGTGGCGGCGCTGCCGGACTTCCACTTCAGATCGATCACCTTGGTCACCGTGGGCTCGACCGCCGTAATCCCCAGCCGCTTGCCGAACGCCTCCGCCTCGCCCGCACGGACGCCGCTCACGACCTGGACGCCCGGCACTCCGTGCAGCGCGTTCTCCGACGCGATCGGTGACGGTGTGAAGCCGTTCTGCGACGTGAGCGCGTAATCCGCAGTGAAGAGCTTGTTCACGGAGTCCTCGAATGTCGTCTTGAGCCCGGCCGCGAGCACCGACACGAGCGTGACGAGCGTGAGCCCGATCATCAACGCCGACGCCGTCGACGCGGTGCGCGACGGATTCCGGATCGAGTTGCCGCGGGCGAGCATCCCCGGCGCGCCGCCGAAGCGCGCAGCCGGGAGCCCGAGGACGCGTGCGATCGGCGGCACGAGCGTGGGCGCAAGCATCGCGACGCCGATGAAGATCAGGACGACTCCGATGCCGAGACCGAGCAGACGCAGCTTCGTCGAGCCGCCGGCGAAGAGGCCGAAGACCATCAGCCCGATGGCCAGCGCGATCACGCCGAGCGCGATGTAGGGACCGAAGCGCGCGAGGCGCGACGTCGGCAGCACGGCGCCCTCGCGCACGGCGGCGATCGGCTCCACGCGGGTCGCGCGCAGCGCAGGCCGGACGGCGGCGATCAACGTGACGACAATGCCGACGATGAGCGCCACCACGACGGTGCGGGTCGCAAACACGGTGCCGACCTGGGGGAGGTCGATGCCGAACGCCACGAAGAGCTTGTTCAGCAGCTTTGCCAGACCGAGGCCTAGGAAGAGCCCGATCACCGATGCGATCACGCCGATCACGAGCGCCTCGAGCACGACCGACCAGTACACCTGCCTCCGCGTCGCACCGAGCGTGCGCAATGTCGCCAGCTCGCGCATCCGCTGCGCCACGGTGATGCCCATCGTGTTCGCGATCACGAAGATCCCGACGAACAGCGCCACGAAGCCGAACGCGAGCAGGAAGTACTCGAGGATGCTCAGGAAGCCGTTCGTGTCCTTCGCGGCCTGCTTTGCCTCCTGCTGCCCGGTCCTGACCTGCGCGGTGGGCGGGAGTAGCGGCTGGACCTCTGCGACGAGCTGGGCCGGCGTCACATTCGGGTTGCCGGCGATGCCGATCGAGTCGAGCTGGCCCTGCTTGTGGAAGATCCGCTGTGCGGTAGGCAGGTCGAAGATGGCGAGGGTCGCGCCGCCGAGCGAGCTGAGGCCGCCGAAGCGCACCAGTCCGGTGACGCGAAATCGCTGCAGCGGGCCGCGCGTGAGGACGCCGATCGAGTCACCAACCTTGAAGTGCTTGGTCGACGCCGTCTTCGTGTCGATTGCGATCTCCTGCGACCCGTTGGGCCAGCGGCCTTCGGTGAGGACGAGCGGGTTGAAGCGCTGGTCGCTGCGCGGATCGACGCTGAACGCGAGATCGGGGGCGCCGCCGCGTGAGACCACCTTGTTGTCGCGGCCCACGAGCTTCGCCTGGTCGGAGATACCGCCCTCGGCGACCTGCACGGCTGGCAGGCT
>JAOPYX010000242.1 GCA_025964535.1 Actinomycetes bacterium | reverse complement strand
GGCTCGGGCGCCGATCCCTCCGTCGGGCGTGCGTCCGCCGAGGAGGGCTACGACCAGCTGAAGCACGCGCTGCGCGGCTCCGACATGGTGTTCGTCGCCGCGGGCGAGGGCGGTGGCACCGGCACCGGCGCTGCGCCGGTCGTCTCGAAGATCGCGCGCGATCTCGGTGCGCTCACCGTCGGCATCGTCACGACGCCGTTCAAGTTCGAGGGGACGAAGCGGCGCACGCAGGCCGAGCAGGGCGTCCAGGCGCTGCGTGCCGCGTGCGACACGACGATCGTGATCCCGAACGACCGCCTGCTCGAGGTGCTCGACCGCTCGACCTCGATGATCGACGCGTTCAAGGTGGCCGACGATGTGCTCCGCCAGGGCGTGCAGGGCATCACCGACCTGATCACGATGCCCGGCCTGATCAACCTCGACTTCGCCGACGTGCGCACGATCATGAGCGACTCCGGTACCGCGCTGATGGGCATCGGCTTCGCCTCCACCGGCGAGAACCGTGCGAAGGAAGCCGCCGAGCGTGCGCTGCGCTCTCCGCTGATCGACGAGGAGATCACCGGCGCGACCGGCATCCTGCTCTCGATCGCCGGCGGCGACGACATGTCGCTGATCGAGGTGAACGAGGCCGCCGAGGTGATTCGCGGCGCCGCCACCGACGAGACGAACATCATCTTCGGCGCGACCGTCGACGACCGGCTCAACGGCCAGGTGTGGGTCACGGTCGTCGCGACCGGCATCGGCCGCGGCACGCGCGCCCGCCGGCCGCTCTTCTCGACGCCCGCGGTGACGAGCAGCACGAGCGCCCCCACCAGGCGCAGCGATGAGGACGACATGGACGTCCCGTCCTTCTTGCGCCGCTGAGTGGACGCCTGGCTCGCAATCGCGAGCAAGCGAGACGTACGCGAGTACGCCGACACTCCCGTGCCCGAAGACGTCCTGACGCGGATCCTCGACGCGGGCCGGCTGTCGGGCAGCGCGCGCAACAGACAACAGTGGAACTTCGTCGTGGTCGAGACGGCACAGGTGGAGCTTGCAGCGACGGTGCACGCGCCGAGCAACGTGCTCGGCGCCGCGCTCGTCGTCGCGATCGTCGGCGCCGCCGGCGGCATGGACGTCGGCCGCTGCGCACAGAACATGATGCTCGCCGCGTGGAACGACGGCGTCGCGTCGTGCCCGAACGGGATCAACGACCCGGAAGCCGCAGCGCGTATCTGCGGCGACGAGGTGAAGACGATCCTGTCCTTCGGCTATCCCGCGAAGCCGCGCGACCCGCAGTCGCGCACGCCCGAGGAGTGGTCGGCGAGGGCGAACCGCAAGCCGCTCGCCGAGCTCGTGCGCAAGATCTAACGCTTCTTCGGGAACGAGCACACGGGCGTCTCGCCCGCGAGCTGGCCGAGCGCGCGCGTCGCGTCGATCTGGAAGACGAGCCCGACCGTCTGCGGCTGGTGCGTCGCAAGGCGCAGCATGCCGTCCTTGCCCTTGCTCAGGCAGCCGTTCGACGCACGCCAGTACGGGCTGTAGCGCACGGCGATGCGGTAGTTGCCGCCTTGGTCGACGACCGCCGACATGCGTGAGCCGGTCAGCGATGCGAGTCGTGGGCGGCCCGGCCCGCTGATGATCGGGTGCGCATGCGGCACGGAGAAGATCGTGAGGGCCTTCGTCTGCAGCACGGGCTTCAGACCCGATCGTCCGCTGCGCAGAAGCTTCGCTTCGGTCCGCGCGCTGTAGTCGGGTGTCGCGTCGGAGAGGACGACGTACTTGATGCCGAGCCCGTGCAGCCAGTGCAGGTAGCTCTTCGCGCGGAGCTTGCTGCCGTACAGCACCTGGTTCAGCGGGAAGTCGTCCTGGCGGAACCAGCCGCGCGCGATCGGGATGCCGGCGTCGGCGAGGTAGACGGCGGGCCAGTGCGTCGCCGTGTCGACCGCTTCGACGCGGAACGACGGGCCGAGATGCTTGTGCAGGAATGCGATCGCCGCGGGCCAAGTGCCCGCGCGCGCGGTCACGTCGGAGCCGTTCTTGAAGTAGCTCGAGGCGAGCGGCGTGATGTTCCACGCCACGGCGAGCGCCAGGATGGCGACCCCGGGCACGAGCGGCCGCCACTTGCGCAGCGAGAAGACGAGCACCGCGAGTGGGATCGCGACGAAGCGGAGGCGCCCGACGTTCTCGCCGATCGCCGACGGGATGAGGTATGACGCGACATACGCGGCGAGATAGACCCCGAAGAAGAAGCGGAGCACGCGTGCGCTCTCCACACGCCACGTGAACACGAGGCCGACGAGGCAGAAGGCGACGCCGGTGGCGGCTTCGACGAACGAGAACGGAAAGCGCCCGCCGGCGGGGAAGACCCGCCACAACACGACTTCGGCGAGACCGGCGACGGCGACGCCCGCGACCGGCACCCAGTTGCGGCGCAAGGCATCACGGCGCGCGAGCGCGATTCCCGCGAGCACGACGACGAGCAGCAGGAACGCGAGCGGGCTCGCGGCGAGCGTCAGCGTCGCCAGCGCGACGGAGCGCCAGCGCGCACCCGCCTGCAGCGCCCAGATCGTGAGCAGCGCGAGCGCGATCCCGAGCGCGAAGGGGAACGCGGCGGAGAGGACGATGCCGGCCCACACGACGGCAAAGCTGCGGCTCGACCAGCGGGCGGTCGGCCCCCATTCCCGGCCGAGCACGACGGCGAACGCGAGCGCGGCCAGCGCGATCGTCGCGACGGCGAGCAGCCGGATGCCGAGCCACGCGGCCAGCGGGTAATACAGCAGGCTGTAGGTGACGAAGCTGTAGCGGCCGGCGTACCAGAAGTTGTTCCAGAGCGTGAAGCCGTGTTGGAGGAAGAGCGTGCGCTGATACGCGTGCGCCGCGAGATCGGTGCCGGGCGGCCCGAGCCACGCGAGCAGCGCCGCGACGAGCGCCGCCGCCGTGGCGGAGAAGAGCGCTTCGCGGACGAGGGGGTTCGAGCGCGTCACGACTGCTGCGGGATCGGGGTGGGCGACGGCGACAGCCGGCGCAGGACGGGCAGCGTGAGGCTGCGGTACACGAGGCCCCCTTCGATCGCGAGCACGGCGGCGAGACCGGCGATCATCACGGGCCCGGGAGAATCGTTCACGAGCAGCGACGCGCCGAGCGCAGCGAGCATCGTGAGGCCGAGCGCCGTGGTGCGACGCGAGCGGCTGGCGGCGACGCCGATGATCAGCGCGGCGGCGGCAGGGATGAGCAGCCACCACTGCTCGATCATGCGCGTGTACGCGAGCGGCACGCGGTTCGCAACCACGTGCGCGAAGCCGTTGACGCCGCCGTGCAGTGCACCGCGCAGATGGTCGGGGCTGTTCGTTGCGGCGTCGAGGTCGAGGAGCACGAAGACTGCGAGCGCTGCGAGGCCGAGCGCGGGCACGACGAGACGCCATGCGGCACCGGACATCCCGACGGCGAGCACGGCGAACGCGACGCCGACGACGATTGCGCCACCGCCGTCGGAGCCGAGCTGGTTCTCGGCGATCGTGAGGAGGGTGAGGAGCGCCACGGCGGCGAACGCAAGCCAGCCGTAGCGGTCGGCGAGGAGCTTGGCGCCGAGCAGCGCGGGCGCGAGCAGGAACGTCTCCAGCAGGTTCGAGACGCCGAAGAAGCGGCTCGTCAGCTCCGGGCCCATCGGCGCGAGCGAGAGCGCTTCGGGATGCACCACCATCGTCGCCGCATACGCCATGACTACTGCAACGAGCGCAAGGCCGAGTCGTGTTCCCGAACGGAGAAAGCGGGCGGCGAGGATCCCGCCGGCGACGGTGCACGCGCCCACGAGCGCGACCCGTGGCCCGGTCGAGCCGGCGAGCATCCACCCGAGCGCGAGGTTCGCCGCGAGCGCCGCGCCGAGCGCGCCGGCCGTGCCCTGCGGGAAGAACAAGGCGAAGAAGACGAGCAGCCCGAGCACGAGCACGGATGTGGCCATCGTCGAGTCGCGCGAGACGACGATGTGCGACTCGAGCCGCTGCAGCGTGCGCGCGCCGTTCGCGTCCTTCTGGTCGCGCAGCATGTGCGGTGTCTGCAAGGCGGTACGCGCGATGTCGGCGATCGACACGAGGCCGGGCACGCGCGTCAGGCTCGAGCTCAGCAGTCCGTGGTAGCCGCGGCCGATCACTGCGACCGGGTAGCGGCGGTCGTTCGCCACGCGATGCTCCGGCGGCAGGCCGATGACGATCGCAGGGCCGGTCAGCGGGAACGAGCGCGCCTTCTGCACGCGGATCAGCACGACGTCCGCGTGCGGCCGGGCGAGGCGTGTGTTGTAGAGGATCCCGCGCACCATCCCGGCGAAGGCGTCGGCCGCGCTCGTGCGGGGGCCGGCGTTCGGGACGACGAGGCCGACGGCGCCGACCGTGGCCAGCTGCGGCAGGTCGGCGAGGCTGAGATCGCGGACGACGACGACGCGGAAGACCTGGCGCTGGTGGCCCGCGAAGTCCGAGGACGTCTGCGCGCCCGCGTGCTCGGCGAGGAGCAACGCGAGCGCGCACACGACCCCGAGTGCGCGCACCGCCTTCACGAGTATCGAGGTTACCCGGTCGTGCTGCAGCCTAGACGAGCGGCACGAGGACCGTGGCGCTGAACGCGCCTGCGATCCCGAGTGCCCAGCTGGCGGCGGTGGCGAGCAGAACGACGCGGCGCATCGCCGGGGAGCGGTAGGGGGCGAGCCAGGCGGCGCTCGCGATCCCGAACATGAGCCCGACGGCGGTCTCGACGGCGTGGAAGGCGATGCCGGCGGCGAGCCCGTTCGTGAACGAGACGCCCTGGGACTGGAAGGCGATGGCGATGGCGCCGCTGGTGATGCCGACGTTGCCGGGCGTGAGCGGGATCATGCCGGCCACCTCGAGTGCGGGAATGATCACGATGGCGGCGGCGACCGGGTTGTGGATCCCGAGGGCGGCGGCGACGGCGCTGGCGGCGGCGAGCCGTCCGGCGGTGGAGACGGCGATCCACGCGACCAGGCGGAGCCCGGCGGCGGGGTTGCTGCCGAGGGCGCGGAAGGCGTCGAGCAGATGGCCCGCGCGGTGCTCCGGGTTGCGCCCGCGGGCGAAGACCGAGACGGCGACGGCGATCGCGACGAGGCCGAGCGCGACGAAGAGCGGCCAGATCGGGAGCGTCCCGATCGCGGAGCCCGCGATGACGAGGGCGCCGAGCACGACGGCGCGGGCGGCGCCGAGCGCCCCGAAGGCGCTCCCGGTCGTCCAGAGCCGCTCGCGGTTCGGGAGCACGCGGGAGAAGAGGCCGAGGCGGACCGCGTCGCCGGCGCGTGCGGGCACGAACGTGTTGACGAGCGAGCCGGCGCCGTAGCGCGCGCAGGCGTCGGGGAGGGTGAGGTCACCGCCGCAGAGGCGGATGGCGCAGCGCCAGGAGCCGGCGGCCGAGACGACGGCGAGGCAGAAGCCGATCCCGGCGAGCCAGAGCCATGTCGGGTCGGCGGTGTTCAGCGCGCTGAAGGCGGCCGCGACGCGCGTCCCGAGGATCTGGGGCGTCGCGACGGCGACGACGAGCGCGACGAGGATTGCCGCCGTGGCGGCGAGGCCGCGCAAGCCGAGGCGGCTTCGGACCTGCTGGAAAGTGTCCCCCACGTACTCCCTTGTATCGACTCAGACTGAGAAACACATGAATAGT
>JAOPYX010000240.1 GCA_025964535.1 Actinomycetes bacterium | reverse complement strand
ACCGCGGCGCTCGAGGAGCTGCCGATCGTCGTCGTGATCGTCAACAACGGCTACCTCGGCATGGTGCGCCAATGGCAGGACATGTTCTTCGAGGAGCGTTTCTCGCAGATCAAGCTGACGCACTCGCTGCCCGACTACGCGGCGCTCGCCCGCGCGTACGGCGCGCTCGGCTTCACGGCCGAGACGCTGGAAGAGCTCGAAGAGGCGCTCACGGAGGCGATCGCGTCGGGCAGAACGTGTGTGGTCGATGCCCGGGTCGATCCGCGGGAGCACTGCTTCCCGATGATCCCCGCCGGTGCGGCCGCGATCGACATGGTCGAGTACCAGGACACGCACGCCGAGGTGCCGGTCGTATGAAGCACACAATCTCCGTCCTCGTCGAGAACAAGCCGGGCGCGCTGACACGCGTGACGAGCATGTTCGCCCGCCGCGGCTTCAACATCGAGAGCCTCGCCGTCGGCGAGACCGAGCGGCACGACGTCTCTCGCATCACGCTCCGTGTGGACTGTGAGAAGCACTCGCTCGAGCAGATCGAGAAGCAGATGCACAAGCTCGTCAACGTGCTCCGCGTGACGGAACTCGCGGCCGGCGAGTCGCTCGAGCGCGAGCTCGCATTGTTCAAGGTGTCGGCGCCGCCGAGCGCGCGTGCGGAGCTGATGGCGCTCGGCGAGGTCTTCAACGCGCGCATCGCCGACCTCGGCCCCGACGCGATCGTCTTCGAGCTCACCGGGCCGCCGGAGGACGTCGACTCGTTCGAGGAGCTCGTCCGCCCGCACGGCCTCCAGGAGCTCGTGCGCACAGGCCGCATCGGCCTCACCCGGGCGACCCGTGCCGCCAAAGGCAAGCCCGCCCAGCAAGTCCTCGCGTAACCCTTTCTCTCAGTAAACGATCAAGGAGCCCAACCCATGGCAACGATTCACCGCGACGGCGATCTCGACCTTCTCGACGGCAAGGTCGCCGTCGTCGGGTTCGGCAGCCAGGGGCATGCGCATGCGCTGAACCTGCACGACTCCGGCGTCGAAGTGCATGTCGGCCTACGTCCCGACAGCAAGTCGCGCGCCGGCGCAGAAGAGGCCGGGCTCAAGGTGGGCTCCGTCGCCGAGGCGGTCAAGGGCGCGCAGATCGTCGCGATCCTCGTCCCCGACCATCTGCAGAAAGAGGTCTGGGACGCAGACATCGCGCCGAACCTCGAGCCGGGCGCGGCCGTCCTCTTCGCGCACGGGCTGAACATCCACTTCGGCCGCATCGCGCCGCCGGAGGGCCACGACGTGATCATGGTCGCGCCGAAGGCCCCGGGCCATCGCGTCCGCGAGCTCTACGTCTCCGGCGCGGGCACGCCCGGCCTCGTCGCGATCCAGCAGGACGCCAGCGGCCGTGCGCTCCAGCTCGCGCTCGCCTACGGCGTGGGCATCGGCTGCGGCCGGGTCGGCTTACTCGAGACGACGTTCGCCGAGGAGACGGAGAGCGACCTCTTCGGCGAGCAGGCCGTGCTCTGCGGCGGCGTCCCGGCGCTCGTTCAGGCCGGCTTCGACACGCTCGTCGCCGCGGGCTACCAGCCGGAGATCGCGTACTACGAGTGCCTGAACGAGCTGAAGCTCATCGTCGACCTGCTCTACGAGGGCGGCTACGAGTACATGCGCTACTCCATCTCCGACGTCGCCGAGTACGGCGACCTCTCGGTCGGGACGCGCATCGTCGACGACAGCGTCCGCGAGCGGATGAAGGGCGTGCTCGACGAGATCCGCAGCGGCGATTTCGCAAAGCAGCTGTTCGAAGACGATGCCGCCGGACGGCCGCGGTTCAAGGAGCTGCGCGCGCAGGGTCAGAAGCGCGCCGCCGACATCGAGAAGGTCGGCAAGGAGCTACGCGAGCTCGCGGGCGTCGAAGGGCTTCATGGCGTCAGTTGACGTCGGCGTCGCACTCCTCGGGTACGGCACGGTCGGGGCTTCGGTCAACCGCCTGCTCGTCGAGAGCGCCGATGAGATAGAGCGGGCGACCGGTCACCGGCTGCGGATCGTGCGCGCCCTCGTTCGCGACGCGGACAAGGAGCGTTCGTTCGCTGCGGCCGACGGCGTCCTGACGACCGACTTCGCCGCCGTCCGCGACGACCCCTCGATCCGCGTCGTTGCGGAGGTGATGGGCGGGCTCGATCCGGCAGGTGGATACGTCCGCGAGCTTCTCCGCGCCGGCAAGTCGGTCGTGACCGCGAACAAGCAGCTCGTCGCCCGCGAGGGCGCCGACCTGTTCGCGATCGCGTCGGAGGCCGGCGTGCAGCTCCGCTTCGAGGCGTCGGTGTGCGCGGCGATCCCGGTGGTCAAGGTGCTGCGCGAGTCGCTCGTCGTCACGAACGTCCATCGCGTGCTCGGGATCGTCAACGGCACGACGAACTTCATCCTCTCGCGCATGGAGCAGGGCGGCTCGTACGCCGAGGCTCTCGCCGAGGCGCAGCAGCTCGGTTACGCGGAAGCGGATCCGACCGACGACGTGAACGGCGCCGACGCGGCGGCGAAGATGGCGATCCTCGCGACGGTCGCGTTCGGCTCGCGCGTCGCGCTCTCGGACGTCGACATGCGCGGCATCACCGAGATCGAGCCGGCGCATGTCGTCGCCGCTGCCGACCTCGGGATGGTCGTGCGGCTCGTGGGCATCGCGAGCCTGCTGGACGGCAAGGTCGACGTGCGGGTCCAGCCTGCGTTCGTCGAGCGGTCGCATCCGCTCGCCGCGGTCGACGGCGCCTTCAATGCCGTGATGCTCCAGGGCGACGCGATCCGTGAGATCACGCTCGAGGGTCCGGGCGCGGGCGGCATCGAGACCGCGTCCGCGGTCGTCGCCGACCTCGTCAGCGTCGTCGGCACCGCGGGCACGGGCTTCCTGCAGAACGACGCCTGCTGGCGCGAGCTCGACAAGCTGCCGGACGGAGAGTGGCGCTCGCCGTTCTACGTGCACCTCGATGTCGTCGACCGCCCCGGCGTGCTCGCGCACGCCGCAAGCCGCTTCGCCGCGCACGAAGTCTCGATCGCACAACTCGTGCAGCGCGTCGAGGACGGCCAGGCGGCACTCGAGCTCGTGCTGCACACGGCGCCGCTCGGTGCGGTGAAAGCGGCGCTCGTCGAGATCGCGGCGCTGCCGGAGGTGCTCGGCCCACCGTTCGTCGCGCCCGTGCTCTCGGAGCGGCCGCTATGACCGTGACTCTCGGCGAGGGCCGGACGCCGCTGCTCCACGCGCCGCGCCTCTCGGAACGCTTCGGCGTCGACATCTGGCTCAAGTGGGAGGGTGCGAACCCGACGGGCTCGTTCAAGGACCGCGGAATGAGCGTCGCCGTGACGAAGGCGGTCGAGGAGGGCGCAACCGGCGTCATCTGCGCGTCGACCGGCAACACGGCCGCGTCGGCGGCGGCATACGCCGCACGCGCAGGCATCGAGGCGATCATCGTCGTCGCCGGCGGAGCCGCGGCGAGCTCGAAGCTCGTGCAGGTGCGTGCAGTCGGCGGCCGGATCGTGGAGGTGCCGGGAACCTTCTCGGACGCCTATGCCGAGGCCGCGCGGCTCGCGGTCGACGGCGTCGTGCTCGTCAACTCGACGAACGAGCATCGGATCGAGGGTCAGAAGACCGCGGCGTTCGAGGTCCTCGAGCAGCTCGGCGAGATGCCGGACGTGCTCGCGCTTCCGTACGGCGGGGGAGGCAACACGAAGGCGTACGCGCGCGGCTTCCTCGAGAAGACGGGCGAGCTGCCGCGCTTCCACCCGACCGAGGCCGAGCGGCGCGCCGACACGGTCGCGTCCGCGATCCGGATCGTCGAGCCGAATCACCTTGCGGAGGTTCAAGCGGTGCTGGAGCGCTCCGGCGGCTCGGTCGTGACCGTGAACGACGACGAGCTCGTCGCCGCGTGGCGGATGCTCGGCACGGAGGAGGGCCTCTTCTGCGAGCCCGCGTCCGCCGCCGGGATCGCCGCCGTCGCGCGCGGCGTCGCGCAGCCGGGCGAGCGTGTCGTCTGCGTGGTCACGGGTCACGGTCTCAAGGACCCGGACGCGATCCAGAGGCTCGCTCTATGACGATTCGCGTGCGCGCCCCGGCGACGAGCGCCAACATCGGTCCCGGCTTCGACGTCGTGGCGGTCGCGTTCGACCTCTGGAACGAGATGGAGGTCGGGGAGGGCAACGGGGAGCCCGTGGACGAGACGCATCTCGCGGTGCGCGCGTTCTCGCGTTTTGCGTCGCCGGAGGGTCGCTCGTTCACGTTCACCGACCGCATTCCGCGCGAGCGCGGGCTCGGCTCGAGCGCCGCGGTCGTCGCGCTCGGGCTCGTGGCGGGCGCGATCGCCGCCGGGAAGGATCCCCATGCCGACGAGCTGCTTGCCGAAGGGCTCCCGTTCGAGGGGCACTCCGACAACCTCGCCGCTGCACTCGTCGGCGGCGTCTGCCTGACCTGGGACGGGCAGATCGCGCGGGTTGCCGACGACGTCCCGGCCGCCGCGATCGCCGTGATCCCGCAGGAGCGCGTAAAGACGGCGGAGGCGCGTGCCTCGCTCCCTGAAGCGGTGCCGCACGCCGATGCGGTCACGAGCGTCGTGCACGCGACGCTGCTCGGCGCCGCTCTTGCCTCGCGGAACGAGCTGCTCTTCGCCGCGGCCGCCTCGGGTGACCGGCTGCACGAGCCGTATCGCGCCGCGCACGCGCCGCATCTGGCGGCGATTCGCAACGACCCGCCCGCAGGCTTTCTCGGCGCGACTCTCTCCGGCTCCGGCCCGACGGTGATCGCGTGGGCCGAGAAGAAGCGCGTGGCGGAGACCGTCGCGCAGCTCGCCGAGCGCTTTCCGGACCATGAGGTCCTCCAGCTTGCAGTCACGACAACAGGAGCCGGCACCGCATGAGCGATCCGTACGCAGTTCCTTCCGATCCCGCGAAGCGCCACAGCGCCGCGATCACCGACGGCGTCGACCGCGCTGCCGCGCGCGCGATGCTCAAGGGCATCGGCATGGACGACGAGGCGCTCTCGCGCCCGCTCGTCGGCATCGCGACGACGTGGATCGAGACGATGCCGTGCAACTGGAATCAGCGCGAGCTCGCGCGCCACGTACGTCGCGGGATCATCGAGGCGGGCGGAACGCCGGTCGAGTTCAACACGATCGCCGTCTCCGACGGCGTCTCGATGGGTACCGAAGGCATGCGGGCGTCGCTCGTCTCGCGCGAGACGATCGCCGACTCGATCGAGCTCGTCGTGCGCGGGCATCTGCTCGACGGGCTCGTGTGCCTCGTCGGCTGCGACAAGACGATCCCCGCCGCTGCCATGGCGCTCGCGCGCCTCGACGTGCCGGGGCTGATCCTCTACAACGGCTCGATCGCGCCCGGGCGCTTCCGCGGCCGCGACGTGACGATCCAGGACGTCTTCGAGGCCGTCGGCGCGGCCGCGGCGGGAACGATGACGAACGCCGACGTGCACGAGCTCGAGGGAGCCGCGTGTCCCGGCGCCGGCGCGTGCGGCGGCCAGTTCACCGCGAACACGATGGCGATGGCGCTCGAGTTCCTCGGGATCAGCCCTGGCGGTCTCAACGACATCCCGGCGACCGATCCGGCGAAGCACGATGCCGCATACGAGGCCGGCAGGGTCGCGATGCGCCTCGTGCGCGACGACGTGCGTCCGTCCCAGATCATGACGCGCGACGCGCTCGAGAACGCCGTCGCAGGCATTGCCGCAAGCGGTGGCTCGACGAACGGCGTCATGCATCTCATCGCGATCGCGAGCGAGCTCGGCATCACGTTGACGATCGACGAGTTCGACGTGATCGCCGAGCGCACGCCGGTCATCGCCGACATCGTGCCGGGCGGCCGCTTCGTCGCGACGGATCTCCACGCCGCAGGCGGTGTCGCGCTCGTCACACGCGAGCTGCTGAAGGCGGGGCTCGTCCACGGCGATGCGCCGAACGTCGACGGGCGCTCGCTCGCCGAGGTTGCGGCCGCGGTCGTCGAGACGAAGGGACAGGAGGTCGTCGTCCCGATCGAGCGGCCGCTGAAGGCGACGGGAGGTCTCGCGATCCTGCGCGGCAACCTCGCGCCCGAAGGGTCCGTCGTGAAGCTCGCCGGCCACGAGCGTCTGTTCCACAGCGGCCCGGCACGCGTCTTCGAGTCGGAAGAGGAGTGCTTCGCCGCCGTGAAGGCACGTTTGATCAACCCAGGGGACGTCGTCGTGATCCGCTACGAGGGCCCGGCCGGCGGCCCCGGCATGCGCGAGATGCTGCACGTGACCGCCGCGCTCGTCGGCGAAGGCCTCGGCGACGAGGTGGCGCTCATCACCGATGGCCGGTTCTCCGGGGCGACGCACGGGCTGATGGTCGGCCACGTCTCGCCGGAGGCGGCGCGGGGCGGACCGATCGCGGCGCTGCAGGACGGCGACACCGTCGAGCTCGACGTCGCAGGCCGCGAGT
>JAOPYX010000229.1 GCA_025964535.1 Actinomycetes bacterium | reverse complement strand
GCGGGCAGATCGATCGCGACGTCGCGCGACACGATCAGCTTCGCCTCGTTCACGAACGCGTTTCCGGGCCCTGCGATCTTGTCGACGCGACGGATCGTCTCGGTGCCGTATGCGAGCGCAGCGATGGCGTGCGGCCCGCCGACCGCCCACACCTCGTCCACGCCGACGAGCTCTGCGGCCGCGGCCACGAGACCGCTGCCGCCGGGAGGGGTGACGACGACGATCCGCTCCACGCCGGCGGCGCGGGCAGGCACGGCGCACATCACGAGCGTCGAGACGAGACCCCGCGGAACGTAGATGCCGACGGAGCCGAGCGGGACCCAGCGCCGTTCGAGCTCGACGCCAGGCTCGACCTCCATGCGCAGATCGGCGGGACGTTGTGCCTCGTGCCAGCGCCGCACGCGGTCTGCCAGCTCGAGCACGGCGTCCGCGGGTAGCCCTGCCTCGGGCTCGGCACGCGCGGGCGCGATGCCGTCGAGCTCGAGCGCCCACTCGGTCAACGCCTCGTCCCCGCGGGCGCGGACGTCGGCGACGATGTCGGCGACGGTGCCGGTCATCCGAGCATCCGTTCGACCGGCACGAGCAGGATCGACGATGCGCCGGCGGCCTCGAGTGCCGGCAGCAGGTGCCACACGTCGGTTGCGGGAATCACGCTGTGCACGGCGACCATGCCGGGCTCGGCGAGCGGCAGCACGCTCGGCGCGCGCGAGCCGGGCACGAGCGCACAGATCGCGTCGAGCGAATCCTCCGGCGCGTTCAGCATCAGGTAGCGCGCGCCACGGGCGTCCACGACGCTGCGGAACACGCCGGCCAGCTGGAGCGCGTCGGGCGGCGTGTTCGGGGCGCCGATCAGTACGGCCTCCGATTCCAGGAGCAGCGCGATCGAGCGCAGCCCGTTGGTGCGCAGCGTGCTCCCACTCGAGACGAGATCGACGATCGCGTCGGCCAGCCCGAGTCGCGGCGCGAGCTCGACAGAGCCGTGCACGTCGACGAGCTCGATCGGCCCGGGCATGAGCTCGCGCGCGAGGCGCGGGAAGCTCGTCGCGACGCGCACACCGCTCAGATCCGCAAGCGACTGCGCCGTCGACTCCGCCGGCACTGCCGCCTCGAGCGTGCACGCGCCGAAACCGAGCTTCAGCAGCTCGACGACATTTGCGCCGCGTTCGCGCACGATGTCGAGGCCGGTGATGCCGCAGTCGACGACGCCGTCCTGCACGTACTCGGGAACGTCGTCGGCGCGCACGAGCAATGCCTCGACCGGCGCGTTTCGGCAGGGGAACGCGAGCGCGCGATCGCCCGGCGTCTCGGGCCCGAGACCGGCGTCGTGCAGCAACTGGATGGAAGGCTCGCGCAAGCGGCCCTTCGAGGGGACTGCAATTCTCAAGCGGACTGCTTCTTCCGGCGGCGACGAAGCGCCAGCGCGTACCCGCCTTCGCCTCGGCGAAGCCATTGCGCCACGCGTGTCACCGTCGTCGTCGATGCGTGCGCCCGCTTCGCCACCTCGAGGTACGGCAGCCCTTCGTCCAAGAGCTGCGCCACCTGCCAGCGGTGCGCCATCGCGTCCAGCTCCGAGACGGTGCAGAGGTCCCGCAGGAGGTGTGCCGTCTCCTCCGCCGTCTTCATCGAGGCGATCGCCTCGAACAGATCCGCGTGGTCGCCTGTCGGCCAATGTCGGGGCTCCGTTGATGGCATCGTGTTACCATGCTAACACGTTGCTACAGGAGTTCGCAATTGTCCCCGCCGTCGACGTGCTCGACGGCCGTGCCGTCCGGCTGTTGCGGGGCGACTACGACAGCGTCGAGGTCGACGCCGGCGACCCGCTCGAGCTCGTCCGGCGCGTCGCCGCCACGTCTCCCCCGCTCGTCCATGTGGTCGCCCTCGGCGCGGCGCGCGACGGTGGAGCGCCGATCGATCTCGCCCGCGCGGTGAGCAGTGCGGCGGCGCCGGTTCCGGTGCAGCTCGGCGGCGGCGTGCGCTCGGTGGCGGACGCCGTAGCCCTGGCAGACGCCGGCATCGCGCGGGTGATCGTCGGCACGGCGGCCTTCGGCTCGATCCCGTTGCGTGAGTTCGTCGATGCACTCGGCGAGCGGCTCGTCGTCTCGGTCGACGTCGCCGGCGGCATCGTGCGAACCGCGGGCTGGCTCGAGTCGGCCGAGCTCACGACGCAGCAGGCGCTCGCGCGTTGCACCGACGCGGGCGTCGAGAACGTCGTGTGCACGGCGATCGACCGCGACGGCGCTCGCGGCGGCCCCGACCTCGACCTCCTGCGCGAGGTGCGGGCATCGTTCGCCGGCTCGATCCTCGCCGCCGGCGGCATTCGGGACATGGCCGACGTCGGCGCGGTACGCGAGCTCGGCATCAACGGCGTCGTCGTCGGCCGCGCGCTCCTTGACGGAACGCTCACCCTCGAACGCACCTAGCCTTGTAACACTCTGTTACAAGGGGCAGCGAGGCGAGCGACCGCTCGGATCACGCGCATCGTGGGGCCTTGTAACACTCTGTTGCAAGGCGGTACTCGGGGCTGCTGCTAGTGACCGAACAGCAGCGCGAGCAGCGCCTTCTGGACATGGAGGCGGTTCTCCGCCTCGTCCCAGATCGCGGAGCGGTCGCCGTAGAGCAACTCGGAGGTGATCTCCTC
>JAOPYX010000199.1 GCA_025964535.1 Actinomycetes bacterium | reverse complement strand
GTGACGATCGCGTCGGCCTGCGTGGCGACGAGCCGCGCGATGCCGGCGCGCGACTTCTCCTTGACGAACGCGGCGACACCCTCGTTGGAGCGGTGCGGGTGCACCACGATCGTGTCCCGCAGGTCGGCGACCCACGCGGCGCCGGTCGCCTTCTTCACCGCGGCGCCGATCAGATGCACCGACCCCGGCGGTGACGTCGTCAGGACGACGTCGATTCCCTCACGCCGCACGATCGAGATCGCCTTCGGAATCGCGGTCGCGTTCCACGTCACGTTCTCGTCCGGCAGCAGCAGCCTGCGCCCGATCGTCGACGCGCGACGCACCGCGAGGTCGAGCCCGGTGCGCCCGTGCAGCTCGTCGGCAACCCGCCGTCCCCCCGGCCCCACGTAGCGCGCGCGGTGCACCCACGCCTGCGTCGGCAGCGGCAGCTCGGCGTCCGAGTGGATCCACTTCGAGTCGTCGGGCGCGAGCACGTGCGTCTCGATCCCGAGCGCAGGCAGATGGCTCGCGAACTTGAGCGGCCGCTGCACGCCGCCGCCACCTGACGGCGGGAAGTACATGGTGACGAGGAGCAGCTTCATAGGCGGTAGACGCGAAAGCGAGTGTCACGGTAGACGAGCGTCGCCCCCGGCTGGGCCCGCTCGTCGCGCCGCAGCACGAGCCAGCCCGCATGGTACGAGCGCGGGATCGCGAGGGTGCCGGTGCGCAGGAAGCGCCTCAGGTCGTCCTTGCGCTCGTATGGGCGGTTGGCCCTCGTGTTCGCAACATGGGCCGGCGGGCCGTTGGCGACATAGACCGGCGCGTACGCCGAGATCCGATAGCTCGTCTCGAGATCCGCGTAGACGACGGCGCGCTTCGGCACGTCCGTCCTCAGGAACGTCACGAGGCCCGGCGTGAGCGCGTTCGCGTCGGAGGTGAATCGCGCATCCCAGTTCGCGAAGCCGTGGACGGCCACCGGGAGAACGAAGAGGAGCACCGCAAGCCCCGCGATGGCCCCCGGACGCTCGAGACCGCCGCGGCCGCGGCGCACGAGGACCGCAGCGGCGGCGAGGCCCGCGAGCCCGCCCCAGAACGCGATCCACGTCGCGATGGCGGGGCCGCCCTGCGCCAGCTTCGTCCCGAAGTCTCCCGGGAACTCGAGCTGGAGCACGATGCCCGCCGCGAGGGCAGCCGGCAGGAGCAACGGCCCGGCGACACGCGCGAGCACGGCGGCGCCTCCGACGAGCGCGAACGCGAACGGGACGAATCCGGCCGCTCGCCTCGACTGCGACAGCGACACGACGTCGGAGAAGTGCGGGAACACGAACGCCGGGAGCTCGAGGGCGAGTACGACCACCGTGCCGCCGAGCACGAGCGCGCTCCAGCGCCGTCGTGCCGCCAGTGCGGCAAGCGGAACGAGGACGAGCGCGGCAACGGCGATCGCGCCGGTCCGCGCGACGACGCCGGCCGCGAGGTGATAGCTCGACGCGGAGTGCGCGACGAGATCGGTCGCGTACTGCTTCAGCGCACGCGCCCGTTCGTCCGCGCCCGGATTGTGCGACTGCGTCTCGCGCACGATCGGCAGGAGCCAGACGAAGGCGAGCAGCACCGGCGCTCCGAATGCGACCAGACCAATCGCGCTCCGACGGGCATCGGCGCCCGCGATCAGCGCGCGGGCGAGCGCGAACCCGACGAGCGGGATGGCGACGAAGAGCGCGTACGTCGGGTGGACGAAGGCAAGGTCGAGGCCGGCGGCGCCGAGCGTCACTCCCACCGGCCACGAGGGCTCGCGCACGAAGCGGAAGAAGAGGGCGATCACGGCCGGCACGAGCAGCTGGCGGGCGACGGTTCCGGGCAGCTCGAGCGTCGCGTAGGCGCCGCCTCCACCCGGTGCGAAGGCGATGAGCGAGCCCTGCACGAGCACGGTGCCCGCCGCGAGCCAGCCGGAGCGAAAGACCGCGCGCCCCATCTCGAAGGCGAGGACGAGCGCGAGCGGGGCGAGGATGCTCGACTCGTGCAGCACCACCGACGTCGGGTCGACACCGCCGAGCTTCGCGACGAGCGCGAGCCAGCCGTGCCAGAGCGGGAACGCGTACCCCGGGTGCAGGCCGCCGTCCTTGAACTCGTCGACGGCCCGCAGCGACAGCGCGCCCAGATCGTCGAGCTTGCGCACACGCCCGAGGTGGAAGAGCGCGTCCCCGTGCACGATCCCCTCGACGCTCCAGAGCGCGATGCCGAGCGCGACGCCCGCAAGCGCGACCACCCCCCGGCCGCGCGAGGAGCGCACGTGTGGCCACGGCGAGCGCACCGAGAAGGCCAGCGCGACCGCTCCGGCGGCGAGCACGAGCGCGAGCGTCAGATCGAGCGAGCCGCGGACGGCGAACGTGAGCGCCAGCGCCGCAGCGACGAGCGCACACGACCACGCGAGCGCACCCGCCGCACTCGTCCTCCCCAGAGCGCGCGCGACGAGCCGACCCGGAGCCAGCAGCACGAGCGTCGCTGCCGCGAGCCGCAGCCAGAGGCCGAAGCCGTGCTCGGGCAGCAGCCGGGCGACGCCGAGCAGCGGCACGGCCAGCAGGAGCGGCGGAACCTTCAGCAACCTCACGCGATCAAGTCGTCCATGTGCCCGGAGCCGAGCCACGCCGCCGCCTCGCGGTACATCCGACCCCGTTCGCCGCGGATGAGCATCCCGCGCAGCCGGAGCGAGAGGCGCAGCAGAAGGCGCGCCCGCTCGGCGTAAGCAGCGCCGCGATGCTTCGCGAGGAATCGCAGGTGCCCGCGCTGGATCTCGATGAACAACCGCCCGCCGTGCGAGGCGCCGTACACGTGCGTCGCCTCCGCGCCGGGGAAGAAGAGCGACTTCCATCCCGCGCGGCGGAAGCGATACGCCCAGTCGACCTCCTCGCTGAAGAGAAAGAAGCTCTCGTCGGCCGGACCGACCTCGTCGATCGCGGCGCGCCGCACGAGCCACACCGCGCCCATGAGGAACTCCGCCTCGCGAACCTCGTCGTGCGCGAAGCCGCCGGCGTAGAACGCGTTCAGCGCGCGCGAGCCAGGCGCGAGCTTGCGAAGGTAGAGGTACTCGGTGGCGAGGCGCCAGAGCGTCGGGAAGCCGCGCACCGAGCGCTGCAGAGTGCCATCCGGATTCCGCAAGCGAGGGGCGATGACCGCCGCGTCAGGATGCGCGTCGGCGAACACGACGAGCGCGTCGAGTGCGCCCTCGTCGAGCCACGCGTCCGAGTTCAGCAGCAGCACGTAATGGCCGCTCGTGCGCGCGATGCCGGCGTTCCACCCGGCGGCGAGGCCGCGGTTCTCCTGCTCGACGACCGCCACGCTCGGAAAGCGCTCGCGCACGAACGACACGGTCCCGTCGGTGGAGCCGTTGTCGACGAGCACGGTCTCGGCGCCACCCGCGCTCTCGAGCGCCTGCTCGATCCAGGGCAGCCCGTTGTACGTCACGACGACGACGGAAGCGTCGCTCATCGAGGGACCGCCTTGCGCGTTCCACCGCGCAACGCGTCCCAGCCCACGATCGCCGCCCCGGGCAGCGAGAGCGCGATCGTCACCACGAAGAAGAGAAAGCCCGTCGCGAACGCACGATCGGCCGGAACCCCGAGCGTGCCGAGGAACGAGACGAAGAACGATTCGCGAACGGCGAGGCCGTTGACGGTGAACGGCACGAGCATCACGAGGAAGAGCAGCGGGCCCATCACGTAGTACGGCCGCGGCGAGAGGTCGACGCCGACGGCCTTCCCGGCGCACCAGATCGCCAGCACGCGCACCGCCTGCACGCCGAGCGTCAGCGCGAACATCGAGAGCAGCAGCCGGGGAGTCCTGCGGAAGGAGTGCACAGCGATGTAGACCTCGCGCAGCACTCGCTCGACGCGCAGGAACCGCAGCAACGGCCGCGTTCGCTGCAAGAGCCAGTGCAGGCGCGTGGAGAAGAGCACCACGCTGGCGCCCGCCGCCGCCACGACGAAGCCGAGCTCGACCCACAGATAGCCGCCGATGTCGTACTGGCCGACCGCAAGTGCGAACCCCGCGGCGGCGAGCAGGAGCGTCGCCGTGCCACCGAGGGCGCGCTCGAGCAGCACCGTGCCGGCGGCGACACCGCCCGTTCCCTCGTGCCGGCGGACGGTCTCGTAGATCCGCGACGCATCGCCGCCGAGCGAGGTCGGCAGGATCTGGCCGGCGGCGTAGCCGACGAAATACGCCCGGACGAGCCAGCGGAGCGAATCGTGGACGCCGCGCGCAGCGAGCAGACGCTGCCAGCGCCACGCCATCGGCCAGACGGAGCCGACCATGATCGCCAGCGACGCAAGCCACCATCCAGGCGAGGCGTGCGCGAGGACGTGCGCCGTCCGGCCGAGGTCGATCTTCCAGACGATGTAGGCCGTGCAGAGACCGGTGACCACGAGCGTCGCTGCAACGCGCAGCGCGCGGCGGCTCAGGACGTTTCCCCTGCGGCCCACGCGTCGACCGGATCGAGCAGCACATGCAGGAGCAGCATCTGCATCTCTTGCACGCGCGCCGCGGATGCGGACGGGACGACGAGCGCATAGTCGGCGTGGTCGACCGCCGGGCGTCCGTCGCCGCCGCCAAAGAGCACGGTGGTGGCGCCGAGCTCGCGCGCTGCGGCGAGGCCACGCACGACGTTCGTTGAGCGGCCACTCGTGGTGAAGCCAACGACCATATCGCCGGCGCGGGCAAGGCCACGCACCTGGCGCTCGAACACCTCATCGAAGCTGTAGTCGTTCGCGATACACGTCAGCACTGACGCTTCTGCACTGAGCGAAGTCGCGGCGAGAGGGCGGCGCTCACGCCGGTAACGCCCCATCAGCTCCTCCGCGAGATGCGCTGCCTCGCACGAGCTGCCGCCGTTGCCGAAGCTGAAGAGCCGCCCGCCGCTTTCGTAGGTCTCGATGAGGCGCCGCCCGATCTCGTCGACGATCGGCAGCAACTGTTCGATCTGCTCGGCAAGGGCGCGGTGATCCGCTAGTGCCTGTCGTCCGGTGTCAGCCATGCACCAGCATCACACCAGAAGACAAACGATCCCACACGATCGGTGTCGCTCCTTCGGTCCCCGTCGGAGCGCTCACGCGACGGCCTCCACGGCCTCGGTGACGAAGTCGATGCGCGCGGCAGCCTCGCCGGCGGCTGCTACCGCCTCCTCCCGCGTGTCGCCCGTGCTGAGGATCGCGCCCGCGCGGTCCGACGCGCGACGTAGGTCGTGGAACACGTAGCCAGGCTTGCGGTAGATGCGGATCCCACGCACGCCGTCGACGGCGGCCGCGCGCTCCAGCCCGCGCACCTCCCGAAGCGTGCCGCGCGGTGCGACGAGGAAGCGAACGCACGCGCCGCCGACCTGGAGTGCCGGCGCCAGTTCGTGCGGGTGCACTTCTTCGCCGAGCGCGGCGGCGACGGCGAGCGCGTTCGCATCGACCCCGAGCGCGACGCGGCAGAGCTCCGCATCGTGGCCGCCTCCCACGCGCGCCGACAGCTTCGCGAGCAGCGGCCCCTCGGTACCGAGCAGCACCTGTGCCGTCGTCGGCCCCTGATCGATGCCAAGCGCCCGCGCCGCGGCAGCCGCGGTGTCGACCGCCGCACCCACCTCGGCGGGATCGAGCGCGGCCGGCCACAGGTGGGCCAGCGGGACGCCGAAGGCAGGCGGCGGAGCCTGCTCACGGTCGGTGACGGTCAGCGGCACGAACCTGCCGCCGAGCGAGAACGCATTCACGGTCACCGTGCGCTCCCCGACGAGCTCTTCGACGAGGCAGTACTCGCCCCGTGTCTCCGCGAGCGCCACGGCCGCGGCCGCGGTGAGCGCAGCCTGGTCGGCGGCGAGCACCACGCCCCGCTCCCCCGAGCGGTCGGGCGCCTCGACGACGACCGGGTAGCCGAGCTCCTTGGCCGCCTCCGTCACCTCGTCCAGCGTGCGGCAGACGATCGAGCGCGGCTGCGCAATGCCGGCGGCGGCGAGCTGCTCGCGCTGGCGCTGCCGCGAGACGGCGAGCACGGCAGCCTCCGGCGTGAGGGGATGCGGGAGCGCAAGCCGGGCGGCGATCCGCGCAGCCGTCGCGACCGCGTGGTCGGTGCCGGGCGCCACGATCCCGTCGACGCGCTCTGCGCGAGCGAGGCGGTCGATCGCCGGCTCGTCCTCGATCGAAACGATCGCGCGCCGGTCGGCGTAGCGGAAGCCCGGAGCCGCAGGGTCGCGGTCGGCCGCGATGACGGTCAGGCCGCGCTGTCGCGCTGCCGCGAGGACGCCGAGCTGCGCCGGCCCGGCGCCGAGAACGAGGAGCCGCGCCGACTCGTCGAGTGCCACGGGCGCATTGTCGCCGCTGCGCGCGTCGGCGCCGTCGGAGAGGCGTCCTAGCGCTGGAGCGCCACGGCCACCGGCGCCCCCTCGCGGCTCTGCCGCGAGGGGATGAGGGCGGCCGCCACCGCTCCGAGTGCGACGAGCCCTGCGCCGACGTAGACGGCCGTCGTCATGCCGTGGACGAAGGACTCCGGGTTCTGGTAGCCGCCGATGCGCGAGAAGATGGTCGCCAGCACCGCAACGCCGAACACGCCGCCGAGCTCGCGGATCGCGTTGTTCGCGCCCGAGGCCTTGCCCTCCTGGTCGGGTCGCACGGAGCTGAGCACGACGTTGGCGACGGGAGCGAAGAAGAGCCCCATGCCGACGCCGGAGAGGACGAACGCCCCGATGATGTGCGTGTACGGCGTGGTCGGCGTGCTGATCGCGGCGATCCAGGCGAGCCCCGCAGCCTGGAGCGCAAGCCCGACCGCCATGAAGCGCTGCCCGCCGATGCGGTCCGACAGCGCGCCGGCGATCGGCGCGACGAAGATCGGCATCGCCGTCCACGGGAGGATGCGCAGGCCCGACTGGAGCGGCGAGTAGCCCTGCACCGTCTGGAAGAACTGCGCGAGGAAGAAGATCGACCCGAACATCCCGAAGAACATGAAGAGCGACGCGACGTTCGCCAGCGTGAAGGTGCGGTCGCGGAAGAATTCGAGCGGGAGCATCGGGGACGCCGTGCGCGACTCCCACCAGACGAACGCAGCGACGAGGACGGCGCCTGCAACGAGCGGTGCGACGATGCCGAGGCTCGTCCAGCCCTGCTCGTTGCCCCGCACGAGCGCCCACACGACTCCGAGCAGGCCGGAGCTCGCGAGCGCAAGCCCGGGCAGGTCGAGCGAGGAGTCGGAGCCGTGGGTCTCTTCCAACCGCGCGTAGGCGAGGGGAGCGAGCACGAGGCCGATCGGCACGTTGAGCCAGAAGATCCAGTGCCACGAGACGCCGCTGATGACGGCGCCGCCGACGAGCGGCCCGATGGCGATCGCCAGCCCGCCGATTCCGCCCCAGAGGCCGAGCGCGAGGCCGCGTCTCGCCGCCGGAACGCCGGCCGAGAGGATCGTGAGCGTGAGCGGTGCGACGATCGCGCCACCGACGCCCTGTACCGCCCGCGCGATGTCGAGCTGGTTCGCCGTCGTCGCGAGCGCAGCTCCCGCCGACGCGGCAGTGAAGAGCAAGATCCCGAACACGAACAGGCGGCGCCGCCCGAAGCGGTCGCCGAGCGCTGCACCGGTGAGGAGGAGCACGGCGAAGGTCAGCGTGTACGCGTTCACCGTCCACTCGAGCTGCGAGATGGTCGCGTGCAGGTCGCGCCGGATCACGGGCAGCGCCGTCGAGACGACGAGGTTGTCGAGCGAGACCATGAACAGTGCCACCGAGGTGAGCGCGAGCGTCCAGATCATCGAGTGCTTTTGATTGTGAGTCATCACTTCCTCCGTCGTGAAAAAAAGGGCTACCTGTCCTTGCCGCAGCCCTCGAGGAGCTGCTGCGCCCAGGGCTCGGGGTTGTCCATGACCTGCATCGACGCGAGCACGTTCATCAGCATCCCCGTCGCGAAGAAGCGCGAGATGTCCGGCGCCGGCAGCCCCGAGACACGTTGCGCGTACGCGACGAGGTCGCCGTAGCCGTTGCGGACGACGGCGCGGATGTCGGGATCGTCACACGCCGCGTACGCCTGGAGCTGCGCGCGCAGCCGGACGCGGTCACCGGTCAGGAGCTCGGCCACGTAGGCGTCGCCCATGGCGTGGAGCGCCTCCTGGCCGCGCTTGCCCTCGGCGGCCCGCTGGAACATCTCGAGCGTCTCCCGGAAGCAACGCGTGACGCTCGCGGTGAATAGCGCCTTCTTCGTCCCGAAGAGCCGGAAGAGGTACGGCTGCGAGATCCCCGCCCGCCGGGCGATGTCCTCGGTCGACGTGCCCTCGAGCCCCCGCTCGGCGAACTCGACGAGCGCGGCGTCGAGGACGTCGTCGCGGCGTTCGGCTGCAGAGAGGCGGGTCGAGGTCATGGCGCGATAGTAAGTGATGACTCACAACGTGTCAAGCGTTGGAGGTTCGCTGGTACCAGGAGATCCCTTCCGGCTAGGCTCGCGCCGGTGACCTCGGCCGGCGACCCTCGAACTGCGATTGCCGACGTCCGCGGGAGAGTCGAGGAGAGGGTGCAGAATGGCTTGACGGCGTGGTGGCCAGCCCTACTCGTCTGGTCAGCCGCGTTGGCTGGTCTCTGGCTGACCGCCTACCTCTCGGGCCATTCGCCGTGGCTCAGTGGCACTTGGGCGCACTGGGACTCGGGACATTACGCAGAAATCGTTCGCCACGGCTACGAGGTTCATCGCTGCAATGCTTCGGAGGGGGCCGCCACCTGGTGTGGCGATGCGGCCTGGTTTCCAGGCTATCCCGTGCTCGTAGCGGGGCTCGCGACTTTGGGCTTTCCCATACTCGCCTCGGGGATCGCGATCTCATGGCTCCTTTCTGTCATGGCACTCGTCCTGCTATGGCACACATTCCTGCGCAGCGCCCCGAAGGTCGTCGCTGCCGGCGGACTGCTGTACGCAGCGTGGGCACCAGGCCAGATCTACGAATACGCGGTGTTCCCTCTCTCGCTGCTCCTTTTGTCCACGGTGGCGTACCTATATCTCCTCCACCGAGAACGATGGCTGCTAGCAGGGCTGGCGGGCTCCGTGGCGGTGCTTGCCTATCCCATCGGGGTCACGCTTGCCATGACCGGCATGGCCTGGATTGTGCTCACCTTGTCGGCGAGTCGCCTGCGAGCGGTCGCGCAGTCAGGCGGGCCGTCGACAATCGCCCTACTGGGCATCGTTGCTGTCCAACGTGTTCAAACAGGCCGGTGGAGCGCATTCCTCGATGTGCAGCGCGGCTATGGGCATGGGTTTCACAATCCGTTCGGAGTGACCTGGAACGCCTTATTGTTGGTCATTCGTAATCCTCACCTCGATCTGGAGAACGCGACTTCGTTGCAGACACTCACCGTGTCCGCGGTACTCGTCGCCGTTCTTCTCCACACCGCGCTGCGCTGGCGCCTCGTCACGCGCCTTGAGCTGCTTCTAGTCATCTGGGCACTCATAACGTGGGCGTTTCCCCTGACCCAGGCAAACGTCTCGATCTGGCGGAGCCAAGCCGCGCTGACTCCCGTTGCGGTCTTGGTCGCCCGCCTTCCGCGGCCCTTGCTCGCGCTTGCTGTAGTCGGCGCGGTTGCGGTGAGCGTGCCGGTCGCTCGCCTCTACTTCGCCGGTCGGTTGATCTGAACCGGTGTTACGCGGGCCTCAGTAGCGGCGGTTGAGCGAAGGTCAGGCGCGAATGCGCTCGTAGAGCGCGACCAGCTCGCCGGCGATCTTGTCGATGTCGTGCAGCTGCTCGGCGTACGCCCGCGAGGCCGCCCCGATGCGATGGCGCAGCGCCGCGTCGTCGACGAGCGGCCGTAGCTGCTCGCGCAATGTCTCCGCCGTCGCGGAGACGACCGGCACCTCGACGCCGTACGCCTCTTCGGTCCTCCGCACGGCCTCGTCGAGCAAGAAGGTGACGACCGGCTTCCCGAGCGCCAGGCACTCGATCGCGAAGACGCCGTACCAGCCGGCGTTCAGCTGGTCGACGACGATGTCCGCCTCGCGGTAGAGCTCGAAGGCCTCGTCGTGCGTCAGCCCTTCGACGACGCGGAAGTCCGCATCCAACCCTTCGACCGCGGCGACGACATGCTCCGTTCCCTTGCGGCGGCGAGACGACGGCGCGTGGATGATCAACGGCCGCTTCTTCTCGGCACTCGGAACCGCCGGCGCAATGTTCGCCACCTCGATGCCGGGCAGGATGACGTCTGCATCCGGCACCCAGCGGATCGCATCCCAGCTCGACACGATCTCCGCGTCCGCCTTGAGCCCGTACGCGAGCTGCTCGCGCGTCTTGCCGCGGATGTCAGAGCCGAGGTACTGGTAGACGCCCTTCTTGCCGAGCGCGTGCAGGATCCGGAACTGCGCCGACTTCGGCACGAGCGTGACGCTCGAGTAGAAGTGGAAGACGTCGTAGCGCGGCAACAGCTTCAGGAACGCGCGCCACTGCGTCAGCTGCTGGCGCGCGAGGCCGCCGCTGCGGTCGAGCGAGATGTCCGCTTCGGGATGGAGCTTGTAGCGGTTGAAGACGAGCAGGTCGGACTCGATCCCTCGGCGGCGCAGCGCCTGCGAGTTCGCCCACGGGATCCCGGCGGTGTTCACCGGGCAGTGCAGGACTCTCACGTGAGGTCGATCCGGTTCTCCGCGAGCTGCCGCCAGCGCAGCTCGCGCTCGGCGTCGAGCTGCGACGCCATCGTCTCGCGCATCGTCGAGCCGTCGTAGACCCAGATCTCCGGGTGCACGAGCAGCTGCAGCCAGTCGAAGCCGCCGGCGGCGAGCTCCGCGTGTGGACAACCGCTGCGCCAGTGCTGGTTCGAGTCCGAGCGGTACCGCGCAGGATCGAAGTACCCCTCCTGCATCACGTTCACGACACCCGGGACCGGCTCGCTCATGTACGCGGGCTCGGGCGTGTGCCATGCAAGCACCGCGTCGAAGCGGTCGTCGAGCGTCGCGTCGGGATAGACGCCGTGCAGGCCGACGCGATGCCCGAGCTCGCGCAGGCGCGCGAGTGCGTCAACGCCGGAATGCGAGTCGAGGTTGTAGAAGTCGCTGCGCGTCATCAGGAAGTACGTCGCCTGCACGTCACGCTCGGCCTCGAGCTCCGCCATCGTCAACGCCGCGGCGAGCGACATGTCGACGTCGTGCCGCAGCAGCACGTCGCCTTCGCGCGGCTCGTCGTCGAAGAAGGCGAAGCGGTAGCCGCCCGCGCGAGCCGCCTCGAGCAGCTCTACGTAGTGCGCGAGGTCGAAAGCGCAGCCCGCGGGCACGTCACTCGACCTCGACCTCGACGCGGCGGGCCGCATCCTCGGCGCGCTCGAGCGCCTCAGGGCCGGTCGAGCCAACAGCGATCACGTAGCCGCGCCGGTCGCCGTCGACCTTCACGGGGCGGATCGTCTCGCCGGCGACGATGTAGCTCGCAGCCTGCACGACCCCCGGTGCCGTGAGCACCTTCTCGAGGCTCGCGGGCGCCTTTACCTTCCCTGCAGGCAGCGGCCCCGGCTCGGCGGTGAAGAAGCGGATCGCGACAGGCTGCCGCCTCTTCGGCGCCGCGATCTCGTCGGTGACGGGCTCACCGAGGGCGAAGCGCAGCGCGACCTCGACGAGGTCGACGCCGACAGCATGCTTCACGAG
>JAOPYX010000269.1 GCA_025964535.1 Actinomycetes bacterium | reverse complement strand
GAGTCGAGGCCGGCGTCGCGCAGGCGCGTCAGCGTCTCCGGAATCGTCAGCTTCGACCGTCGCGAGATGTGCTGGATCTCGGGCGGCGACAGCGCGTGCAGATGGATCTTGTACTTCGCCTTGATCGACGTGAAGAGATCCTCGTAATAGTCGATGCCGAGATCGGGATGGTGCCCGCCCTGCATCAGCAGGCCCGTGCCGCCGATCGCGAGCGTCTCCTCGATCTTCTTGAAGATCACCGGCTTCGGCAGGAGATAGCCGTCGCGTGTGTCGCCGGGGCTGCGGTAGAACGCGCAGAAGTCGCAGTCCGTGACACAGAGGTTCGTGTAGTTGAGGTTGCGGTCGATGATGAACGTGACCCGGTTCGGATCGTGCTTCCGGTTCCGGATCTCGTTCGCCGCCCGGCCCACCGCGACGAGGTCGCGCGAGCGCAGCAGCGCAATCGCGTCGTCGTCGGTGAGGCGCTCGCCCTCGAGGACCTTCTCGAGGATCGTCGCGGTGCGGGACTCGGCGACGGCGCTCATGCGACCGCGGCTCCGGTGGTCGAGACGAAGCGCAGCTCGGGCACCGTCTCGAGCAGCTCGTGGTCACGAGCCATCTCGAGGAAGGTGTAGAGGCCGGCGCGCTCCCGCGGGCCGAAGCGATACCGGAGCTTCTCGAAGTAGCGCGCGAGGAACCCGGCGGGATAGCCGTAGGTCGCGGATGCCTCGTAGGCGAGGTTCTCCGGCTCGGCACGCGCCATGCGGACCGAGGAGACGAGCGCGTCCTCGAGCTCTGCGAGCCCGTCGGCGATCGGCTCGGGGCACGCCCACACGGCGAACACCATCGGCAGGCCGGTTCGCTCGAGCCACAACCGCCCCAGGTCGTAGTGCGGCGTCGGATCCTCGAAGGCCGACTTCAGGGCGGCATCGCCGATCAGGAGCTTCGCGTCCGCATCGCCCGTCTCGTACGCGTCGAGCGGCACCTGTCCGGCCTCCGGCAGGAGCACCTTGGTGAGCACCACCGAGGTCGCGGACTCCGGGGTCACCGCGACGACGCGCACCTGTTCGAGGGGCTTGCGGGTCACGAGCTGGATCGAGTCGACGGCCCCCTCCGACGCGACACAGAGCCGCGGCAGCAGGCGCAGCTTGTCGGCGTTGCGGGCGTATTCGATCGACGAGATCGGCGCGGTGTCGAGCTCGCCCTCGACGAGCATCCGGTTCAGCTCGGTCGGAACGCCTTGGACCTCCTCCAGCTCCATCTCGACCCGGTAGAAGATCGGCGCCATGTTCACGTACGAGATGCGGCCGAGCCTGATCATCGCGACTGCCACAACGTGACGAGGTTGCCGTCGGGGTCGATCACGCCGAACTCGCGCCTGCCCCAGGGCCGGTCGCCGATGCGGCCGTTCGGATGGACGATGCCGCGCGCGTCGCAGTCGGCGTAGAGCTCGTCGATGCGCTCCACCTGCACGGAGCAGCTCGCGGTACCGGCGATGAACGACTCTGTCCCGGTGCAGATCGAGCCGTGCGAGTCGAAGCCTTCGCACCAGCTCTCGTCGGTCGCGCCCCACAACGAGATCGTCGTGCTGTCGCGCCGAAGGACGGCGAAGCCGTGCTCGGCGTGAACCGTCTCGAAGCCAAGCACCTCGCCGTAGAACTCGACCGCCGACGGGACGTCGCGCGACGGCATGGCGGGTGCCGGAGCGAGAAAGTTGACGTTCACGCCGCCCATCGCTGGAGCTCGTTGTAGAGCGTGTCGCGCTGCACGGCGACGCGGCCCGCCTCGGTGATGAAGCGCACGAGCTCGGGAATCTTCTGCTCGGTACCGCTCGTCGCGCCGGCCGCCTGGAAGATCTGCTCGCGCACGACGGTGCCCTGCACGTCGTTGGCGCCGAAGTGCAGTGCAAGCTGCGCCATCGGCATGCCCATCATGATCCAGTAGGCCTTGATGTTCGGGATGTTGTCGAGCATCAGGCGCGAGACCGCGATCATCTTCAGATCGTCGGCGCCCGTCGTGAACTTGAATCCGCGCCGCTCGAACACCGTGTTCTCAGGATGGAACGCGAGCGGGATGAACGCGAGGAAGCCACCGGTCGCGTCCTGCTGATCGCGCAGACGCACCATGTGATCGATGCGCTCCTCGTAGGTCTCGACATGCCCGTAGAGCAGCGTGCAATGCGTGGGGATCCCCATCTTGTGCGCCAAATCGTGGATGTGGAACCAGTTGTCGGGATGCTCCTTGCCGGGCGCGATGAGCTGGCGCACGCGGTCGGCGAAGATCTCGGCGCCTCCGCCCGGCAGCGAGCCGAGGCCGGCGTTCTTCAACTCGCGCAACACCTCTTCGTGCGAGATACCTGCGAGCTGCGCGATGTGATGGATCTCGGATGCCGTATAGAACTTCAGGTGCACGTCCGGTAGCGCCGCCTTCAGCTTGCGAATCACCGAGACGTAGAACTCGAGGTCGACGTGCGGGTTCTCGCCGTTCACGCAATGAATCTCGGTGAACTTGGTCGCAGCATGCTGCTTGATCGCGTCCTCGACGAGCTCGTCGGCACTGATCGTGTACGCATCCTCCTGCTTGCGCGTCTTCGCGAACGCGCAGAACTTGCACTTCACGCGGCAGACGTTCGTCTGGTTGAGATAGAGGTTCTGGACGAAGAAGACCTCGTCGCCGCCTCCGCGGACGCGCCGAGCCAGATCGGCGAGCTCGCCGAGCGCAAGCAGGTCGTCGGACTCCATCAACGTGACGCCGTCCTCGAAGTCGAGCCTCGCACCGGCCACGATCTTCTCCCGGATCGGGGCGAGCGTCTCCAGCATGTCGAGGACTGCCACGTGCCTTACCTCTCTCGGTTGACGACAGCGTGCGTCAGGGACTCGAGCTCCTCGCGGTGCAACTCACCGTTGAGGCACGCCCGAGCCTGTCTAGCGTAGTCGAGCGCAACCTCCGTGGAGCGCTGGAGAGCGCCGGTTGCGGCAACTCGCACGAGCACCCCTTCGACGGGACCGCCGGCGAGCGCCGCGCGCACCTCGTCGTCCTGCTGCGCCGCCAGCAGGAGCGGCAGCGTCGGCGTGCCGTCGCGCAGATCGGTGCCGGCGATCTTTCCCGTCTCGATCGTGACGCCCGAGCAGTCCAGCACGTCGTCGGCGATCTGGAAGGCGACGCCGAGCGCGAGGCCATATGCGCCTGAGCCGCCGCCGAGACGGCAGGCGGCTTCGAAGAGCTTCCCTGTCTTGAGCCCGCAGCGCTCGATGTACGCCTCGACGGTCGTCGTCGGGTCATTCGTCTGCGTGCGCTGCAGCGCCTCACCGCGCGAGAGGCAAAGCGTCGCGTCCGCGAGGATGCCCACCGCCTCGGCATCGCCGGTCGCCGCGAGCTCCGCGAATGCGCGGGCAAAGAGGTAGTCGCCCGTCGCGCGGGCGGCGTCCGGGCCGTACACCGACCACGCTGCCGCCTTGCCGCGACGGAAGTGCGCCCGGTCGATCAGGTCGTCATGAATCAGCGACGCCATGTGCACGAGCTCGACGGCGACGCCGGCGGCGATCGACGGCTCCTGTCCCGCGGGCGTCGAGAAGAAGACGAGCAGCGGCCGCAGGCGCTTGCCGCCGGCTGCGAGCGCCTCGTTTCCGACCGCGGCAACGAGCCCTGGATGGCTGGCCACCGAGCGAGCGAGCCGCTCCTCCAGCGCGTCGAGATACTCCTCGAGGCCGGGGGCCTCGCGAATCGCAGCCAGCGTCCCGGTGGCGCTGCTCACGGTCAGCTCGCCTCCCCCACGTGCAGCGCCACGATACCCCCTGCAAACAGGCGAAACCGCACGGCGCCGAAGCCGTTCGCCTCGAGGAGGCGCGACAGCTCCTCCGCCACCGGAAAGCGCCGAACGCTTGCCGGCAGATACGTGTACGCCGCCCCGCCCGGCAACACGCGGCCGAGCAACGGCACGACCCGGTCGAACCACACGCGGTAGAACGGTGCGAGGAGGCCGCGAGGTGTCGTGATCTCGAGGATCGCGAGCCGTCCGCCGCTGCGCAGCACACGCCGCAGCTCGCGCACGCCGACCTCCAGATCGTCGACGTTGCGGATGCCGAAGCCGACCGTCGCCGAATCGAACGACGCGTCCTCGAACGGCAGCGCGAGCACGTCGCCCTGCAGCCACTCGATCTCGGGCGCCTTGTGCCGTGCACGTTCGAGCATCTGCGCGGAGAAATCGAGGCCGACCACGTCGGTCGCGCCGTGCCGGCGCGCCGCGATGGCGAGGTCACCCGTGCCGCAGCACGCGTCGAGCACGCGGTCGCCCGGGCTCACGGCCTGCTCGACGGTGATGCGGCGCCAGCGCCGGTCGAGGCCGCCCGTCATGACGCGGTTCATCGCGTCGTAGACCGGCGCGATCCGGTCGAACATCCGCTGCACGCCCTCCGCCGGAAGCCTGCCCGTTTCCACCGTCACTGGCCCCACCGCTTCGCAAGCGCGTTCTCGAGCCCGAGCTGGTCGAGGGTGCGCGCAACGATGAAGTCGACGAGATCAGCCACCGTCTCGGCGCCGTGGTAGAAGCCGGGCGCGAGGAAGAGGATCGTCGCGCCGGCCTCGCGGAGCGTGAGCATGTTGCGCAGGTGAATCGCCGAGAGCGGCGTCTCGCGCGGCATGAGGACGAGCCGACGCTCCTCCTTCAGGGCGACCGAGGCCGCGCGATGGATGAGGTTCTGCATCGCCCCCGAGGCGATCGTCCCGAGCGTGCCCATCGAGCACGGGCAGATGATGTAGGCATCGACCTTCGCGGAGCCGGACGCGTACGGCGCTTTCCAGTCGTTCGGGTCGTAGACCGTCACCGCGTCGCCGACGGGCTCGAGCAGGCGGGCGAGCGTCTCGTCGCGCGAGAGCCGCGCATTGCCGTAGAGCTCTGTCGCCATCACCTCGATCGCCGCGCTCGACGCAGAGACGCCGATCTCGCAGTCGGCGGCCGCGAGGGCTTCGAGCAGCCGAGCCGCATAGGGGGCGCCGGAGGCTCCTGTTATCCCGAGGAAGACGTGCATTCCCCGGGATTGTGCCCGTTTGTTACCTCGGGCCCTTGGAGTCTTCGAGGAAGATCGCCAGCTGGCGTAGCCTCGCGTCGCCCAGAGAGGCAAACTTCGGCATCGGCGAGCCCGGGTTCACGCACGACGGGCATTTCAGATGGTTGATCTGGAAGGTGATCCCAAGGTGCCGCGTGCCGATGTTGGTGAGGTCGGGCGCCCCGAGCGCCGAGGAGCCCGTGCCCATGTATGTGTGGCAGGCCGTGCAGCCCGAGACGGCGAAGAGCTTCGCGCCGGGCACGGCTGCCGCAGGCAGCTTCTCCGCCTTGATCCAGCTCGGCACGCTGTTGATCACCTCGGAAGCGAGCGCCTCCTTCGCGGTCGCGCCTTTCCACGTCAGCACCGCCATCGAGAGGACCGTCAGCACCGCGGCGACGACGGCGACCGGACGGCGCGACAGCCGGCGCTCTCGCCGGACGTCGATGAACGGCAACACGAGCAGCAGCACGAGCAAGACGTTCGGGATTCCGACGGTGCCGAGGAAGACCGTGTCCGGCCACTTGAAGATCCGGAGGAGATAGAAGAGGAAGTAGAAGTACCAGTCGGGACGCGGAACGAAGCTCGTCGTGCCGGGGTCGGCGGGCGCCGTGTATTCCGGCCCGAGCAGGCCTTGGTGCAGCCCGTCGTGATGCGGTCCGAACGACGTCCATTTCCAGATGGTCGCCAGTCCGACGATGACCGAGACGACGACGAGGCTCATCACCGTGTCGTGGAACATCGCGAACGGGTAGAACGGCTTCCCCCGCTTCTTGACGTCTTCCTTGTAGCGCTGGAACTGCGCGCGCCGCTCGTCGATCGGCCTCGGCTTGCCGGCTGTGGCCATTACGCCGGCCCTCCGTTGCCGCGGCCGTCGCCGTCGCCGGCACGCGTCAGGCCGGCGCGCAGCTCACGCGGCACCCCGTCGACGGGCACCTCGCCCGCGGCCTCTTTCGACCACGGCGGCGACGTGACGCCGAGACGGATGATGAGGTAGAGGTGCAGGGCGATCAGCCCGCCGATCGCGCCCGGGATCACGAGCATGTGCAGCGAGTAGAAGTGGGTGAGCGTGTCCGCCCCGATCTCCTGCCCGCCTCGGAGGAACTGCGCAAGGAACGGTCCTAAGAAGGGCGCTGTGCCGTTCAGGTTGATGCCGACGACGCTCGCCCAGTAGGCCGTTTGGTCCCACGGGAGCAGATACCCGGTGAAGCCTTCCAGCATCCCCATGGCGAGCAGCAGCACACCGACGATCCAGTTCAGCTCACGCGGATACTTGTACGAGCCGAACAGAAAGACGCGGCCCATGTGCAAGAACATCAGGATGATGAACACGCTCGCGCCCCACTTGTGCATGCCGCGGACGAGCCAGCCCATCGTCACGTGGTCGGTGATGTTCTGGATCGAGGAGTACGCCGCCTCGGGCGTCGGCTTGTAGTACATCGCGAGGATCACGCCCGTCACGGCCTGGACGATGAACGCGGTGAGCGTCGCAGACCCGAGCGTCTGCATCCAGTTCGTGTCGGACGGAACCTTGCGGAAGAGGAAATAACGGATGCCGCCGACGAGGCCGGAGCGCTCCTCGAGCCAGTCGAGCGGGAAGTTGGCGGCCGCCTGCATTCGCTCGCGGCGGATCTGCGCCCTGCTCGGAGGTCGACGCGTGATCATCAGTGGTGCGGCGGCTGAAGGGGATAGAGGATCTGCTCGACGCCGGTGACGTGCTCGCCCGGGCCCGCGAACTTGTACTTGTGGATCTTCGCCTGCGCGCCGCTGCCGTCGACCTTCGCCACGGAGTACTCGCTCAGCAGCACGAGGCGTCCGTTGTTGATCTCGAAGTCGTAGCGGTCGAGCCCGCGCACCGGCGGGCCGGCGGTGCGGTTGCCTTCGGTGTCGTACTGGCCGCCGTGACACGGGCAGCCGAAGCCGGCGGGCACGACCGGCTCGAGCTTGACGGGTCCGTTTGCCGTCGTCTCGGAGATCGTCTTCATGCCGAGGATGGAGCCGGTCGGGCCGTTCGCCTGTACCGGGCAGCCGAGGTGCGCGCAGCGGTTCGAGATGATCGTGAAGCTCGGCTCCTGCTTCCCGCGCGCCGTCGTGACGCCGTTGTTCCGCACGAAGGCCGTGCGCCGCGACGTCTCGCCCTCTTTCGGATCGAGTTGGAAGGTGGCGACGTACCACTGGCCCTCGGTGAGATCGGTGATCGGACCAAGGTCGACCGAGTGACGCTTCTGCCCGAGGAAGGCGGGCAGGACCGCAAAGCCGGCAACGGGAACGGTGACGACGCCGCCGATCACGGCGCCGAGGCCGAGCGTCGAGGCCTCGAGGAACTTGCTGCGCGGGAAGCGCTCACCGGGCTCCGGCGGCGGCATGGCAGCCTCGCCTGCGGTTGCGGGCAGCGCAGGCGCGTCACCGACACCGGCCTCGCGCATCTCCGGCTCGACGGCGACGTGACGACCGCGCATCTCGGCCGTTGCCTCGCGGGCCCAGACGAAGGCGAAGATGACGGTGATCGCTCCCCCGATGCTGGAGATCCAGAGCGGGTTGATGATCAGCCCGACGAGCGCGACGACCACGCCGAGGGCAAAGCCAACCGGCCCGACGGTCGGCGCCGGCAGGTGCGGCTGATCGTGCTCTACCGGATCCACTACCGGTCCTCTCCCTCGTGCATGCAGGCTGGATTCAAGCCGTCGCCCTCCCCAGGCGTCAACGTCGTAGCAGTTGAAGCAACGACCGCGAAGTCTTATCGAAACCGGCTGCGGCTGCCGGAGGAACCAACTCGATGCCGTACTCGCTCCACCGGCGGGCGACAAGATCGCGAATCTCCGGCGTCATCTCGATCTCGTCCGGCCAGGGACGAGCGCCTTCCACCGGCAGCTTCGCCGTGGCGTCGATGCCGAGCTTCCCGCCAACGAACTGCCGTTCCGGCGCGTGGTCGAGATGGTCGAGCGGGCCTTCGCCGATCGTCACGTCGCGAGCGGGATCGACGTTCGCCCCCGCATAGAACATGACCTCTCCGTAGTCGTGAACATCAACGTGAGCGTCCACCACGACGACGCACTTGGTGAGGCTCAGCATCCCTAGGCCCCAGATCGCGTGCATCACCTTCTGCGCGTGGCCGGGGAAGGCCTTGTTGATCGAGACGATGCAGCAGTTGTGGAACGCGCCGGCGACGGGGAGGTCGTAGTCGACGATCTCCGGCACGGTGGCGCGCACCGCGGGCAGGAAGATCCGCTCGGTCGCCTTGCCGAGCCACGCGTCTTCCTGCGGCGGCTTCCCGACGACGATCGACGGATAGATCGCGTCGCGACGCATCGTCATCGCCGTCACATGGAAGACCGGGAACGGCTCCGGCGGGGTGTAGTAGCCCGTGTGGTCGCCGAACGGGCCCTCGGTGCCGAGCTCGTCCTTCTCGATGTATCCCTCGAGCACGATCTCGGCGTTCGCGGGAACCTCAAGGTCGACGGTGACGCCCTTGACGAGCTCGACCGGCTCGCCGCGGAAGAACCCAGCGAGCATGAACTCGTCGATGTGTTTCGGCAGCGGCGCGCTCGCCGAGTACGCGGTGATCGGGTCGAGGCCGAGCGCGACCGCCACCGGGATGCGTCCGTCGGTCGCGAGCCAGTCGGCGCGACCGTCCTTGTGGATCTGCCAGTGCATGAACGTCGTGTTCTTGTCGACGACCTGCATGCGGTACATGCCGACGTTGCGGCCGCCGCTGCGCGGGTCGCGGGTGATCACCGCAGGCAACGTGATGAACGGAGCGGGGTCGTCCGGCCAGCAGCGCTGCACCGGCAGCAGCCCGAGGTCGATGTCGTCGCCCTGCAGCACGATCTCCTGTACCGGGCCGCTGCGCACGGTGCGGGCGCGCGAGTCGGCGATCGACTTCAGCTTCTGCAGGCCGCGCACCTTGTCCATCAGCCCGCTCGGCGGCTGCATCTCGAGAATGTCGCCGACTCGCTCGCCGAGCTCGTCGAGCGACGCGACGCCGAACGCGAGGCACATGCGGCGCTCGGTGCCGAACTGGTTGATCAGCAACGGATGCTTTGCGCCCTTCGGGTTCTCGAACAGGAGCGCGGGGCCGCCGGACTTCACCGTGCGGTCGACGATCTCCGTGATCTCGAGATCGGGATCGACCTCCGCCGTGACGCGGACGAGCTCGCCCTCGCGCTCGAGCAGAGCGATCCACTCGCGCAGATCCTTCGGAGGCACGGCTGTGACTCTAGCCAGTGCTAGCGGCGATGCCGCAGCCAGTGCGTGAGCTCGCCGACCGCGATCACCGCGAGGAAGACGCAGCCGACGGCCAGCATCATGAGGACCGTCTTCCTGCCCTCTTCGGCGGCGGTCGCCGCCAGCAGGTGAAGTGGAGCGAGCATCGCCGGAAATCTATCGCAGTCGTCCGCGGTGCGCGGCGAGAGACCGGTCGACCGCCTCGGCGCCGGCGGCGGCCCGGGCCGCGGCATCGAGCTGACCAGCGTCGGCGCGGAGACGGAGGGCTGCGCGCGGAGCGTCGAGCTTCGTCCCGCTACCGAGCATCGACGCGGTCGCGGCCCAGAGCGGCCCGTCGCCAGCCGCGTCTTCGGCGCGCAGTTGACTGCAGAGCGAGATCAGCTCGGAGAGGTCGGCGACGGCATCGACGTCACCGCACGCCGCGATGCGAACGAGCCCGTGCGCGTAGAGGTAGTCGCCGAGCAGCAACGCCGTGTCGTGGTCGGTGGGCGCGAAGAGGCGCGGCGTGCCGTAGTGAACGAGGTATCCCTCGTAGATCGTCTCGAGCCCGAGCGCGTACCGCTCCTCGGCGAGGGACGAGAACACCGGCTCGAGCTCGCGCTCCACCTCCGGCCGCAGCGCGTCGCCCCAGAGGGACGACTCACCGATCGCGTCGCGCGCGATCGTGTCCCAGAGGTCAAGCTGCGCCGTAGAACTCACCGACAGCCTCGATCGTCCGGTCGATCTCCTCGTCGCCGTGCACGAGCGAGAGGAACATCGCCTCGAACTGCGACGGCGCGATATAGATGCCGCGCTCGAGCAGGTGGCGAAAGAGCCCGCCGTACCGCGCGGCGTCGCACGCCTGCGCGTCCTCGAAATTGCGAACGCCGCCGTCGGTGTTGAAGAGCGTCAGCATCGCGCCGACGCGGTTGACCGTGCCGAACCCTGCGAGCCCCGCCTCGAGCCGGGCACCGCGGCGCTCGAGCTCGTCGTAGACGGCTGTGTCGTGCAAGCGGCGCAGGACCGACAGGCCGGCCGCCGTCGCGAGCGGATTGCCCGAGAGCGTTCCGGCCTGGTAGACGGGGCCGGAGGGCGCAAGCTTGTCCATCACGTCGGCGCGCCCACCGAACGCGGCGAGCGGGAGCCCTCCGCCGACGATCTTGCCGAGGATGGTCAGGTCGGGCGTCACGCCGTAGAGCTCCTGCGCTCCGCCGCGCGCGACGCGAAAGCCGGTGATCACCTCGTCGAACACGAGCAGCGCACCGGATGCGTCGCAGAGCTGCCGCAGGACGTCGAGGAAACCGGCC
>JAOPYX010000125.1 GCA_025964535.1 Actinomycetes bacterium | reverse complement strand
TGCTCGGGGGCTTCTACGTGCTGCTCGCGATCCCGATCGCGGCCGTGCTCTCGACGCTCGTCGACGTCGTGTTGCGCGACGTCGATCCCGCCTCGGAGGACGTGCCGGCGGTGATCTTCGCAGGGGCGAAAGAAGAGAGTTAAGTCGCGCAGCGACGCATCCGATAGCTACCTGGTCGCAACCGGGAGACGCTGCGATCGATTGCCAACGAGCAGGTACCCGGTTGATTCGAGACCAGGTTGCAGAGTTCAGACTTCTGGTTCAGGCCTTACGCCAGCGACCGAATACCAAGCCGCCGAGCGTGAAGCCCAACCCGAAGGTGCCGACCGCGAACCCGCCGACGGCCAGCGCCTTGCGCCACGGAGAGAGCCGCTGCCAGCGGCCGAGCGCTTCCTGCTCCTCGGTGGTCAGGGCCTCGCCACGGCGCTGCTTGCGCAGTGCGCCGCCGGCCCGCAGGCCGAGGTACAGGTCATCGAAGATCTCGGCGGACTCGTCGGCCATTACTGATCTATAGCCTCATTCTCCCGTGAGCGTACACATCCTGCATGTCTCCGACCTTCACACGGGTACACGTGAGGACCCGGAAGTCGAGGCCGCGCTGGCCCAGCTCGTCGGGCGCGCCCGCCCCGAGCTGATCGTCGCCTCGGGCGACCTGACCAATCGTGGACGCCGCGCCGAGCACGAGCGCGCCCACCGGTTCCTGCTCTCGCTCGGGCCTCCCGTGCTCGCCATACCCGGCAACCACGACCTTCCCTACACCTTTCCCGCCCGGTTCACGAGCCCCTGGGCGGAGTTCGAGCGGCTCTGGGAGACGGCAGAGCCGACCCACGCCTCCCCGAGCCTGCACGTCGTCGGCCTCAACTCGGCGCGGCCGTACCGCCACCAGGGAGGGGCGCTGGACGAGTCCCAGCTGCAGGACGCGGCGGAGCGGCTCGGCAGGGCGGCGCCGGGCGCGTACCGCGTGGTCGTCCTCCACCACCACATGGTTGGCGCGCCGTGGCGCGCAGCGCGGAAGAAGCCGGTCGCAAAGCGGAACGACGTCCTTCGCGCGCTCGTCGGCGCGGGCGCCGACCTGATCCTCGCCGGGCACATCCACCAGGCAGCCGTGAGCGAGCGCCACGAGTTCGAGGTGGTGGACGGCGACGTCCGGGCCGCGGTCGTGTCGATCGCCCCGGGCCTCGGCCAGCCGCGCCCGAGCCGGCTGGGCGAGGCACGCGGACTGCACGTCTACGACGTCGACGACAGGACGTTGACCATCTCGACGCACATCTGGCGCGGCGGCGACTGGGGCCTCACCGCCCGCCGTGTCTTCCCGCGCGGGCTGGGCGTCCTCGACTAGCCGCCTAACGGTGCCGCGGCAGCTCGTGCGAGCCCGGGCCGGTCAACGGCCGGTGCTGCACGAAACGCCGGTAGAGATAGAGCACCACGATCGCGCCGACGAGCGAGAAGACGAATCCCGCCGGCCGCGCCCAGAGGATGCCGGCGATCAAGCCGCCGAGGAACGAGCCCGCGAGCCCGAGGCCGATCGTCGCGAGGATCCCCATCGGATCGGGGCCCGGCAGCGCGAGGCGTGCAAGGGCGCCGACGATCAGGCCCGAGAGCGCGAGATAGATGATGAGACCGAGCACGTGTGCGTTCTACGCGCGAAGCCGCTCGAGCAAACGTAGACGCGACGCGTCGTACTCGGCGTCGGTGAGCACGCCGTTGTCGTGGAGCTCCTCGATCAGCCGCAGGTAGTACGCGGGATTCTCCGTGGGGTCTCCCCCGCCAGCCGACGAGGCCTGCGTCGCCGCGGCGCCGCCGGGCGTTACGTTCGTGGCCGTCGGGACGAACGGGGACATCACCTTGTCGGGATCGATCCCGGCTCGCTGGAGGCGTTCGCGGTATTGCTCGACGCCGAACCCCTTCTTCGGGAACCGGTACGCGTCGGGGCCCCAGAGCGGCCGCTTCTGGATGAAGCGCCGGTAGATGATCACGAGGGCGATCGAAGCGGCAAAGCTCGCGATGCCCACCCACCCCGGGTTCTGTCCGACCGTCAGGATCACGATCCCGCCGCCTACCACGGTGCCGCCGAGACCGATCACGACCGTCAGCCAGGCCGGCATCGGGTCGGGGCCCGGGACGGCGAAGCGTGCGAGCGCACCCGTGATGAACGCGGAGGCGAGAGCGGCGATGATCGTGCCGAGCATGCGCGCAGCGTACCGCCGCAGCGTGAGCGAGGCGTGAGCGCGGGCCGGGCGCTAGGCGTGCACGTGCTCGCGCACCTTGGGCGGCGCGGCGGTCTCGAGCTGGCCGAGCAGCCGCCACGACACGTCGGCGATCTCCTCGACTGCGCGCTCGAATGCCTCCTCGTTGGCGCGTGACGGCTTCCGGTAGCCGCTGATCTTGCGGACGTACTGCAGCGCGGCGGCGCGCGCCTCCTCCCGGCTCGCGGCGGGGGCGACGTTGTAGAGCGTGTGAATGCTTCTGCACATGGCTAGGCCGTGACCTCCTGTAGGGCGTTCAACTCTCGACGTAGGTCCTTGATCTCGTCCCGTAGCTTCGCCGCGTACTCGAACCGCAGCTCCTCGGCGGCGACGAGCATCTCCTCTTCGAGCGTGACGACGAGCTTCTCGAGCTCGGAGCGGTCCATTCCCTCGACCTTCTTCGAGCCGCGCCGGCGGCGGCCCGGCACGTGCGGCGACTCGAGCTGGAGGAACTCGGCGATGTCGGAGACGCCCTTCGAGATCGTGACCGGAGTGAGCCCGTGCTCCTCGTTGTACGCGAGCTGGATCGCGCGACGGCGAGTCGTCTCGTCGATCGCCTGCTTAATCGACTCGGTCTGCTTGTCGGCGTACATGAGCACGCGCCCGTTGACGTTTCGGGCCGCGCGGCCGATCGTCTGGATGAGGGACGTGCGTCCGCGCAGGAAGCCTTCCTTGTCGGCGTCGAGGATCGCGACGAGCGACACCTCCGGCAGATCGAGCCCTTCGCGGAGCAGGTTGACGCCGACGAGCACGTCGTACTCGCCGAGGCGCAGCTCGCGGATGATCTGGATGCGCTCGAGCGTGTCGATCTCCGAATGGAGGTACCGCGCCTTGACACCCGATTCGAGGAGGTAGTCGGTGAGGTCCTCGGCCATCTTCTTCGTCAGCGTCGTGACCAGTGTGCGCTCGCCTACCTGCTCGCGCTTGCGAATCTCGCCGAGCAGGTCGTCGATCTGATTCTTCGTCGGCCGCAGCTCGACCTCCGGGTCGATGAGCCACGTCGGCCGGATGAGCTGTTCCGTGACGCGCTTCGAGTTGCGCAGCTCGTATGCCCCCGGCGTCGCCGAGACGAAGACGAGCTGCGGCACCTTGGCGAGGAACTCGTCGAAGCGCAGCGGCCGGTTGTCGATCGCCGACGGGAGGCGGAAGCCGAAGTCGACAAGCGTCTGCTTGCGTGAGCGGTCGCCCTCGTACATGCCGCCGATCTGCGGGATCGTCTGGTGCGACTCGTCGCAGAAGACGACGAAGTCCGACGGAAAGTAGTCGAGCAGGGTGTGCGGCGCAGAGCCCGGCGGCCGACCGTCGAGGATGCGCGAGTAGTTCTCGATCCCGTTGCAGAAGCCGAGCTCCTTCATCATCTCGAGGTCGTACTCCGTGCGCTGCCGAATCCGGTGCGCCTCGAGCATCTTCCCCTCGGACTCGAACTTCTTGACGTGCTCCTCGAGCTCGTGGCGGATCTCGACGGCTGCGCGCTCGATGGTCGGCTTCGACGTGACGTACTGCGTCGCCGGGAAGATCGTGATCTCGTCGTACTTCGACAACACCTCTCCCGTGAGCGGATCGAAGTGCGTGATGGCCTCCACCTCGTCGCCGAAGAACGAGATCCGGTACGCGGTCTCGGAGTACGCGGGCTGCACCTCGACGACGTCTCCCTTGACGCGAAACCGGCCGCGCCCGAGCAGCGTGTCGTTGCGCACGTACTGGATGTCGATCAGCTTCCGGAGCATCAGGTCGCGATCCTGCTCTTCGCCGATGTTGACGAAGATGACGCGCTCCTTGTACTCGTCCGGCGAGCCGAGGCCGTAGATGCACGACACCGACGCGACGATGATCACGTCGCGCCGCGAGAGGAGATTCGATGTCGCCGAATGGCGCAGACGGTCGATGTCGTCGTTGCGCGACGAATCCTTCTCGATGTAGAGGTCGGCCTGCGGGACGTACGCCTCAGGCTGGTAGTAGTCGTAATACGAGACGAAGTACTCGACGGCGTTGTGCGGGAAGAACTCCCGGAACTCGTTGCACAGCTGAGCGGCGAGCGTCTTGTTGTGCGCGATGATCAGCGCCGGCTTGCCGACCTTCTCGATCGTCCACGCCATCGTCGCCGTCTTGCCCGTGCCGGTCGCGCCGATCAGTGTCTGGTAGCGCTCACCGTCCTGAAGGCCCTCGGTGAGAACGTCGATCGCCTTGGGCTGGTCGCCCATGGGGACATAGTCGGCGGATGTTTTGAACTCGGGCATCGAGACAGGGTACCCCGATGGACGCGATCGACGAGGCCGGAAAACCCGCAACGGCGGTCCCGACGGCTCGACCGCCGTACGGCGCCTACGCGGGAATCATGGGCGCCTTCGCGGGCGTGCTCGGCGTCGCCGGAGCGCTCTCCCGGTCGCTCGGACGCGACCCACGCGGCGACACGGCGCTCGATCTCGCCGTGCTCTCCGTCGCGACCTTCAAGGCCGCCCGCACGATCTCCCGCGACGACGTGACGAGCTTCATCCGCGCGCCGTTCGTCGAAGGCGAAGCCGGGACCGGCGAGGAGGAGGCGCCGCTCGAGACGGGCGGGCTCCAGCAGGCCATGGGCGAGCTCGTGACCTGCAGCCGCTGCGTCGGCACGTGGGCGGCCGCCGGGCTGACGACGACGCAGATCCTCGCGCCCCGCTTCGGACGCCTCCTGACCTGGTCGCTCGCAGCCGCGGGCGCCAACGACTTCCTCCAGGCCGGGTTCGTCGCGCTCACGAGCAAGACGAACATCCTGAAGCAGCGCTCGAGCCTCTAACCATTCAGCTCCTAACCAGGCGGCCGTCCGGGCGTCTCCATACTTTGGGGTCGTGCGCCGGGGGAGCTTTCATATCGCAGTCGTCGCGCTGCTCGTGGGCGTGCTCGCACAGCCAGGCGGCGCATCCGCGTATTCCTGGCCGTTCAAGCCGTTCGACCAGCAGCATCCGATCCGCGGCTTCTTCGGCGACCCGCGCACGGTGTACGAGAACGGCATCCTGGCGGGCGCGTTCGAGGGCCCCGGCTTCTTCTCGTTCCACCAGGGGATCGACATCTCCGCGCCCGACGGCACCCCGATCTATCCGTCGGAGGACGGAACGGCGCACTACCTGGGCGCGGCGACGTTGAACGTCGTCACCGATCACAACGTGGTCTTCCAGTACTTCCACATCGTCACCGTCGTCGGCGAGGGACAACAGGTGTTCGCGCGCAAGACGATCCTCGGCTACGTCCAGCCGCCGTTCGGCCACGTCCACATCTCGGAGATCGACGGCACGAATGCCGTCAATCCCCTGCAGCCCGGGCATCTCGCGCCGTACCACGACTACACGAAGCCGGTGATCCAGGACATCGTGCTCCGGAACCAGACCGGCGAAGTGCAAACACCGCTTGGCCTCTGCGGCCGCATCGAGGTGGACGTCGACGCGCACGACACGCCGCCCGTCGCCGTGCCCGGAAAGTTCCAGGGACTGCCGGTCGCGCCGGCGCTCGTGCGGTGGACCGTGACGAAGCTCGGCGGGACGGCGGTCGTGCCGTGGCGGACCGCAGCGGACTTCCGCTCGACGCTCCCGCCAAACACCCATTTCTGGGACATCTATGCGAAGGGCACCTACCAGAACGCGCCGCGCTTCGGCCGCGAGCAGTACGGCTCGATGCCGGGTCGCTTCCTGTTCCAGCTGGCAGGCAGCTACGACACGACTGCGCTCGCGAACGGCGTCTACATCGTGACCGTGCAAGTCGGCGACGGGCACGGCCACACCGCGGTCGATACCCAGCGCTTCTCGGTGCTCAACGCTCGGAACGGCGTGTGCCCGGGCTCGCTTCCCGCGCCCAGCACGGATCCGCCGCTGGACCAGGAACCGACGGTCTCGCCCTAGGGAGCGAGGCCTAGCTCCGACGCGTACGCCCGCCGGTAGATGCCCTTCAACCGCTCGACGCGGGAGACGTACGCGCGTGTCTCGGAGAACTGGATGTCCAGCCCCTTCCTGCGCCACTCGTCGACGTTCGCCTGGCCGGCGTTGTACGCGGCGAGAGCGAGGCGCTCGTCGTGGTACTTGTCGAGGAGGTGCCTGAGGTACCAGGAGCCGTAGCGGACGTTGATCTCGGGATCGCCGAGATCGGAGAGCACGAACTTCGAGCCGCCGGTGTGAATGGCGATGCCCTTCGCCGTGTCCGGTTGCAGTTGCATGAGGCCGATGGCGCCCGTGCTCGAGCGCGCGTTCGCCCTGAACTTGCTCTCCTGCTCGATCACCGCGGCGAGCAGCGCCGGGCTGAGCCGGTAGTGGCGCGCGTGCCCACGCACGATCGCCTGGTAGTTGAGCGGGTACCAGATCCTCGCCCACCAGGGCGGCTCGGTGCGCTGCAAATAGGTGAACACGCCGATCGCCGCCGCAGCGATCCCGCCGAGGAGCACGATCCGTCTCAGCGTGACGATGTCAGCTCCCGGACGACCCCGGCGACGAATGCGTCGAGCTCCTCGAGCGACCCGTCGTTGACGTAGCTGAAGTCCGCGCGTCGCAGCTTCTCCTCGTCCGGGATCAGACGCGTCTCACGGTCGGCGAATCCGCCGCGCCGCTCCTCGCGTACGGCCGGGGCGGCGGTGAGGGCGACGACCTTGTCGTAGCGCTTGTCGCCGCCCGTCTCGAACAGGAGCGGGATCTCGACGACGACGAGCGCCGGGCCGTCGGGCCGACCAGCGACCTCGTCGAGCCACTCCTCGTGCGCGCGCCCGACCCGGGGATGCAGCACGCTCTCGAGCCACTCGAGCTCGGAACGGTCGCCGAACACAATGGCCGCGACCGCCGCGCGGTCGACCTCGCCGTCGCCGTCGAAGACGCTGTCGCCCCACCGCTCGCGGAGCTCCGCCTTGAGGCTCTCGTCCTCGCGGTAGATGCGGTGCACGATCTCGTCCGCCGAGGAGACAGCGGCGCCGCGACGCGCAAACGCCGCGAGCGCCTCAGTCTTTCCGGCCGCGATACCTCCGGTGATCGCGACCGCGAGCGGCCGCCGCTCCACTATTCGGGAGCGGTCTCGTCCGAGCCCTCAGCGGGCTCGTCCGCGGACGCCGCAAGGGGCTGCTCGTCGGCAGCGGCTTCGTCGGCAGGCGCCTCAGGTGCCGCAGCCTCCTCGGGCTCGACGTCCAACTCGGGCGCCTCGACTGCGGAGCGCTCGTCGGAGAAGACGGCCTCCGACAGGTCGATCGACGGCGGCGCGGCCTCTTCGCCAGGCGCAGGCTGGATGGGCATCCCGTCCTCGACGCGCTTCAGCGACAGCGAAAGACGCCGCCGCTCCGCATCGACCTCGAGGATGCGCACGTTGACCGTGTCGCCCTGCGAGACGACCTCGCGTGGGTTCTCGACGTGATGCTGCGCGAGCTCCGAGATGTGCACGAGGCCCTCGACGCCCGGGAGGATCTCGACGAACGCGCCGAAGGTGACGACCTTCGTCACCTTGCCGGCGACGACGTCGCCCTCCTG
>JAOPYX010000123.1 GCA_025964535.1 Actinomycetes bacterium | reverse complement strand
GTTCGGCTCGTTCCAGATCGTCCACATGTGCACCCACGGGAAGCGCTTCGATGCTGCGTAGGCGAAGTCGCCGAAGCCGCTGCTCGGCAGCCAGTTCGTGGGATGGCCGCCGTTCGCCCAGGCCGGCGAGCCGTACAACGTCACGAGCGTCGAGATGCCGTGCGCGTGCAGCGCACGCAGGACGGTCTCGTACTGACCCCACGCGTAGGAGCTCGGATCGCGAGGCGTCGTGGGCCGCATCCGCGCGACCTGGTCCCAGCGCAACGTGAAGCGGACGAGGCGTGTGCCGAGCCGGTCGAGGGTCGTCAGGCGCTGGGACAGCGTGCCCGGCCCGTACATGAGCCACGCGTCGTCCTGGATGCCGTACTGCGCGCTCGGCGCTGCCGCCGCGGGCGCTGCCACAAGGAGCGCGAGCACGACGACGACGATCGGCGCGACGACCCCCCGGCGCATCGCGTGACGGTAGCCGACGCTCCCGTCAGGGCGGTGTAAAGACCGCAGCGCTACTTCGCGTGCAGTTGCAACACGTGCTCGCCGCCGCCGAACTCGACCGAGCGCACGACGTGAGGACGGCCGTTGAGCCTGACCTCCTCGCCGACAGCCGGCAGACCGTCGAGCGTCAGCCGCCCGGTCGCCACGAGGCGGTCGTCCTCGTACGCCTGATAAACGCACGTCACCTGGCCTGCCGACATCAACGGCCCCTCAACCTCACGCGGGCACCACAACGCTCGCAGCGCTGGAAGCGCTCCGTGAAGAAGAAGGGTCGCCGCCGCCGAGGCAGCTTGTGACCCACGAACCGACAGAGGTGGCGCCGCATGCCGCCGCGGACACTAGCGGCACGCACCGGCCGCGCCGACCGGTTGCCCGTCGAGGGAACGCGCGTGTTTCCCCACGCGCGCGCAGGGCATCTGGCCCTTGCGTGACCGGGGCCAACCTCATTGCCGCATCCGCCTTTGCGTCCGTTCACGGCGTCTTCAACTCGACCGCGTTCGACATCGTGCGCAATGTCGCGCTCTTCCTCGCCGTCGTCTTCTGGCTCGGTTTCGCCTACTGGGTCCACCGCGATGCACGACGGCGCATAGACGATCCGTGGCTCGTCGGAACGGCAACCCTGTTGGGGCTCACCGTCCCCTACGTCGGGCCCGTGATCTACATGCTCGTCCGGCCGCCGGAGACGCTCGACGACGTTCGTGCGCGCGCGATCGAGATGCGTGCGCTCGAGGAACGACTCGGGCACCACGCATTGCATTGTCCGGTGTGCCGCGTCGAGGTCGAGTCGGGCTACCTCGTCTGCCCCGTCTGCACGACTCAGCTGAAGCAGGCATGCGCGCAGTGCGCCGCGGCGCTCGAGCCCGCGTGGCAGATGTGTCCGTACTGCGCCGCTCCCGTCGTCGCTGCGTCGCCCATGCTCCTCACAGCCGGCGGCCTCGACGATGCCTTGACGGCCGAGGTCGCGGCGAGCGGGAGCAAACCGCACGGCCGCCCGAGGGGCGCCCGCAAGACGCGCTCGTCGTCTCGCTAGCTATTCGCTTGCTTCGTTCGGCACAGGTTGCGCCGGGAGCGGCATTCGCGCGAGCACCGGCACTGTCAGCGGTCCGACGGCAGGCGTGAACCGGACGAGGGCGGCGAGCGCCGCGACCCCTCCCACGAGCTCGTAGGTCGCCGAGTCGTTCACGAGCAGCGACGTGCCGATCGCAAGGCCGACTGCGAGGACGAGGTCACGTGTCGCGCGTCTGCGGGCGAGCCGGATCGCGAGTACGAGCGCGGCGGCGAACCACAGCGCGAGTGGAAGCACGAGCTGCCAGTTGCGCAACGCCGGCTCGTAGGCGAGCGGCACGCGGTTCTGCACGACGGCGAAGAGCCCCGAGACACCGTGACTGAACGCGCTGCGCAGGTGGTTTGGCCCCGGTGTGCGCAGGTTGAGCGAGACGAGCCCGAGAACCGTCGTCGCGCCGAGCAGCAGCAGCGTCACGAAGCCGCGGACGCCAAGCCGCAGCACACGCGCACCGAGGAACGCGAATGCAACGCCGAGCACGATGGCGCCGCCGCCGTCCGAGCCGAACCGGTTGTCGGTCACGAGCACGAGCCCGAGGAGGGCGAAGACACCGAAGCCGAGACGGCCGAACTGCCGTCCAGCCAGGATCGCGCCGACAAGGAGCGGTGCAAGCAGCAGCGTCTCGAGCTGGTTGCCGATTCCCCAGAAGCGTGAGTTCTGCGTCGGGCCGAGCGGCGTCAGCGCAACCCACTCGGGGCGCTCGGCGAGCAGGACGAGGTGCAGGACGAGCACGACGACGATCAGCGCAAGCAGGCGCCTGTCGGTGGGGCACACTCGCGCGAGCCACAAGCCACCGCCGAGCGTTCCGATCGTCAAGAGCGCGACGATGAGCGGCTGGCTCGTCACCTGAGCGGCGCCGAGCGCGACGCTCGCGAGCAGCGCCGCCGGCACCGCCGTCGTCGCCGCGCGTGGACGCACGGCGGCGAGCAACGCGATGGCGCATGCGACGACGATCAACGCGGGCAGCTTCAAGCGGTTGTTCGCGTGAATCTGGCGATCGAGGCTCGAAAGGCTCGCAAGCGCGTCAGGCGTGGCGGTCGACGTCAGTGACCCGCGCTTGTGGCCGAGCGCGGTCGGCGCGATGTCGACGATGGAGACGAGGCCCGGGATGCGCGTCGTCGGGGAGTCGAGCAGGCCGTGGAAGCCGCCGCCGAGCACGACGATCGGGTACCGGCGGTCGTTCGGGCCCGGCGGCCCGACCGGCGGCATCTCCACCACGATCGTGCGCGTCCCCGTCGGCGTTCCGGTCACGAGCGCGGTCGTGATCAGCCGCGGCCCGGCCGGGACGCCCCCGAGGTGTGCATTCACCTGGGCGCCCCGCACGAGTTGCGCGAGTGCCTGCCGGCGGTTCGTGGTCGGCCCTGCGCCGGGCACGAGGAGCCCGACCGCCCCGTTTGCCGCCAGATGCCGAAGCTGCGACTGGCTCAGGTGATCGACGATGACGACGCGAAACGGCGGCGAGGGCGGCACCGTGCGCGACGCCGCGGGCGATGCCATCGTCAGGCCGGTGAGCGCCACGAGAAGGACGAGCGAGACGAGCACCGATCGAGGCCGAACATGCATCCGACATCGATTGTCGCGGATACGGCGCGGCGCGGCGATCGTGAAGTGTGAAACGAGAACTGTGAGCTCCTCCAACGTGCGTGCGGTTCGGTGGAGCCGACGCGCGGATTCGTTCCACACGATCGGTTCGAACACGTCCACTCGACCGTGCCGTCTCCGAGAAGCTGCGTCCCCCAAACTGGGGCCAAGAAACGGGAGAGGCCCCGTGGATGCGGGACTCCTCCGTGAAGCCGACGCGCGGATTCGAACCGCGGACCCCTTCATTACGAGTGCTGCATCGTCGTGGGAAGACCGAGAGAACGGGAGAGGCCCCGTGGATGCGGGGCTCCTCTCCGTGAAGCCGACGCGCGGATTCGAACCGCGGACCCCTTCATTACGAGTGAAGTGCTCTACCAGCTGAGCTACGTCGGCAGCGGGGCGCTGCATTCTAGCGGGCTGGGAAACGCGCTTCGGCCGCCTCGGACGAGGGATTCGTCCGGTTCACGAGAACTGGGCTTTTCGGCTCTCGAAGCGTCTGTTCAGGTCGGCGCAGGACCCGAACCCGCATGCTTCCTGTAAGGAAATCGCAAAAATGCGATGTTTGGGAATGGACTTGGAGGTGTAGCCGTTCTATAACTCGAGTGGCAGATTTCGGCACATCGCGGGATTCCCGTGCGCCGGAGCCCCCAGGAGGCCGCAGCCCAGACGGCCCGCCATAGACGACGAAAGGGATTCAACTGAGCGACACCATGCACCTGCACGACCTCACGCCTGCCGAGCGCCTGGTCGAGGAATCCGCCGAGCGCGGGTTCATCGAGGAGAAGGAGATCCAGGCCTTCGCTGACGAGCACGAGCTCCCGGAAGACGAGCTCGCCACGCTGCGGACCGCGCTCGAGGAGCGCGACGTCATCGTGCGCGCCGAGACGCGCACCGAGTCGACGCCCGGCCCCTCGGGAACGCTCGACCCGCTTCAGCTCTTCATGGACGCTGCGGGCAAGCACCGCTTGCTCACGGCAGCCGATGAGGTCACTCTGGCCAAGCGCATCGAGAAGGGCGACCTCGCGGCGAAGGAGCGGATGCTCAACTCGAACCTCCGCCTCGTCGTCTCGATCGCGAAGCGCTATCAAGGCCACGACGTACCACTTCTCGACCTCATCCAGGAGGGCGTCATCGGCCTGAACCGTGCGGCCGAGAAGTTCGACTGGCGCAAGGGCTACAAGTTCTCCACGTACGCGACCTGGTGGATTCGCCAGGCCTGTCAGCGTGCGGTTGCGAACCAGTCCAAGACGATCCGCATCCCGGTTCACGTCCAGGAGCGCCGGATCAAGCTGAACCGCGCGTCCGCAGAGCTCCAGGCGAAGCTCGGCCGCGAGGCCACGCTCGACGAGCTGGCCGAGGCGACCCGCATCAAGCGCGAGCACGTCGAGGAGGCCCTCGACGCGGTCGACTCGATCTCCCTGAACCAGGGCCTCGGCAGCGACGGCGACTCCGAGCTCGGCGACCTGTTCGCCGACGAGTCGTCGGTCGACCCCGCCGAGGAGGCCGTCGAGTCGGTCCGGCGCCAGCGCGTCCAGCGCGCCGTCGCCGAGCTGCCGGAGCGGCAGCGGCGCATCATCGAGCTCCGCTTCGGCTTCGCGGGTGAGTCCGCGTCGCTCGAGACGATCGGCAAGGAGCTCGGCCTCACCCGTGAGCGCGTCCGGCAGCTCGAGAGCGAGGCGCTGATGCGCCTGCAGCTCGAGCTCGGCGACGAGCTCGCAAGCGCCGCCTGACAAGCGCTCGCACCTGAAACAACACGAAGGGCCGGCTCACGCCGGCCCTTCGTCGTTCTGTGTCCCGGGAGGGTGCGCCCGCCTCAGTGGTCGCCGCCCTGGTTGCCGTCGCCGCTCTTCGACCTGTCTGTGCCCTTCCCCGTCGGGGTGGGAGCCGTCTGCACGGTTGTGGTCTGGACAGCGGACGGCGCCGGTGGCGTGAGGACCGCGGCCACGGCCATGGCCACCGCCCGCGCGATGGAATCGCCGTGCTTCGCGTCTTCGCCCTTGGAGTCGCCGCGCTGAGACGAGCCGGACTGAGACGAGCCCGACTGGGACGAGTCCTTCTGGCCGCTGGGCGGCAGGGTCGCTTCCGACTGGGTGGTGGTCGACTGGCTGGTGGTCGACTGCGTCGTGCTCGACTCGGTGGTCGTCTGCGACGACGTGACCGCCGGCGGGCCGGCCGACGTGGTTGCCACGGAACTGCTCTTCCGCTGCTCGCCGTCGCTGCCCTTCGAATCGCTCTTGCCCTTCGTGCCGGCGCTGCTCTTCGAGTCGGAGTTGCTCGTCGAGCCCGAGGTGATCTTCGTGTCGCCGTTTCCCTTGATGTCGACAGCCGCTCCTTGCTGCGAGGAGTTGCTGCCTCCGCTCGAGCTGCCGTGACCGGACGACGTGTCAGCCTTGCTCGTCTCCGCAGAGGTCTTGTCGCTCGCTGCCGGCGTCGGCACGACCGCCGCTGCGTGCTGCGATTCTCCATGCGTGTCGGCCGCAGGCGTTGCCGCCGCCTGGGACGACGGCACGGCGGGGGCGGCCGGCGTCTCCGCGGGCCCGGGCCCGGCGGGGGGAGCCGTCGTCTCGGTCGGCGTCTGGACGACGACCGTGTCGGATGTCGTCGTGCCGGTGACTTGCCCGAAGGCCCGCACTGCAAGGAACTGAAGGCCGGAGCGGGCACGCCGGTGCGCTGCGGTCTTCGCGGGGAACGCCGCCGACGGTCCGGCCACGCTCACCACTGGGCTCACCACTGGGCCGCCGGGCGCCGATCCGGTTGCCGCCGGAGGCGCCGACGAGACCGGCGACGCCGGGGCGTGCATCGGCGCTCGGTGCTGCTGGATGGGAGCCGCGGCGACGACCGTGCCGGCGCTGACGACGGCGACCGTCGCAGCCACCTTCACTGCCGCACCGCCGCCGAGCAGCAGCGACTTCAGGCCGGCAAGGAGGTTGCCGATGTCGGCGCCCCGGACGATCCTGCGCTTCGGCTGCGGCGGTTGCTCGAGCCCGGCGGCGAGCGCGCGGCGCGCACGGAAGATCAGCGTCTCGACGGCCGCCTGGGTGAGCTCGAGCTCCTCGGCGATCTCTCGGTACGAAAGGCCCTGCCACTCGCGCAGGAGGATCGCGCGGCGCTGGTTGTCCGGCATCTGCTCGAGGACGTCCTGCAGGCCGATCAGCTCGTCGGCGCGCCGTGAGGGCGCCGGCGCCAACTCTTGGACGACGTCGAAGTCGGTCGGCGACTCGATCCGGCCCCGGCGCCACGAGGTGCGGCGCCGCGAGAGGCAGACGTTGTGCGCGATCTTGAAGAGCCACGCCGATTCGAGCTCCGGCACGACGCCCCGCTTGATGCCGCGGAAGGCGTTGAGGAAGGTGCTCTGGACGGCGTCCTCGGCCTCCTCCCGCGAGCCGAGCTGGTGCAGGCAGTAGCGGAAGATCTGGTTCGCGTACTGCTCGTAGAGCGCGCGCGTGAGGTCGGCCTCGGGAGCCGGTGCGCCTTCGACCCGGTCGGCACGACCTATGGACGGTGCTACAGCCACAACTCTCGTCCCCTGAATGAGAAAGTCGACGAGCCCCGCCCGAGCACGCCAGAAGGCACATCTTGGGTCAGGTCACCCGGTTCGACAACCCTTTTCAAAGTCATATTTACGCGCAAACGGCCCGAGTCTAACCGCCGTCAGGCGGGGTAGAGCCGCCCAGGGTGGGCGGCGCGTCCCCCATCGCGACGGTGACCGTGACGACCGGATTCGTGGTCGTCGGCGCGACCCCTCCGTTGTCCGCCGGAGCGGACGACGAGGGCGATTGGTCGCCGGGTGAGGAGTCGCTCTCGGGCCGGTCGGCCTCCGGCGTCTCGACCTGCCTGTTCCTGCGTGTGGTGCTCGTCTTCACGGTCGAGCCGGAGGAATCGTCGCTTTCGCGGGCGTGCTCGGAGGCGATCGAACGATCCTCCCCCTTCGACCCATGGCTGTCGCCGCGGGACGAGTGGTCGTCAGCGATGCTCGCGGTGTCGTCGTGCGACGACCCGCCCCCGGCGTGTTGCGCCGTCGGCCGACGGAGGGATGCCAGGGTCGGCGCCGCGACGTGGCTGGTCCGAACCGGCTGCACGGCGATCTGTGGCGTCGCGACGGACGCGACGTGGCGCCGCACGACCTGGTGGCCTCGCGTCGAGTGGTCGAGCATCCGCGGCCCGACGACGGCTCCACCCGTCGCGACCGCCGCGCCCACCCCGACCGCCGCCACCTTGGCCGCAACTGGAGCCATCCCCCCGCCGAGGCCGCCGGCGAGACGGGCGAGCGACTCGAGCCAGGAGGCACCTGTCACACCTGCGTACGCGGTCTTGAGGCGAACACGCACACCCTGCCGGGCACGGAAGAGAAGCGACTCGACCGCGGGGCCCGAGACGGCGAGCGCGCCGGCGAGCTCCTCGTACGAGAGGCCGCCGAACTCGCGCAGCAGCAGCGCATCGCGCTGCTGGCGAGGGAGCTCCGCTATCGCGCTCCACATCGCCGCCAGATCGGCGTTGCGGATGGCTTCAGCGAGCGGGTCGGACGAGGAGGCCTCCTGGTCGATGTCCCCCGTCGGCAGCGGCTCGCGCATGCGGTTCCGGATTCGCGACCAGCACTCGTTCCGCGCGATCGTCGCGAGCCACGCGGCAGGCTCCTCGGGGGAGGAGCCGTTCACGAGCGCGCGGTGCGCCGACAGGAACGTCTGCTGCGCCGCGTCCTCGGCCTCGGCGGTGTCCCGGAGCAGGGCGCGGCAGAGCCCCGTCACGAGCCGCCAGTGCAGCCGGTAGAGCTCCTCGGTCCACGCGACGGCCGCCCTCGGATCGGGGCGGCCGCGCGAGCCGGGCTGTTCGGCAGAGCTCGTGGTCAGTCCCCTCCGCCGTTGTCGCCGTTGTCGTCGTTCACGTCGTCGTCGTCGTTCCCGCTCTGGCCGTTCAGCGAGAGCGTGAGCAGCACGGTCTGCCCCTTCATCGAGTCCGGGAGCGTGAGGCCAACCGGCAGCGGCACCGTCAGGGTCTGCGTGCCGACCGTGAGCGTCACGGTTCCGGCACCGATCGAGGCGACGACCGCCTGCACCTGCACGTCACCTGCGCTCGAGTGACCGAGTGTCTCGGAGGAGCTCTCGTCGAGCTCGCCGTTCTGGATGGTCACAGTCGACGACACCTGGTCACCGGGCGCCAGCGTGCCGGTTGTCGTGCCGTTCACGCTCGTCGTGATCGGCGGCGTCGTGCTCACGGACGAGAGCCTTCGGCCGGTGTGCACCGCGACGAGATGCTTGTTGCTCGAGAGGAACACCGTCGTGCCGATGCGGCGGACGACGATCCCGCGGAGGTGGGCGGTGTGCGCGCGGCCGATGACGATGGCCTGCCCACCGGAGAGCTCGACGCGCGAGCCGATCGAGGCGGTGCCGCTGACGGAGCGAATGAGCCCGGCCGGCGATGCGACGAGGAGCGCGCCGCGCTGCTTCGCGACGACGACCCCCTTGAAGGTTGCCGCACTGGAGGCGGCGGGCCAGACACCGACGACCGCGGTGACAGCTGCAATGAGGGCGAGACGCTTCATTCGGTTGTTCCTCCTATACCCATGCTCGAAAGGAGCGGTTTCCAAGCTAAGAGGGGAACCGAACGGAAAACTTGCGGTCAGACCCGCGAAAGCGCCGGCCCGGCGAGCGCCCGCCGAAGCCGGTGGAGGAGCGCCTCCAGGGCAAGCGGCGTCGAGAGCTGGAGCTCCTCCGCCTGCCTCCAGGCCGCCCGCACGGCCTCACAGGCCGCCTCCGCCCCCAGCAGCCGCTCGAGCGTCGCGTCGGTGCGGAGCTCCTCCAGGCGGTCCACGTGGACCAGAGCGGCCTCGGCCCCTGCCGCGAGGACGACGAGGTCGCGATACCACCACTCGAGCTCCTCGAGCACCGCGAGCAGCTCGTCCCGCTCTGCACCACGCTGGGCACGGCGCACGCGCTGTTCCGCCTCCCGTCCGCTGAGCTCGAGCACCGCCACCGACTCCTCCGCCTTCTCCTTCGCCTCGACCCCCCGCTCGGCGATGCCCGCGAGCAGCGTCTCGGCGCCGTCGCCGGCGTCGAACTCCGGGTCGAGATAGACCGCGCGGGCCACCGCGAGCAGAGCCTCGCGACGCTTCGCGGCGGCGGGATCGAGCAGCCGAGCGACCCGATCGAGCCGGCCGCCGGCCACGCGGGAGAGCGTCGTCACCTCGGTGTCGGGCAGCTCGGGCGCCTGAGCGCGGATCGCCTCGCGCACGGCGCGCTCCGACAGGCGGCGGAAGGGGACGGCCTGGCACCGCGAGCGGATCGTCTCGGGCAGCGGCCCGACGTCGTTCGCCACCAGGAGGATCACCGCGTAGGGAGGCGGCTCCTCGAGGTCCTTGAGCAGCGCATCGGCCGCATCCTCGTTCATCGTGTCGGCGCCGAACACGAGGTAGACGCGGTGTGACGCCTCGAAGGGCCGCATGTGCAGGTCGCGGCGCAGCTCGCGAATGTCGTCGATCCGGATCTGGTCGCCGAGCGGCTCGAGCAGGTAGAGGTCGGGGTGCGAGCGGCGCGCCACCCGCGCGTGGTCGCCGAGCAGCTCGCCGGCGAACAGGAGGGCGAGGTCACGCTTGCCGACGCCGGGCGGCCCGTGCAGGAGATACGCGTGGGCCGGCCCTTCGGCGAGAGCGGACGCGAGGAGGCTCTTCGCCTCCAGCTGCTCGGGCAGCGCCTCGAACCTCACGGGAGCAGAGGCTC
>JAOPYX010000044.1 GCA_025964535.1 Actinomycetes bacterium | reverse complement strand
GCACAGCCGACCCGCAGGCCGAGCCGTCCGGCCGACGCGAGCAGCTCGCGCGCGTCGGGAACCGACGTCGTGAGCGGCTTCTCGGTGTAGACGTGCTTGCCGCCCGCGAGCGCGCCGCCGACGACCGCAGCGTGCGCGTCCGGGGGCGTGAGGGTGAGGACGACGTCGAGATCCGTCGAAGCGAGCAGCGCGTCGACCGACATCGGCTCGAGGCAGTGCTCGGATGCCAGGGACACCGCGCGTGCAGTGTCGCTGTCGGCGCAGGCCTCGACGGAGAACGAGTCGAACGCGGCGGAGCCTTCGGTGTAGGTCTTCGCGATCACGCCGCAACCGACGAGCCCGACGCGCGCGGGGCCGTTCATGCCGCCACCGAGACCATGCGCTGTACCGCCCGCAGCGAACGCTCGACCGCCTCGAACGGCGGCCCGTCCACCTCGTCCTGCTCGACGATCAGCCACTCGACGCCGGCGCGCACGGCGGCCGGCAGCACGCGGTCGTAGCCGACCGCGCCGTCGCCGACGGGGCAGTACTCGCGGCTGCCACGCGAGCGAAGGTCTTTCACGTGGACGAGCGGGCAACGTCCCGCCAGGCGGTCGAGCAAGGCAACCGGGTCGACCCCCGCCTCCCACGCCCAACCAAGATCGAGCTCGAGCCAGAGCTGCTCCGGCGGTAACGCGGCGAGCAGGTCGAGCGTCGTGACGCCGTCGTCGAGGGGTGCGAGCTCCCCCCAGTGGTTGTGGAACCCGAGCTGCAACCCGAGCTCCTGCGCCCGCGGCGCGACCGCGGCGATCCGCGCCACGACGGCGCGCGCGTCGGCAGAGGTCTCCGGCGGGTCGATCCAGCTCAGCGCGACCCGATCCGTTCCGAGCACGCGCAGCTCTTCCGCGAGCGCGGGCAGATCCTGCTCGAGCACGTCGAGGCCCGCATGACGGCCCGCCGCGACGAGGCCGTGCTCGTCGAGCCAACCGCGGACGAGCGCCGCGTCGTGACCGTGCAGGTCGAAGAGCTCGACGCCGTCGTAGCCGAGCGCGCCAACCTCGCGCAGCACGCCCTCGAGGTCACGCGCGCATTCGTCGCGCACGGTGTAGAGCATCAGGCCGATGTTCGGGTGGGATGTTCGGTTGCTCATTCGGGCCTCTCGTTCAACTCGTTGAAGGGACGGCGGCGATACCTGCGGAAGCGGGCGCAGTGACGTGGCAGCGGGCCGCTTGCCCGGGATGCGCTTCGACCAGCGCAGGCGTGACGCGTGAGCAGACGTCGATCGCGAGCGGGCAGCGACCGACGAAGCGGCAGCCGTCGGGCGGGTCGACAGCGGCGGAGGCGAGCCCCTTGCGCACCTCGATGCGCTTCGTCTCGACACCCGCCTCGGGATCGGCGGCCGCCGAGAGAAGCAGCTTCGTATACGGGTGCAGCGGGTCGGCCAGCACCTGCTCGATCGGCCCCTGCTCGACGATCTGCCCTGCGTACATCACGAGGATGTCGTCTGCCAGGTAGCGCGCGCTGGCGAGATCGTGCGTGACGTAGAGGAACGCGATGTCCCGCTCCTCTTTCAGCTTGAGCATCAGGTTCAGGATCCCGATGCGGATCGACACGTCGAGCATGCTCGTCGGCTCGTCCGCGAGAAGGACGACCGGCTCGACGGCGAGGGTTCGGGCGATGGCCACGCGCTGACGCTGTCCGCCGGAGAGCTCGTGCGGGTACTTGTCCGCGACGTGGCCCGGCGGCACGAGACCCACCGTGCGCAAGAGCTCGTGCACGCGGTCCTCGACCTCGTCGCGCTCGACGATGCCGTGGATCCGCAGCGGCCGCTCGAGGTGGTGCCGGATCGTCTTCACCGGATTGAGCGAGCCGAACGGATCTTGGAAGATCATCTGCACTTGCGACCGGTACCGGAGCACCGAGCGACGGCTCTTGTCGCGTGCAACGTCCTTGCCGCGATAGATCACGCTCCCGGCCGTCGGTGCGTAGAGACGCGCGAGCAGGCGTGCAACGGTGCTCTTGCCGCTCCCGCTCTCACCGACGAGCGCGGTGATCGTCCCGGGACGGAGCATGAAGCTGACGTCGTCGACCGCGTGCACGTAGCTGCGGCGACCGACGAAGCGGGCGTCGGCGGCGAATCGCTTCTCAAGATGGCGAACCTCGAGCGCCGCTTCGCTCATGTCGATGCTCCGGCCGCATGACAGGCAACGAAGTGGCCGGGCTCGAGCTCGCGCAACACCGGGCGCTCCGTCGTCTGTCGCGCAAACATCACGGGCTGCTCCGGCACGCAGAGCGGGCAGCGTGGGTGGAACCGGCAGCCGGGCGGAACAGCGGAGAGGTCGGGCGGCGCCCCGGGGATGCCGACCAGCCGTCGCAACGGCCCGGTGAGCGGCGGAAACGACTCCATGAGACCGCGCGTATACGGATGCCGCGGGCTCGCCTGAAGCCGGGCCGACGGCGCCGTCTCGACGATCTCGCCCGCGTACATGATCGCGATCCGGTCGGCGAACTCGATCAGCAGCGAAAGATCGTGCGTGATGAAGAGGATCGCGAAGCCAAACTCCCGCTGGAGATCCTGGACCTGCTGGAGAATCTCGCGCTGCACGACGACGTCGAGTGCCGTCGTGGGCTCATCCATGATCAGCAGCTGCGGCTCGAGCGCGAGCGCCATCGCGATGATCACGCGCTGGCGCATCCCGCCGGAGAGCTCGTGCGGGAACGCACGCACGCGGCGGCGGTCGATGCCGACGACGCCAAGTAGCTCCTCGGCACGCGCCAACGCGGCGTTCCGCGAGACCGGCTCGTGCGCGCGCATCATGTCGACGAACTGGTCGCCGACGCGCATCACCGGGTTGAGCGAGCTCATCGCGCTCTGGAACACCATGGCGACGTTGCGCCAGCGGTAGCGCCGCAGCTCTTCGCGCCCCTTGTCGACGAGGTCTTCGCCGCGGAAGAGGATGCTGCCGCCCGCGATGCGCGCCGGGGGGCGCAGGATCTGCATGATCGCGTTCGCAACGGTGCTCTTGCCGCAGCCCGACTCGCCGGCCAGACCGACGACTTCGCCCGCGTGAACCGCCAGGTCGACGCCGTCGACGGCGCGCACGCTCCGGTCCCCCGCGCCGTACTCGACCGCAAGCTGCCGCAGCTCGATGATCGGCACGCCGGGCGCAGGGATTGCAGGAGCCGCCGGCATCGGCTCGATCACCTCCGTCATCAGACGGCCCTACCGAGCGCTCTGCGGGCGAGGTGCCGCCTCACGCGAGTCGCGCGAAGCCGCGGGTTGCTCACCTCGTCGATGCCGGCGAGGATCAGGGTCAGCGCGAGCACCGTGACGCCGATCGCGAGCCCCGGGAAGACGAACGACCACCACTCACCCTGGAGCATGCTCGAGTTGACCGTCGCCCAATAGAGCGCGACGCCCCAGCTCGGCTTGTCCATCGCCCCGAGCCCCAGGAACTCGAGGCCGGCATCGACGAGGATCGCGACGTAGAACACGAGCACGAACGCCGCGGCAATCCGGCTGACCATGTTCGGCATCAGCTCGCCGAAGACGATGCGCCGGGTCGACTCTCCTGCAACCCTCGACGCAGCGATGAAGTCTCGGTTCTTCAGCGTCAACGCCTGCGCGCGCAGGATGCGCGCCTCGAACGCCCAGAGCGTTGCGGCGATCACGAGGATCATCACCAGCATCCCGCGCGTATGAAGGAAGGCGGTGATGTCGATGAGCAGCGGAATCGTGGGAATGACGAAGAAGACGTTCGTGACGAGGTTGACGAGGTCGTCGACGATGCCGCCGACGTAGGCAGCGAACACCCCGAGGATCGTCGCGATCACGGTGGCGAGCGCACCGGCCGCCGCACCGAGCAGCAGCGAGCGCCGAGCGCCCCAGACGACCTGCGCGAACACGTCGACGCCCTGGTCGGTCGTGCCGAACAGGTGGTGCCACGACGGCGCCTGGCGCGCATCGAGCAGTGAGAAGTCGACCGCCGAGCTGCGGCTCGCGAGCAGCGGCGCGATCAGGCCGAGCACAACCATCCCGACGATCATCAGGATCCCGATGCGGCCCTTCGGGTTGCCGAGGAGCAATCGGAGCCAGCCGGGAACAAAACGGCGCCGGCGGCGATCCACCCGCACGCCGAGCGGCGCGAGCTCAACCGCCTGCGGGAGATCGATCGGCGTGGGCAGAAGCTGCGACATCTACGCGCTCCGCACGCGCGGGTCGAGGACGAGGTTGAGGATGTCCATCACGAAGTTCGCGACGATCGGACACAACGCGAAGAAGAGGAGCAGCGCCTGCGTGAGCGGGTAGTCGTTTCCGAGCGCCGCCTGCTGAAGCGTCAGGCCGGCACCGGGATAGCTGAAGACGAGCTCGACGAAGACCACGCCGCCGACCGCCGTCGCGAACTGCGGCGCGAAGCCGTTCAGCGGCGGCAGGATCGCGTTGCGCGCGGCGTATCGCGTCATCACGCGACGGTCGCGCAGCCCCTTCGCATGCGCCATCGCCACGTAGTCCTCGCTGATCGTGTTGATCATCACCGTGCGCATGTTCAGCGCCCACCCGCCGGCGTACGCGAGGACGATCACGAGCGCGGGCAACATGCCGTGCCGAATCGCGCTCCAGATGAAGGGAAAGTTCGCGCCTGGGGTGACCTCGTTGTCGTATGCATGTTGGAGTGGGAACCAACCGAGCTTCAGGCCGAGGAAGTAGACGATGACGAGTCCCGTGAAGTAGACGGGAAAGGCGCTGAACACCATGAAGACCGGCATGAAGGCGGAGTCGAAGCCTCCGCCGCGGCGCCACGCGGCGACGGTGCCGATCGCG
>JAOPYX010000093.1 GCA_025964535.1 Actinomycetes bacterium | reverse complement strand
CGCTTTCCCAGTTGTGCCGGCCCGCGTCCACGTACTTGTCCGCCAGCCCGTCCCAGAAGGCGCGGTTGGTCGCGACGTGCTCGGGGATGTCCGCCACGCGATGAGCCTAGCGCCGCCGCTAGGGCGCCCTCGCCCCCGACCCGGCTGTGACTTTTCGGGGGTGAAGAGGGCCTTTCTACGTGGGATGTCCATTTCGCGTGTCACTTCTGGGGCATCAGGAGTTCCGGAGTCAGCCCCAAGACCTGTCCGTTGAGATTGTCGCGGAGCGGAACTTGTTCCGCGCAGCAGTGACGCGCCCGGCCGCGAGCACAGCACCAGAAGGGGGCCCACGGGGGAAACTGGTTTCCCCCGTGAAGCGAGCGGAGCGATGCGATTTCCCCCGTGAAGCGAGCGCAGCGAAGCGAAAATGGAGCGTATCGGGATCGAACCGATGACCTCCGCCTTGCAAAGGCGGCGCTCTCCCAGCTGAGCTAACGCCCCGTACGGCCCGAAGTGTAGAGGCGTCTACGCCGCTTCGAGCGGCGACCCGAGCTGCTTCGACCACCAGTCGGCATCGGCGGACTGCTGCGCCGGCTCGGGCGCTGCGATAGGCGCGGGGACAGCCGGCGCGGCCGCCACCTCGACCGACCGCTCACGCTCTTCGAGCTCGAGGCTCGCGCAGATGAGCTGCGCCCGCTCGTCGCGCAGGCGGTTGCGCTCCGCGACGACCTCGCGCGTGCGCTCGGCGAGCGCATCCCGCCGCGAGTCGTATTCGCGCCGGACGGCTTCGAGCCGGTCGCGCTGTGCGCCCAGCGCCACTTCTGCCTTCTCGAGCTCTCGCTCACGCCGTTCGACCTCGAGAAGCCGGGCTTCGATCTCCGCCTCGAGTGCCGAGGACGCGCGCGCAAGTGACCCCTCGTCCTCCGCGCGCGCCTCCTCCGCTCTCCCTAGGGCAGCCTCGCGCCGGTTCAGCTCGGCCTCGCGCAAGACGAGCGCCATGTCTCGCTCGGCAAGGGTGGACTCCGAAAGCAACGATCCGGCCAACGCGGCGACTCCTTAACTCATTGAACGACGCCGCAGGCGACTACTAGACAATCCAACTGGAGGGCGCGCCTGTCGATCCCCCCTCCGAGGGAGTTACCCCCGGCGAGGACCGACAGGCGCGTCGCGCAACCTAGGCGGCGCGCTCCAGCCGCTCTTCGACCCGGGCGCGGGCAACGATCTGCTCGCGATCCCCGAATCGGACACGCGCACGAAGCGCGCGTTGCTCGTCCCAGAGGCCGTCCAGAGCCGTGTCGATACGGCGGATCTCCTCGCGGACCTTGGGGTCATACTCGCTCGAGAGCGAGTGCCAAAGCTCGACTCTCTCGTCGCTCAGGCGCTCGATCTCCTCATGGATCTCACGGACTGTTCTCATGCCATCTAAAACGCCGGCGGGAGCCCTCGCATTCCGGCTCGATCCTCAGGAAAACCCGAGGTCGTCGAGCCGGTCCTCGTCCAGCCCGAAGTAGTGGGCCAACTCGTGGAGGACGGTGATCCGGATCTCCGCCTCGAGCTCGGCCGGGTCGGGAAACGACTCGGCGAGCGGCAGCCGGAAGATCCGGATCCGGTCGGGCAGCTCGCCCGCCCAGTCGCCCCGCTCAGGCAGCGGCACGCCCTCGTAGAGGCCGAAGAGGTCGGGATCGTCCGGGTGCTCGTCCTCGACCGTGATCTCGACATTGCGGATCGCCTGCCGAAGCTCGGCGGGGAGTGAGGCGACGGCCCGCTCGACGCGCTCCTCGAACCTCAATAGACGGGATACCGCGACGGCGGCACGACGGGCCGGCGTTTCGTCACGAACTTGATCGTCGCGAGGCCGAAGACGAAGCCGCCGATGTGCGCGAAGAACGCGGTGCCGCCGCCGGCCTGCGGCGCGAGCAGCGAGAGGCCGCCCGACCAGAGCTGCAGGAGGATCCAGATGCCGAGGAAGAAGACCGCCGGGATCTCCCGGATGAAGATGAACCCGATGATGATCAGGGTGAGCACCCGGGCGCTCGGGAGCAGGACGAAGTAGGCGCCGAGCACGCCGGCGATCGCGCCACTTGCGCCGATGTTCGGGATGCTGGCATCCAGGACGCTGCCGACGCCGAGCGTCGCCGCCGTCTGCGCGGCAGTCGCCGCGAGGCCGGCGACGAGATACCAGGCGAGGAAGCGGACCTTGCCGAGCGCATCCTCGACGTTGTTGCCGAAGATCCAGAGGAAGAGCATGTTCCCGAGGATGTGCTGCCAGCTCGCGTGCATGAACATCGAGGTGAAGGCGCCCTCGTACCAGGGCAGCGGGTGGATCGGGATCGGAGCCGGCACGTGGCACGGCCCCTCGAAGGAGCAGGGGTAGTAGCCGTCCTTCAGCACGTGGTAGTCGACGCCCCGGCCGCTCAGCTCCCAGAACCAGACGAGCGAATTGGCTGCGATCAGGCCGATCGTGACGACCGGCGTCGACCGCGTCGGTACGTTGTCCTTGAGGGGGAGCACGAAACCGGAGTCTTACCGATCCAAGGAGGCGTTATGTCCGGACGGTTTGGAGCAACGGCGACGATCGACCGGCCCATCGAGCAGGTATTCGCATTTCTCGCGGACGGCGAGAACGACAAGCGCTTCAGCGCTCGGATCGTCGAGATCGCGAAGACCACCGACGGGCCCTCCGGCGTGGGAACCGTCTACGCCAGCACGGCGAAAGACGGCCCGATGACGGCGAAGCACGAGTTCGAGCTGACGGCGTTCGAGCAGCCGACGAAGATCCGCTGGACGGAGCTCTCCAAGACGTCACCCGTCTCTGTCCCGGAGGGCGGCTACGACCTCGAGTCGGCCGGCAGCGGGACGAAGCTGACGTTCTTCAACGTCCTCGAGGGCCGCGGTCTGCTCGGCAAGGTTCTCGAGCCGATCGCGCTACGGTCGGCCCGCAAGGGTGCCGATGCGTTCGTGACCTCGATCAAGGACGCGATCGAGAAGAGCTAGCTGCTAGCCCGCAGCGAGGCCTTCGCGGATCCGGTCGGCCACGGCTTCGAGCTCGATCGACGCGCCGGTGACCTCCTGGAGCATCTCGTCGGCGGTCGGCTTCTGCCCCTCCGCCCAGAGCTCGCGGATCAGCGAGCCGGCGTCCCTGCGCGTGAACCACGCGCTGCCGAATTTCTCGCGCAGGAAGGCGCGCAGCTGGGCCTCGAACGCCCAGGAGCGGAGGTACTGCGACGCGTAGAAACCCTCGTCGATGTCGGCGAGATAGTCCGTGTCGCTCGGCGTCACCTTCAGCGCGTCGCTGAGCAGCTCGACGTAGCGCGGACGCATCGCCGTCACGTCCGGTGCGGCGTGGTACTCGATCTCGTAGAGCAGCTTCGCGCAGTAGCGGCGGACGAACCAGAGCAGTTGTGTCGCGCCTTCTGCGGCGAACTCGTGCGGGCGCGGGAAGTCGAGCCGCTTCTCGAGCCACACCGGATCGAAGGTGAGGTGCTCGAGCAGCATCGCCCAGCCCTCCGTGACGGCGTTGTCGCCGAGCCGCTTCTCCTCCATCGTCAGCGACGGCGACGTGTGCGCGAAGTGCTCGGTGTGCCCGGCCTCGTGGAAGAGGGCGCGCCAGTCGTCGGGGCCGCCCTGCGGCTTGATCACGAGGATGACCCGGTCCGGGATCTCGATCGGGACGCAGAACGCGCGCGGCGTCTTGTTCGGCCGGTCCTCGAGGTCGAGCTCGACGTTGCGCTGCGCGTGCAGGTCGACGCCGAGGTCGGCGAGCGTCGCCTCGAGCGCCGGCACCATCCGCTCCTTCGGGAAGGCAGCGTCCCACGTCACGCCGCGCCACACGCGGGCGGCGTCCCAGCGCTCGAGCTCGCCCAGCCCGAGCCCGATGCGGCTGCGGAAGAAGCGGTCGCCGGCATCCTCCCAGAGCCGCTCGGTCGAGTCGAGGAATGCACGGCACTGGTCGGCGAGCGAGTCGAGCGGATACTGGAAGCCGCGGTAGAGCTCCGTGTAGTTCGCTGCGCCGAGGCGGCCGGTCTCGCGGTGCACCACCTGCGTCGCGCGCAGGTAGAGCGGGTTCATGTGCTCCTCGGTCAACTCGTTGCGCGCGCGCTCGAGCCGCTCGCGCCGGCCGCGGTCCTCGGAGTTCGAGATCGCCGGGCGGATGTTGCGGTACGGGATCTCCTCGCCGTCGACCGTCGCCTTGAGGCTCGCCTCCAGCTCGGCGATCTTCTCCTGCTCCTGGTTGACGAAGTTGCCGAGGTAGCCCTCGCAGGCGAACCGCCAGAGCTCGCGGGTATTGCGGCCCCCGTTGACCGAGGCGCCGATCCCGAGGGCCGTGTCGAGCTTCGTGAGCTCGGCGTGGCGCTCGTAGATGGGCACCAGGTCGTAGGTGTCCTTGATGCCCGCGAAGTGGAGGTACGCCTCCTCGTCGAGCTCCGCGATGAAGCGGTCCGCGTCCGCGCGGAGCGCGTCGAGCTGGCGTTGCGTCAGCGGCACCGGCACGGCGCGCTTAGGATAGCGGTGTGCATGAAATCAATCTGAAGACCGAGCGCAAGACCCAGCTCGTGAACATCACGGAGCTGGTCCAGGCGGCCCTCACCGACGCCAACGGAGCCGCGGCCGCCCTCGTCTATGTCCCGCACACGACCGCGGGCGTGACGATCAACGAGCACGCGGACCCGCTCGTGGCAGAAGACCTCGAGAACGCGCTGCAGAAGGTGGTCGACGACGGCTGGGACTGGAAGCACGTCGAGGACCCCGACGGCCCGAACGCGCCGTCACACGTACGGGCGTCGCTGATGAACACGCAGATCCTCGTCCCGCTCGACGGCGGCAGGCTCGCCCTCGGTCAGTGGCAGGGGATCTTCTTCTGCGAGTTCGACGGCCCGCGCGAACGCAAGGTCTTCGTCACCTCGCTCGGCTGAGTCGTCGCGAAACGGCCCTCGCGGGCTGACGGTTACGCTGGCTCGATGGCCGCGCCCGTCAAGATGAACGAAGAGCTCGAGCTCGACATCGAGTCGCTGGCATTCGGCGGCAACGGTGTCGCGCGGCACGACGGCTTCGTCGTCTTCGTCCGGCGCGGCTTACCGGGCGACCGGGTCCGAGCACGCGTGACGAAGGTGAAGCGCGGTTTCGCGGAGGCGCTCGCCACCGACGTGCTCTCGTCGGGGCCGCTCCGCGTCGAGGCGCCGTGCAAGCACTACCCCACGTGCGGCGGCTGCCGCTTCCAGGATCTGGCCTACGAGGCCCAGATCGAGCAGAAGCACGCGCAGGTGCGCGACGCGCTGCAGCGGATCGGCGGCATCGCGGAGCCGCCGCTGGAGCCGATCCTCCCGTGCAAGCCCGACATCTTCTTCTACCGCAACAAGATGGAGTACTCGTTCGCGCCCTCGGAGGACGGCCCCGTGCTCGGCCTCCACAAGGCGGGCCGTTGGGACGAGGTGATCGACATCGAGAAGTGCTGGCTGACGACCGACGTCGGCAACGGCATCCGCAACGCGGTGCGCGACTGGGCGCGCGAGGAAGGCCTGCCCGCGTACTCGCAGGAGGACGGCAGCGGCTATCTGCGCCACCTGATCGTGCGCGAGGGGCGCAACACGGGTCAGGCGCTCGTGCAGCTCGTCACCGCCCCGGGGGAGAAGTTCGAGAAGGGCTACTTCATCGAGGTGTTGCGCAAGTTCCCCGAGGTGCGCTCGATCCACTGGGCAGTGAACGACCGGCCGGCGGAGGTGACGAACCTGCCGGCCGAGCTCCTCTGGGGCGAGCCGGCGATCGAGGAGGAGCTCGGCGGCCTGCGCTTCCGCGTCCGGCCGAACGCGTTCATGCAGACGAACACGTTCATGGCGGAGCAGCTCTACGCGCTCGCGCGCGACGCCGCGCAGCTCACCGGCAAGGAGACCGTCTGGGATCTCTACTGCGGCATCGGCACGATCGGCCTGTCGCTCGCGAAGGACGCGCTGACCGTGTGGGGGATCGAGGTCTCCGAGGAGTCGGTCGCCTGCGCGCTCGAGAACGCCGAGCTGAACGCGATCACCAATGCGGCGTTCTTCGCCGGCAACGTCGGCCAGGTCGTCGACGACCTCCTCGAGCGCTCGGGCGCGCCCGACGTCGTCGTGGTCGATCCGCCGCGGGCAGGGCTCGCAGGCAAGGCGCTGAAGCGCCTGGGCACGATCGGCGCGCCGCGTATCGTCTACGTCTCGTGTAACCCGACGACGCTCGCGGGTGACGTGAAGATCCTGCGCGAGCAGTACGGCTACGAGCTGCTGCGCGCGCAGCCTGTCGACATGTTTCCGCACACGCCGCACGTCGAGACGGTGGCGCTGCTCGAACGAACGAAGTAGTCTCCCGGGCGTCAACGACGGGACACGGAGGGCACGATGTCGAACGACGACGTCACTCCGGTTGCGGCCCGGATCGATCCTGCGGAGATCACGACCGACGCCAACCTGCACGTGCAGGTGACCGGCGCGACGAGGAAGTTCCACCTGTGGCAACAGGGGCCGGCCTGGCTGCTCGGCTTCGCCGCCGTGGGACTGGGCTTCCTGATGGTGCTGCGCGGCTACGACTCGCCGTCGGGCTGGTTCGCCGTCTCCACGGCGATCGTGCTCGCGGTGATCGCATCGTTCCGCTCACCGTTCTCGATCGGCGAGACGGCGCTCAGCACCGCGCCCGGACACCGGCCGCGGAAGCCGGCTAGGGCGCCGCCGCCGCCGACGACGAACGGCCCGACCGGATAGACCGCCAGAGCAGGTCGGCGTTCGGCGCGAGGAAGCCGAACGAGAGGAACGGCAGCGCCGCAATGCCGTTCTTGTGCACCGCATACGCGGTTGCGATCGCGACGCCGTACATCCCGGTGCAGGAGACCCACGTCCAGACGACCCGCAGATTCCACCGCTGCGCCGCGGCGAGGAAGAGCGCGTAGAAGAGGATGTCCGGTGGCCCGAAGTAGAAGGGGCCGCCGGGCGCGAGGAACGCGATGGCGACGTTCTCGTACACGTGGATGTGGTGTGAGGTGATCGAGCGGGTCGGGCCGCGCCAGACCGACAGGACGTCGACGATCGGAACGATCACCGCGATCAGCGCCACCCACGAGAGCTCCTCGAAGAGCCGGACGAACGCCCAGCCGGCGAAGACGGCAGCCCAGAGCTTGGCGAAGTTGGCCGCCAGTCCCCAGCCGGCCTCGGTGCAGCCGAACGCGATCAGCGCCAGCGCGACCGCCGCGGCGATGAGCCACCGTCTCGACCACAGCGGCAGCGCGATGAGGACGAGCAAGAGCGTCCCGGGAAGGACGGCAAGCGCCACGATCGCGATCTCGACCCAGACGCGCTGGGGCTCGAGGTGGGGCGCGACGACGTACCACGCCAGCACGGCGGCGGACGTCACGACGAAGGCCGCGACGCGCCGGCGGGCTAGTAGGGAGGTAGCTCGGCCCACCACGTGCCGAGCAGCTTGAACGCGTTCCAGAAGGCCGTCTTCGCCGGCGCCTCGTCGAGCGCCTCGTCGATGTCCGGCGTCACGAGCGCCTGGATCGTCGGCGTGAAGCGCTGCAGCTCGGCAGTGCTTGCCGAGATCTCACTCGAGAGCGGGAACGCGACGCTGTTGAGGAACACCCGTGCCGGTTCCCCCATCGCCACGACGAGCTTCGGCTGCACGATGTGGAGCTCGCGAAGCAGAAAGGGCCGCGACTCCTCCTCGTCACCGTCGGCGAACTTGAGGCAGTTCGTGCCGTAGATGGCCATCGGGTCGACGCGCAGCCGTTGCAGCGACTTGAGGAGCGCGTTGCCGGCGCGTCCGTAGAAGGCGACGCCCTCCTGCAGCTCGGATGCGCGAGGCGCGTACTTCAGCAGGAAGACGTCGGCGAGCGGATGTCCCGAGCCGACGACGGGGACGCGTGTGCCCGCGCCGGCCTGTGCAACTTCGTCACCGAGAGCGTTGATCTCGGTGATCGCCTTTTGCAGGTACTTCTCATAGATTTCGTCTGTCGCCACAGTCACAGGAGCCCCACTGAGGTTCGCTCCTAGCGCACCCTTTCCTTGGCTTGGGCCACCCACTTGAGCCCCTGGAGATATGCGAGGGACTTTGGACGGCGCAGGATCTCGGCGCTCCGGAGCGACACCAGGAACTCCTCCGGGCCCTGGAAACGGCGCATTTTGACGGCGCCCGTGCCTACTCCCTGGAGTACGTGCGCGTCCGATCCGGCGGCCGCGGTGAGGTTGTACTTGCGCGCGAACCGGAGCGCCTCGACGTTGTAGCCCTCGAAGAGCAGGCGGGCGTTGTAGACCTCGAAGACGTCGATCTCGCCGAGATGGCGGTGCAGCGTCGCCGCGTCGGGAATCGCGTGCAGACGGTCGAAGGGGTGGGGGACGTAGACGAGGCCGCCCTGCGCGCGGATCGCGGCGACGGTCTCGGCGAACGACATGCCGCGCGGGATCTCTTCCTTCAGGAAGAGGCCGATCACCTCACCCTCGGAGGCCGTCTTCACCTCCTCGCCGGGAATCACCGTGAGCTTGCGGGCACGCGCCTTCTCGACCGCCTCGAGGGCGCCTCCGAGCACGTTGTGGTCGGTGATCGCGATCGCGCCGAGGCCTTCCTCCTCCGCGTGGTCGAGCAGGTCGTCCACCTCGATCGAGCAGTCGTGTGACCACGTCGTGTGCATGTGGAGGTCGACGACGATCCAGTCGCGGCCCTCGAGCGGCGCGGGCCGGGCCGCGGGACGGCGGCGGCGCTCGAGCGAGGCGTAGACGGTCTCGACGCGATCCGCGAGGGCTCCGAAGCTCTCGCCCCGGGCGATCTCGAGCCCTTCGTCCGAGCGGCGCGAGCGGAACGCCTCGTCGTCGATGAGCCGTGCGGCCTCGGCGGCCGCGAGCTCGGGCTGGAGCGCGCGCCCAGGGGGTGCGGACACGGCGGCACCGGACGCCTGTGCCTCGAGGGTGACGCGGGAGAGCCCGTCGAAGGCCGGCACGAAGACGGCGGCGTCGCGCAGCACGGCGGCGCGGCTCTCGGCGTCGAGCGCCGTGCGCACGTGGACGCGGCCGCGAAGGGCCCGGGGAAGCGTGGGGCGGCCGCCGAGCGGTCGGGTGCGCAGCAGGACGAGCTCCCAGTCGCTCTGGGGGGCCAGCTCTCGGACGAGGGCGCGCAGCAGCGGGCGCTCGGCCTGCCGCCATTCGAGCACCACGACCTTGCGCTTCTCAGCCGGCGCGAAGGCATCGAGGTCGATCCCGCTCGGCACGAGCTCGTAGCGGCCCGGGAAGCGGAGCGCCGCAGCCTCCGCCGTCTCCTCGCTCGTCGCGAGCAGGGCGTCGAGCCGGCCGAGCAGGCGCTCGCGCTGGGCCCGGCCCGGCGGGTAGCCGAGTCGCTCGGGTGAGACGAACGTCGCCGCCGTCAGCTCGGTCGAGTCGCGCAGGGCGAGGTAGGAGAGGCTCGGCAGCCCCGGCTCGAAGCCGTGCACGACGTCGAACGCGCCGCGGCCCAGCGCGACGGAGAGGTTGGCGCGGACACCGACGGGGACGCCGAGCCGCGTGCCGCGGGCGATCGGGAGCGCGGGGCCGAGGGCGACCAGCTCCGCGTCCGCGCCGCCCGCCAGCGCCCGTCGTCCGGCGGCGAGGTCGCGAGCACGGTTCGAGGGCGCGAGCACGGTGACGGCGTGTCCACGCACGCGAAGCTCTCCGGCGAGCCCGGCGACGTGCTCGTTGACGTCGTGCGGCTGCGACCAGGAGAAAGGGGTCACGAGGGCGACGCGGAGTGCCATCCCTGCTTCCGAGTGTAGTAGCGTCGACCTGGCCGTCAGATGAGCGTCCGCGATGAGATCGTGGGGGTCGCTCGGTGGGGTGTCCGCAACGAGGCGCGGATCCACTACGCCGAGGTGCGGCCCATGCCGCTTCGGCGAGCCCTGCCGCTCGCGACCGACTGCTCCGGCTTCGCGACGCTCTGCTACTTCCTGGCCGGCGCTCCCGACCCGAACGGGCTCGGGTACATCGGCCAGGGCTATACGGGGACGCTGCTGAGACACCTGCCGCACATCCCCCGAGGCGTCGCGCAGCCGGGCGACATCGTCGTCTGGGGGCGGTATCCCGGCCGCCACTGCGCTGTGGTGTTGGAGCCGGGCCCCGATCCGCTGCTCGCCTCGCACGGCTCGGAGCGCGGCCCGCTCGAGATCGCGTTCTCGGCAGAGCAGCGCGTGCAGGCCGGGCAACCGGCGACGTGGCTCGACGGGCTGCCCTAGAAACGGCTCGGCCCGGGGTCAGACCCCGGGCCGTGTTCCGATGAGACGGGGGCGAGAGAGCTAGGCAGCCGGCGTCGGCGTCGGCGCCTCGGTGGCGACTTGCCGGCGGTTCTCTTCGATGAACTTCTCGGTGAGGTTGTAGGCCTCGTCGTCGACGATCTGCTCCGGCGGCGACTTCATCAGGTACGAGCTCGGCCCGACGAGCGAGCCGGCGACGCCGTTGTTCAGCGCGAGCTTCGCCATGCGCACCGCGTCGATCACGATGCCGGCGGAGTTCGGCGAGTCCCA
>JAOPYX010000074.1 GCA_025964535.1 Actinomycetes bacterium | reverse complement strand
GCCGACGGAGCGATCCGCGTCGTGTCGATCGTGCTCCTGACGGCCGCGACGCTTACGATCCCCTACGTCTTTCCGTAAGGCCCGGGCTACCTGCTCGTGTGAGTGCGCAGCCAGGTCGCGAGGTCGGTGAACACGCCGGAGACGAAGCCGGGAGAGGTCGTCTCCTCGGAGATCAGCCCGTGGGCCGTCAGACGAAGCGAGTGAGCTCCGCCGGGGTACAGGCGCACGGTGAAGTCGTGTCCTCCGCCGGCCGTGATCGCAACGAGGTTGGCGAGCGTCTCGGGCGTGTACATGCGCTTGTCCACCGTTCCGAGCTGCCACAGGACGGGAATCTTCAGTCCGGCCAGCGCGGGGCGCGGATCGAAGCCGCTGACAGGTGCGGCGTCGAGCGCAGCATGGATCTGCTCGTCGCTCGGATCGGCGGCCCCCTGTCTGGTGAGTGCGCTGTATACGAGCTGACGCCCGACCGACATCGCCGGGCCCGACTGCATCGCGGCGAAGCGCACATCAGTCGACTGGGACGCGGCGAGCGCGATGACCCAGCCGGCCTGGCTCCCACCGGAGAGCCCGATCCGGTGTGGATCGACGTTGCGCTGGTGACGAAGCCACTCGACGCCGGCGAGTGCATCGGATGCGAGGTTGCGAAGGTTCTCGTCGGTTGCCGCGCGGACGTACTGCCCCGTCGAGCCGCCGACGCCGCGCTTGTCGTACGTGAGCACCGCGAAGCCGCGCGACGCGAAGAACAATGCCCAGAGGTCGTACGTGTCGCGGTGCGCCGGCACGGAGCCGGGAACGATCACGACTGCGGGGAATGGGCCGGTACCCGCCGGCAGGATGAGCCTGCCCGCGATCTGAACACCGTTGCCGGCGAACGTCGCCGATCGTGTGACGAGCCGGACGCGCGTCGCCGTCTGCCCGTCGATGCGCACGGACGTGACGCTTCCTGCTCGACTCTGGCCGAGAGCGACGCGCACGCTGACAGGCGACGGCACGGATACGCCGGGACCGCCGACGAAGAGCCCTCGGGCCTGCTGCGAGAGCTGGCGCAGCGCACCGGTTCGGTAGTCGACGAGGCGGAGCGCGCCGTCCTGCTGGACGAGCGCGGCAGCCGAGCCGCCGGCGAAGCGGTACACGCCGACCGCACCGGTGAGGTCGCTCGCGGAGGAGGCCGCCGCGGCCACGCACGCCGCCACGACTCCGGCCAGGGCTACGGCGATTGCGAGGCGGGCGCGCACGCGACACGAGTAGCACGCGCGACCTCTACGGCACCTGACAGGACGGATTCGCGAGCCTGGGAGTTACGCTGCGCAGGCGTTCGCGCACGGAGAGGTGTCCGAGCGGTCTAAGGAGCGCGACTGGAAATCGCGTAGGTGCTGAAAGGTGCCTCGCGGGTTCAAATCCCGCCCTCTCCGCTTTTCGCATCGCGACCGGCCTCGGCCGGTCGCGGGCGTTTCGGGAGGACTAACCGACCGCGATCTTCGCCACCATGCCCGCGGCGCGGTGGCCCGGGATGGTGCAGTACAACGTGTATGAGCCCTGGGTGAGCGAGACCGTGAGCTTGGCGGTCTTGCCGGGAGCGATCGTCGGCGTCTTCGGCGTACCTGTCAGCTTCGGGCCCTGGACCGCGAGATCGTGGGGGATCTTGCCGACGTTCTTCACCTCGAACGTGTAGCTCCCCGGGGACAGCGTCTTCAGCGCGGGCAGCAGGACGTGGAACTCGTTCTCCTGTACCACGAGCGTGTGCGCGGCCCCGCCCTGCGCTCCAGTGGCCTCTGCGGCCTTCGCTTCCTTCTCGACGCCGAACACCAGCACGGCCGTGATCTGCGCCACGAAGAGGGCGACGCACACGATCGCGAACACGCCGATCCCCTTCTTCCCGGGGAAATCCGGGTTGCGACGCGGCACGACGAACGACGAGACGAGGGCGAAGCCGACGAAGATCGCGGCGACGATCGACAGCCCGATCATGTTCCCTGTGGAGAGAGCGGCCAGCGGCACGGGCCCATTCCATCAAATCCGCAGGATGGCCCGTACGGTTAGGTGACGAGGAGCCGCCGCTCGTCCCGGCGGCGGCGCTCACGGGCGAGCGCCCACGCGAGGCCGCCGAGGATGGCGAGCGGGCTGATCACGATCAGGGCGTAGAGCGCCACCATCGCCTCGAGCCCCAGGAACCCGAGCGCCGAGTGCAGCATCCGGCTCATGCGCCCACGATGGGGTAGCGGCGTGACGACGGAGCGCTCCGTGCCGAGGACGAGTGAGATCCGCGCCATCGTTCCGGCGGTGACCGTCCCCTTCCGTGCCTGCAGTCGCTGCGCGAGCGCGCGCTTCGACTCGGCCAGCTTGATCTGGAGCAGCACCCGCTGCGCGTCCGGGAGCGCCGGGTCGGCGAGCGCCTGCTGGAGCGCGGTGACCCTCCGGCGCAGCTGCGCGATCTGCTGTGACTCCACCTGGAGCGCATGCTCGAGGTCCTTCACCGAGACGTCCTGCGAGACGAGCGTCCCAAGCCCGGCAAGCCGCTGGAGCGCGCGCTGCACGTTCTGTGCCGGCACCCGCAGCTCGAGGTACGCAGTCCCGCTGCCGCCCTTCGGCGTCTTGTAATCGACCGACTGTGCGAAGCCGCCGAGCGACGTCGCGATCTGCGTCGCCGCCCGTGTCGCGCTCGAGAGGTGCTCGACGTCGGGCACGCGCACCTGCAGCGAGGCGTCCGTGTGCTGGAGACGACCGCTGCCGACCGTCGGCGCGAGCGTGGACTGGGCGGAGTCGAG
>JAOPYX010000072.1 GCA_025964535.1 Actinomycetes bacterium | reverse complement strand
CTCGGGATGATCTTCTGCAGCTCCTCGAGGAGAAGGTTCCCGTAGAGACGCGCTTCGGCGAGTGGATGCGCGAGCAGATGGAGCACGAGCTGCTCGTACGTCTGACCGCTTCCGTAGATGCCGACGTGCGACAGCGTCGCCGCGGGCAGGAGGCCGCGCACGAGGTCGAGCGCCTTCGCACGCACCGCACGCGTGTGCGCCGCGGCGGACTCGTCGGCGCTGCGCGGGAACTCACCGTCGACCCACCCCGACACGCCGTCGAGCAGCCTGCTGTACGTCGCGAACAGATCGTCCATCGCGCGTTCGTATTCCGGACCGAAGCGGGCGTCTCGGTGATACCGGTAGCCGAATCCGTGGAGCTGGGTGTCATAGGCGATATAGCGCGTCGACTGCTCGAGGTATGCGGCAAGGCGCGGCCGCTGGAGAATCTTCGTCAGTACGTTCGACGTCCACTCCATCGCAACGTGGGCGCCTCCGAGCTGCGCAACGGAGTCGTCGCCGTAGCCGAGGAAGATCCGCTCGTAGAGCTCCGCGGCACGCTGTCCTTCGACGCCTTCGATTCCCGATACCTCGGGCAGCGAATCGGCGAACTCGTCGAGAAACATCCGCCGTAGCGTCCCCGGGTAACGGGAGTAGCGGGCGAACATCGCGCCCTTCACCGTCTCCGGGAGGTTCACGAGGCCGAAGACCGGCCGATCGAGGTTCGTGAAATGCGGCGCGAGCCGCTCACGCTCCTCCTCGGTGAAGGTTTCGACGGGAACTGTCACAGTTTCGACGGTGGCCAAAGGACCGCTCACTGTAAACCGAACCTCGGCCGGCGCAGTGCTCGCCGGAACCTCCGGCTGGTCCTATCCGACCTGGCGTCCGGGTTTCTATCCGGCCGGCCTCGATCCCGCCGAGTTCCTGGCCTTCTACGCCGGGCGATTTCCGACCGTCGAGCTCAATACGACCGGCTACCGGCTCCCCGCCGAGGAGCAATTCGAGCGCTGGGCCGCGCTGGCGCCGGACGGCTTCGAGTTCGCGCCCAAGCTTCCCGGCAACCGGCTGCGCTCGCTGGATGTCTTCGAGTCACGCGTTCGCGCGCTCGGCGACAGGCTCGGCCCGGTCCGCGTGTCGTTGCAGAGCGCGCGCGACGACGGCGTCATCGAGCTTCTCCTCGGCTCACTCGACCCGTCGCTGCGCCTTGCGTTCGACCTCGAGCATCCGTCGTGGAACGGCGTCGAGGAACGGCTCGCGGCGGCCGGCGCGGTGCGCGTGAACGATCTCGATACGCCGGCGCCGTTCCGCTACGTCCGCCTGCGCGAACCGCCCTACGACGACGTCGCGCTCCGAGAGCTCGCGGAGCGCGTGCGCGGTGTCGCGGAGCCGACCTACGTCTACTTCCGGCACGAGGACGAGCCGACGGCGCCGGCCTATGCGCAGCGGCTCGTCGATCTCCTCACCGCTTCCTAGCGGAGCGTCACGGTCGAGCAACTCTGCGGCGAGCGCGTCCCGTCGGCGGCGATCGTGCGCACACACCACGAGAAGGTCCCGCGCAGCCGCCTCGCCGGATGCCACAGGACGTAATAGCCCTGGCCGATGTTCAACCTGCCGGGCGTCGTCATCACCGTGAACACGACCGTGTTCTTCGCACTCACGACGAGGCGCTGGCGAACGGCCGCCCCGTCGTCGAGCGCCGTGTAGGAGAGACGGATCGCGGCGCCGACCCGTCCGGTCACCGGACGCGCCTTGACGCCAGGCGGCGCAGCACCGCGGATGACCGGCGGCGTCACACCGGCAGACGTGACCTGTGCTGCTGCGACGACCGTGCTCCAGCCGCGTGCCCCTTGCACGTCGATGCCCTGCTCCCCCGCAACCCAGACGAGCTCGGGATGTGCCGGGTCGCGCGCCGCGCCGAAGTAGTCGCCGTAACGCCCGCCCTCGTGCTGGCCCACACTCTGGGCGACCACGATCGGTGTCGTCAGGCTGCCGTCGGGCGCACGCCCGAGGGCGACGAGTTGGGGCAGCAACGCGACGCCCGATTCGCCGTAGACGATCACGAGGTTGCCGGACGCGTCCGGGCGGATCGCAGGAAAGAAGAGGTGCGCGCCTGGCTCACCGAGATCGGTGTCCCAGTTCACCGACCTGGTCGCGGTCGCGATCTCGATCACCCGGGCACACGAGCGCAGCGCCGTGTCGCCCACAGGAGTGCAGCCCGTATTCGCAGAGAGCCAGAGCTTCCCGTTCTCCCAGACGGAGTCGAGAACGCGATCGTCGTTCGTCTCGATCGAAGGCTGCCGTTGGCCGCCGGCCGGCGGCTGTTGCGCCGGCGGCGGCTGCGTGAGCGGCGAGATCGGGATCGATGACGCTTCTTGCACGCGCACGGCCGCGGGCGGAATGCCGTCGACGCTGAGCAGATGGACGACGCGCGAGCTCGGGTTGTCGACGGCGACGACGTACTCCGTCGCCGTGGAAGACATCGACTGGACCGGCGCGAGGCTCTCATATGCGCGGTCGGGGCCGTATGTCGTGAACGCCGGGCTCGCGGCAGCGGCGACGAGCTGCTGCTTGTTGACGATCCAGAGCTCGCCGCCGAACGCCGGCGATAGGCCTTCGTCGCAGCTCCTGAACACGTCCGCGGCAATGACGAGAACACCGTCGGCCAGACCGATCCGCGGTTGGTCGGGGCAGCCCGAGGCGACATAGGAGTACAGGCTCCAACCCGAGCTCGGATCGCTGCCGCGCGAGACGGCGAGCAACACGCTGTTCGTGTCGATGTCGGAGATGGACGCGAACCAGCGGCTGCTCTGCGCGTCGTAGAGAATCCGCGGGTCGGTGAGCCGGTCAGTGCCGGCGTGGAAGAAATCGTTCAGCGCCTGCGTCGCCATCTGCTGCGGAGCGCCGCTACCGGTGCGCCACGTCCGTGCGGCGAGATTGACGAGCTCCATCACGAATCCGGAGCCGGCCGCGAGGCCGACGTCCGGCGGCTCGTAGCCGCCGCTCGAGCTGTCGTTCAGGCCCGCCGTCACCTGCGTGATCGTGAGAATCGGCGCGGGAGCTGCGGCGCCGCTCGCGGCGGAGACGACGAGGAGGACAGCCGCGAGAGCGGCCAGTGCTAGAAGTGGCCGACGCGGCAGAGACACCAGGGCCGCACGGTACACCGAGCATGGGTCGGCATCGGTCAGCCGGCGCTCAGGAAAGTCCGGCGCGACACTGCTTGTCGCCCCAGGAAGCGAGCACCGCAGACTGCTGGCGCTCGTAGTCGACGTCGGCCGGGTTGTTCTTGTCGAACGGATGAAGCCCCGGCACGATCACCGCGATGTTCGGCGTGACGCCCGGCCCCGACGCGGTCAGCCGGTACTGCGTTCCGGTGCCCGGCCCGCGCATCGAGGTCTGGCCCGGCGGATGCTGGTAGCCGCCCTTCGTCGGATCGAACGTGAAGAAGCCGTAACAGAAGACGCCCGTCGGGTTGTGCGACACGAACGAGTTCTCGCGTCTCCAGCCGGAGCCGTACATCGAGTTGTAGGTGTCGAGATAGATCAACGTGCCGAACCCGTCGGTGGGCGCGCCGTACCGCGTCGTGCCGAAGCCGTACACGCCGCTCCCGCCATACGTGAGGCGTCCGAACAGGGTCTGGAACCTGCCGCTGTAGACCCAGCTCGTGCCGAACTCGAGCTTGGCGAGGTCGCCGGTCCAGTGCGAGATCTCGAGCCAGTTGGCGGCCAGCGCAGCTGTCCACGGCGCATATCCGAGATTCGGAAGCGGTTGCTGCCAGCTCTGCGCAGCCCAATATGTGCCGTCCGCCGCCCGGCAGGCCGCGACCATGTTCGGGATCGCCGGTCCGTCGTACTGGCCGCACGTCGTGCCGAACGTCTTCCAGTAGTTGTTTCGATACTTCCCGTATCCGCCGGAGTAGTCGAGCTTGAACTTCTCCTGCTTCCCTCCGCGTGTCGGAACCTTCGCGCCCATGGCGCCCCACAGGAGCACCCGCTTGAGCCTGCCGGCCGCGTGATACGTCACGAGGGCCTCGCCCTTCGTGTTGACGGCGATCTTGACGCCGGTTGCATTGCGGTCGATCAGCTGCGCACCGAACGCGGAATCCGCGAGAAACACGGCACCGAGGATGGCGACGAGGAAAACCGGGAACTTCATGATCCCAGTTTTACCTCAGTTTTAAATCACAAACGCCTAATTTACGACTTAGAAGCGGGCGGCAGCTCCGGCATGGCGGGCAAAAGCCCCGCTCTCGACGATGTCCACGAGCTGCGCAACCGTCTGGCGTAGCTCGTCCTCCGAGTTGTAGAAGTGCGGCCCGAGCCGAATGCCCGCGTCGGGACGGAAGTCGCAGACGATGCCGCGCTCTCCGAGCTCGCGGTGCACGGCGGGATCGTCGGGGGTGCGCACCAGCACGGTTCCACCACGACGCGCGGGCTCGCGCGGGCTCGAGATCTCGAGGCCGGCATCCTCGAGCAAATCGATCAACAGCTGCGTGAGCCGGAGCGAGCGCTCGCGGATGCGGACGACACCGACCTCCTCGATCACGTCGTAGCCCGCGCTCGCCGCATAGAGGGCGGGCACGTTCGGCGTGCCGGTCAGGAAGCGTCGCACGCCTGGTGCGTACTCGAGCTCCGGCTCGAACGCGAACGGCCGCGCGTGTCCCTGCCAACCGACGAACGTGGGCTCGAGCCGCTCCGCGAGATCGGGCCTGACGTACAGCCATCCTGCGCCCGGGCCGCCGCAGAGCCACTTGACGCTGCCACCGACGGCGAAGTCGACGTTCAGCGCGGTGAGGTCGAACGGAACGACGCCGGCCGACTGGTAGCAGTCGAGCACCACGTACGCGCCCATTTCGTGTGCGCGACGGACGATCGGCTCGACGTCCTGGATCTCGGCGTTCTTGAAGAGCACATGGCTGATCGGCACGAGCAGCGTGCGCTCGTCGATGGCGTCGACGATGGCACGGTCGTCCTCCACGGCGACCACCTCGAGGTCGGGCTGGGCCTGGTAGAGGTAGCGCACGGACGGGAAGTTGGCTTCCTCGTACACGACGCGGTTGCGCGTCCCGCCGTCGCGGAGCGCGGCAGTACGGAAGCACGAGAGCACGATCTCCTCGGCGACGGTGACGTTCTGATGCATGACGATCGTGCCGGGTGCCGCGCCCATGATCCGCGCCAACTGGTCGCCGATCGTCACGGGCATCTCCCACCAGCCTTCGCCCCACGAGCGGACGCCGCGCTCACGCCACATCCGCGCGTATTCGAGCAGCCGGGCCTCCGCCGCCGCGGGCATCGCCGCGAGCGAGTGGTTGATCAGATAGGTGCAGTCGGCGAGGATCGGGAAGCGATCGCGATAGGCGAGCAGCTCGTCCACGAGGGGAGCCTACCGTTGCGCGAGGAGCGCATCCTCGGCGGCATAGTCGAAGTAGCGACCGAGATACGTGCCGCTCCAATCGCGATGCGCGCCTTCCTCGACGAGCCAGTCGCATGTCTCGCCCACTGCATCCGCGTATGTCGTGACGGGCCGATAGCCGAGCTCACGCCCGGCGAGGCCCATGTCGACGAGGAGTGGAAACGGGACGGCCCAAGGATTGGACAACTCCCTGCGCTCGTAGCCGGTCTCCGGGACGAGCACCTCCTCGAACTCGTGGCCGAGCGCCGCCGCGATGGCCCGCCCGATCTCGAGCACGCTCGGCGGGTCCGGATCGCCGCCGTTGACCACTCGCTTCGCGGGCGATGCCGCGGCGAGCCGGACAAGCTCCGCGAGATTCGCGGCGGACGTCGTGTGAAAACGGTTCTCGCCGTTGCTCACGAGCACGACGACGCAGCGGCGGTCGAGCATTCGCTTGACGAAGTACAGCTCGCGCGGGAGCTCGGAGCCCGGCCCGTGGATCGCGCACGGACGCAGGATCGTCACAGGCAACGGGCCGGCGAGCAGCTCCTGTTCGAGCGCGGACTTCTGTGTCGAGTAGGTCTCGTCCGACGGCGCGACCGTGCGTTGCGTCTCCGGGATGGGCACCGGAAAGCGCGGAAACGTCTCGATGCTCTCGGCCTCGTCGAGCGTCCGCCCCGCGTCGTCGGCGTACACCGACGCGCTCGAGATTGTGACGACCGAGCCGACATGGCCTGCCAGTCGGTTCAGCTGCTCACCGTGCTCACGCGTGAAGGCGACAACGTCGACGAGGACATCGACTCCGTCGCCAATCGCCGCCTCGAGCTCATCGCCGACATCCCTGTCGACCTGCGCCGCGCGAACACCGAGCTCTGCGAGCGCACCCGGCAACGACCCGGAACGTGAGGCTACGACGACCTCCCATCCGTCCTCGGCGAGTCGGGGCGCGACTGCCCGGCCGATCTGTCCGGTACCGCCAAGCACGAGGGCACGTTTCACACCGCGATTCTAACGCAACCCTACGGTTGCGCTTCGCCGGAGACTCGGCGGCAGCGGCGTAACGGCTCAGGCGGCGCGCGGCAGTGCTTCGCGGTACTCGCGGAAGTACTCGGGCCGGACACGCAGGAAGCGTGCGCACTCCTCGATCAGCGCCGGAGAGGGCGGAGCCTCACCTGAGACCG
>JAOPYX010000015.1 GCA_025964535.1 Actinomycetes bacterium | reverse complement strand
AGCGTGACGCTCGCCGTGTGGCCTGCGCCGGACTGATCGGCGTACGCGATCGTGATCGTCGCCCCGGGCTTCAGCGACAGGATTCGCGACGTGACCCCGGTCGGCGAGGCGACTGCATGTCCGTCGATCGCGGTGATCACGTCGCCGGCCGCGAGCCCAGCAGCTGCCGCCGGGCCGCCGGAGACCACGCCGGCGATCAGGGCGCCGGAGCTCGACTGGGAGCCGTAGCCGCCGTACCCCCCGTAGCCGCCGGTGCCGACCGAGACGACCTGGACGCCCAGGAACGCGGTGGCGCCGATGTGGACGGTGGTGGAGGCCTTGCCCGACTCGATCTGCTGCGCGATCGTCACGGCCTTGGCGATCGGGATCGCGTACGCGTCGGCCGCCGACGCCTGCTGGAAGCCGTAGCCTGTCGACACTGCCGTGTCGATGCCGACCACGTGTCCGCCGCTGTCGAGCAGCGGGCCGCCGGAGTCGCCAGGCTGGACGGCTGCGTTCGTCTCGATCAGCCCGGTCAGTCGCTCTGAGGCGCCCTGGCCGTCGCTCGCCGTGATCGCCTTGCCGAGCCCCGTGACGGTGCCCGCCGCCGACGTGAAGCTGCCCGTGCCGCCTGCGTTGCCGAGAGCGGTCACCGCCTGCCCCACGGTCAGCTTCGACGAGCCGCCGAGTGACAGCGTCTTGAGATTCGACGCTCCCTGGAGCTGGATCACGGCGACGTCCGCCGTCCGGTCATAGCCGACGACGTGCGCTGTATAGCTGTGCCCCGTGCCCGGGAGGACGACCTTGACGGTCGTCGCGCCGCTGATCACGTGGTTGTTCGTGAGGACTTCGCCGGACGAGGTCAGGACGATGCCGGTGCCGGCTCCAGAACCGCCCTGGTACGCGAGATTCGTGTCGACGACGACGACACCCGTGCCGATCGGCGCGGCCTTGCCGTTTGCGAGTGCGAACCCTGCTCCTACGCCGAGCGCGATGATCCCGACGACGACGAGCAGGACGACCCTGCTGTGTATATGTCTGAGTATCTTCATCTCATCAGTGGTACCCCCGGCTTTTAAGCGCTCGATGAACGCGGGGCGATCCACAGGAAACGTTTAGACGCGCCCACCTTCGGCGCTCTGTTCGTGCCGAGCGTCGGGCTAAGCGCCGAGCTTCGCCTTGAGGCATGCCCGCAAGTCAGCCTGCTTCAGGTTCTTCGCGTTGCAGGCCGCGATTGCCGCGTTCATCTCGGCCTCCGCCTCGGGCCGGGCAGTCTTGATGACCGTCGTCAGCTGCTGATCGAGACAGCGCTTCAACGCATCGCTCGCCGTGGTGAGACCCTTGGCCTTGCAGGCGTCGAAGGCCGCGAGCTGCTTCGGCGTCAACGAAGCGTTGGCGAGCGCGCTCGCCGCCTCGTTGACGCACTGCTTGAACGCATCGGTGAACTGCGGAATCCCTTTCGCCTTGCACGCGTCGGTCGCGGCTTGCTGCTGCGGGGTCAGCGCAGGCCCGTCGGCGGTCTGCTCCTTGATGCACTGCATGTAGTCGTTCGAGGACTCGGCCAGACCTTTTGCCTTGCACGCGGCGACCGCGGCCTGTTGGGAAGGCGGCGGCGCCTTTCCACCCGCCCCAGCCGGAGGCGGCGGGTTGAACAACGAGCTGATGCACTTGGCAAACGCATCGGTTCCCTGCGTCAGGCCCTTCGCCTTGCAGGCATCGATTACCGACGAGGGCACTTGCGTCCCGCCCCCGCCGACGCCCCCGCCGTTGCCCCCGCCCAGCTGCTGTTGCACGCACTGCCTGAACGCGTCCGTCCCCTGCTTCAGCCCCTTGTCCTGGCAGGCCTTCATCGCTGCAGCGGCCTGCGGCGGCGGCTGATTGTCCCGCAGGTTCGCGGCCGCCGGCGCCGCGATCCCGAGGGCGCTGCCGATGACGAGCAGCGCGATGCGGCGTCGGCACATGCTCGCAGTATGCGTTCAGGTGGCGGCCGTTGTCTACAGGGACACCCATGCCGGTAGAGCCGAAGCCAGGGGCGTTTCCGCCGCCCGGCTTTTAGCCGGACCGGACAACTCGGCTCGCCGCGCGGCCGTAGTTGCTTGACTTAGGTCCATGGCCAAGACGATCGGGATCCTCACGGGTGGCGGCGACTGCCCCGGACTGAACGCGGTGATCCGCGCGGTCGTTCGCGCGTCCGACGATCAGGGCTGGGACTGCGTCGCCGTCCTGGAAGGCTGGCGCGGCCTCGTCGAAGGCCGCTTCGAGGATCTCGGCCCACGTGAGGTCTCCGGCATCCTCCCGCGAGGCGGCACGATCATCGGGACGAGCCGGACGAATCCGTTCAAGATGGACGGCGGTGTCGACAAGGTGCTGCAGAATTTCGACGATCGCGGCTTCGACGCCCTGATCGCAATCGGCGGCGAAGACACCCTGGGCGTCGCATCGCAGCTCTTCAGCGAGCACCAGCTCCCGGTCGTCGGGGTGCCGAAGACGATCGACAACGACCTCTCGGGCACCGACTACACCTTCGGCTTCGACACGGCGGTGACCATCGCGACGGAGGCGATCGATCGGCTGCACACCACGGCCGAGTCGCATAACCGCGTCATGGTCGTCGAGGTGATGGGGCGCCACGCAGGCTGGATCGCCGTGATGAGCGGGATCGCCGGCGGCGCGGACGTGATCCTCATCCCCGAGCAGCCGATGACCGTCGAAGCGGCCTGCGAGGAGCTGCGCCGGCGCCACGCCCGCGGCAAGAACTTCTCGATCGTCGTCGTCAGCGAGGGCTACGAGCTCACGTACGCGAGCGGCGAGAGCCGAGTCGTCGGCGGCGAGGCGCGGGCCACCGATCAGTTCGGGCACGTGACCCTCGGCGGTGTCGGCGAGATCCTCGGCCACGAGATCGAGCAGCGCACCGGGTTCGAGACACGCGTCACGGTGCTCGGCCACGTGCAGCGCGGCGGCTCCCCCACTCCACGTGACCGCGTGCTTGCGACGCGGTTCGGGCTGAAAGCAGCCGAGCTCGCACATGCCGGACAGTTCGGCCAGATGGCGGCGCTTCGCGGCGACGACGTGATCGCGGTGTCGCTCGAAGAGGCGACGGCGCAGCTGAAGACGGTCACTCCCGAGTGGTACGCCGTCGCCAAGGCGTTCTTCGGCTAGCGCATTGCGCCTCGCGGCGATCGACCTCGACGGCACGCTGCTCCGCAGCGACGGGACGATCTCCCAGCGCACGCGCGAAGCGATCCGCGCGGTGCGCGCGGGCGGCGTCGTCGTCGTAATCGTCACAGCACGCGGCCCGTCGAACGTCACGGAGCTCGCGCACGATGCCGGCATCGACGGCTCCGCGATCTGCAGCAACGGTGCCCTGATCATCGACCTCGCGAACGGGAAGATCCTCAGGGAGCGCCTGCTCGAGACCGACCTGGCGATCCAGCTCGTCCGCGGGCTTCGCGAGCGCCTCCCGGGCATCGTCTTCGCGGTCGAGCACCAGGCGTTCGCGCACGAGCCCGGCTTCATGGCCTGGGGCTGGGAGCCTCCGGCTGGAACGCGAGTGGCCGACGCGTTGGAGCTGCTGGCCGACCCGACGACGAAGCTCATCCTCCGCCACGCCGACCATGAGGTCGAAGCGATCGCCGCCGTCGCACGGGAGCTCGCCGGCGACGGCGCGACGGTCGTCCAGTCAGGCGCGGACGCCATCGAGGTGACGGCGGCCGGGGTCAACAAGGCAGCAGGGCTCGCCGAGGTGGCCGACGAGCTCGGGATCGACGCGGCCGACGTGATCGCGTTCGGCGACTTTCCGAACGACGTGCCGATGCTCGCCTGGGCTGGACGCGGGGTTGCGGTCGCAAACGCGCATGCGGAGGTTCTGGCCGTCGCGAACGAGGTGACGGCGTCGAACGACGACGACGGCGTCGCCGTCGTGCTCGAGCAACTCGCAGGGTGAGCGCGCGCGCGTCGCTCGCGCTGCTCGCCCTCGGGGGCGCCGGCGCGGTCGCGGCCGCGCTCATCGCTCCGGCAAACGCCTCGAGCGCTGCGTCGCAGGCGTGGCCCGCCTTCGCG
>JAOPYX010000324.1 GCA_025964535.1 Actinomycetes bacterium | reverse complement strand
TCGACCAACGGGTCGAAGGCGACCGGCAAGAAGCAGCCGGCACAGCGCGGACGCGCGGGTCGGACGCCGCCTGTTCCCTCGTGGAACCGCGCCGTCAAGCGCGGCGCCCTGCTCGGCATCGTCGTCTTCGCCCTCTTCTCGTTCACGGCGAAGGGGCATTGGGCGAGCGTCGTGCCGCTCGCACTGCTCTACACGGTGTTGTTCGTCCCCTTCACGTATGTGATCGACCGCTTCGCCTACAAGCGGTGGGAGGCGCGCCAGTCCGGCGGCGCCTCGACGTCCGCTAAGAAGCGGTAGCGCCGGTCCGCGGCGCTTCCTGGCCGCGGTAGTGCCCCTCGCCGGGCCACGGTGCGAGCATCAGGAGTAGTCGTGCGCGGCCGTCGGCCGTCACGGAGTGCCGTTCGTCCGGGTCCCAGCGGAAGAGCTCTCCGGGTCCGGCGTCGATCGACTCCTCACCGGTCTCGACGCGCACGCGTCCGTCGACGACGAGCAGGAACGCGGACTCCTTCACCTGGTGCTCGCCGAGCTCCTGGCCCGGGTCGAGCCCGATCAGCACGGCGCGGCTTTCGCCCTCGAGCGAATGGAGCACCACGGGAGAGCGACTGCCCTCGGGTGTCTCGATCTCGTTCAGTTTCCAATGTCGCATGCAGCGACTCTGCCCGCAGCGTCGAGCATCTACACATGCCGCGGCTAGACTCGCCCGCGTGGACATCGTCGTCGACAGATACGCGCTCGGCCCGTTGCAGACGAACTGCTACGTCGTGCGCGCAGGCCGCGAGGCAACCGAAGCGGCGGTCATCGACCCGGGCGGCGACGCGGCCGATCTGCGTCTCGAGCTCGCCCGCAGCGGCGCTACCTGCAGCGCGATCCTGATCACGCACGGGCACTTCGACCACGTCGGCGGCGTCGCCGACCTCGCCGAGGGCACCGGAGCGCCCGTCTACATGCCGGAGGGCGAGCGCGACCGCCTCGAGCGCTACGCCGAGTTTGCCCCGGTGGGCATGCCGGGCCGCTCCTACGTGCCCGACCATCTGCTCGAGGGCGGCGAGACGATCGACGTCGCCGGGCTCTCATTCGAATGCGTCGCGATTCCCGGCCACTCGCCGGCACACGTCGCCTTCTACACGGACGGGGCGCTGTTCAGCGGCGACCTGCTCTTCGCCGGCTCCGTCGGCCGCGTCGACCTGCCGGGCGCCGACTGGGAAACGCTCGTCGCCTCGGTGCGCACACTCTTCGACCACTACCCACCGGAGACGGTCGTGTATCCCGGTCACGGCCGTGAGACGACGCTCGGCGACGAGCTCGCGCGCAATCCGTACCTCGCGGAGTTGCGCGCGTGACTCGCATCGAGGCGCCGCGCGGCACACACGACATCCTCCCGTCCGAACAGCCGCTCTGGCAGAAGGTGACGGGCGAGATGGAGCGGCTCGCCGATCTCTACGGCTACCGGCGCATCCAGACGCCGGTGTTCGAGGACGTCGACCTCTTTCAGCGGACGTCGGGCTCCGGCTCCGACATCGTGCAGAAGGAGATGTACGTCTTCGAGGACCGCAGCGGCCGCAAGCTCGCGCTGCGCCCCGAGGGCACGGCGCCGATCTGCCGGGCGTACCTCGAGCACGGCATGCACCGCGAGCCGCAGCCCGTGAAGCTCTTCACGATCGCCTCGATGTACCGCTACGACAAGCCGCAGCGCGGGCGCTACCGCGAGCACTGGCAGCTCTCGCTCGAGAACATCGGTTCGGATGATCCCGCGACCGACGCTGAGGTGATCCAGTTCTACGACACGCTGTTGCGGAACCTCGGTGTCGGGCGCTACGAGCTCCAGCTCAACTCGATCGGCGACCGCGAGTGCCGCCCCGCGTACCTCGAGAAGCTGAACGCGTGGCTCGACGAGCACGCCGACGTGCTCGACGACGACGCGCGCCAGAAGCGCGCGACAAGCCCCTTGCGCGTGTTCGACGTCAAGACCGAGCGCGTGCGCGAGGCCTTGAAGGACGCCCCGAAGATCGGCGACTCGCTGTGCGAAGCGTGTGCCGAGCACTTCGCCCAGGTGCGCGCGTATCTCGATGCGTACGGCGTGAAGTACACGGTCGCGCCGACGCTCGTGCGCGGCCTCGACTACTACAGCCGTACGACGTGGGAGTTCGTCGGGCCCGACGAGTCGACGCAGGGGTCGACGATCAGCGCCGGCGGGCGCTACGACTATCTCATCGAGCAGATCGGTGGACCGCCGACGCCCGGCGTCGGCTTCGGCGCCGGCATCGAGCGGCTCGTCTTGTCGCTCGAGCTGGAAGGCGTCAGCGCAGAGCCGCCGACGCTCGACGTATTTCTTGCAGTCGACGGCGGGTCGCGCACCGAGGCGATCGTGCTGCTCGCGCAGCTGCGCGCTCGTGGGATCGCCGCCGATACCGACTACGCGGGGCGCTCGCTGAAGGGCCAGCTCACGCAGGCGCAGCGGACCGGCGCGCGCGACGTAGTCATCTTCCGCGAGGGCTCCATCACGCTCCGCCGCCGCGGCGAGCAGGATGTCGACGTGCAACCGGACGAGCTCCTCGAGAGGCTGGCGTCGTGAGCAGCTGGCGCGACACCACCTGTGGCGTCCTCGGCGCCGCCGACGCGGGCAAGCGCGTCAAGGTCGCCGGTTGGACCGATACCCGCCGCGACCACGGCGGGCTCGTCTTCATCGACCTGCGCGACTTCTCCGGGAAGGTGCAGCTCGTGATCAACCCCGAGCGCACCGCCGATGCTGCCGCGGTCGCGCACGAGGTGCGCAACGAGTTCGTCCTCCAGGCCGAGGGCGAAGTCGTCCTCCGCGCGCCGGATGCCGTCAACCCGAACATCCCGACCGGCGAGATCGAGATCCAAGTCGACACGCTGACGATCGTCTCGCGCTCCGACCCGCTGCCCTTCCAGATCGGCGAGGACGTCGACGAGGTGCTCCGCCTCAAGTACCGCTGGCTCGACATGCGCAGCGAGCGCATGCAGCGCAACCTGCGTCTCGGCCACACCGTGATCGCCGCGATCCGGCGCACGATGGACGACCTCGACTTCGTCGACGTATGGACGCCGAGCATGACGAAGGGCACGCCCGAAGGCGCGCGAGACTTCCTCGTGCCGGTGCGCCTGCAGCCGGGCAAGTTCTTCGCGCTCGCGCAGTCGCCGCAGCTCTTCAAGCAGCTCTGCATGGTCGGCGGGCTCGACCGCTACTACCAGATCGCCACGTGCTGGCGCGACGAGGATCTCC
>JAOPYX010000315.1 GCA_025964535.1 Actinomycetes bacterium | reverse complement strand
TCGACCTACTGGCAGGCCTGGGCGGCTCCCGGGTTGAAGGACCGGCAGGACAATGCGATCCAGCGCGTCGTGCAGTTCACGATCGCGCGCGGGCTGATCCAGACGGGGCCGCAGGCGATCTTCGCGGCGAACAAGCAGCAGAAGGTCAGCGGGCAGACGTTCTATTTCCGCCGCTACCCGCAGCACAAGCTCGCGGCGCAGACGATCGGCTACTCGACCGCCTCTCGCTCGCAGGCGGGTCTCGAGCGGTCGATGAACGACTACCTCACAGGCTCGAACACGAACCTCAGCAACGCGTTCAAGCGGGCGCTCCTCGGCGGAGGAACCGTGAAGGGCAACAGCCTGCAGCTCACGCTCAACCCTGCAGCGCAGCGCATTGCGCAGCAACAACTCGGCAGTCGTTGCGGCGCGGTCGTCGCGATGAACGTGCACCCCGGCGCGGTGTACGTGATGGCCTCGACTCCTTCGTACGATCCCAATCTCATCCAGTCGCAGTACTCGAAGGTCCTGAAGATCCGCGGTGATTGCGGCGAAGGCTTCGCGCTGCTGAACCGTGCGACGAGCGGGCTCTACACGCCGGGATCGACCTTCAAGATCATCACCGCCGCGGCGGCGCTCGACACCGGTGCGTTCACGCCGTCGTCGACGTTCGTCGATCCGGGGTACTGCATGGAGTACGGGAAGAGGGTCTCCAACGCGAACAATCCGGATCAGACCGCGGAGACGTACGGGCGGGTGAATCTCGTACAGGGCTTCCAGCACTCGATCAACTCGGTGTTCTGCAACATCGGCAAGCAGCTCGGGACGAAGACGATCCTCGACTACGCGAAGCGATTCGGCTTCTACAAGACGCCGCCGCTCGAGACGCCGGCCAACGAACGTTCCCCGAGCGGCCTCTACAACGGCTCGCACCTCAACGATCCCAAGGATCCGAACTCCATCGATCCTGGCAGGCTTGCCTTCGGGCAGACGTCGATGCTGGCGACGCCGTTGCAGATGGCGATGGTCGCCGCGACCGTCGGCAACGGCGGTGTCGTGCCGAAGCCGTACCTCGTCCAGAAGATCGTCGCACCGGACGGGTCGACCGTGCGGGACACGAAGCCCGGCAACCTCGGCCGCGCCATCAAGCCGCAGACGGCCACCGACCTGACGGCAATGATGGTCGCCGCCGTCCAGGGTGGCACCGGCACGGCCGCCCAGATCCCCGGCATCCAGGTGGCCGGCAAGACCGGCACCGCCGAGACGAACGTGCCGCACGTCTACACCGCCTGGTTCACCTGCTTCGCCCCGGCCGACAACCCACAGATCGCCGTGGCGGTCGTGCTCGAGAAGCAGGCCAATGGCTTCGGAGGTGCTGTCGCGGCCCCGATCGCGAAGCTCGTGCTCCAGGCCCTCCTGCATGGCTGAGCCGCCCACTACCCTGTAGGGGACGCTCGTGGCCGTCTCGGACACGCTCATAGGGACGCTTTTCGATGGCCGCTATCAGGTCGTGCGCAAGCTTGGCGCCGGCGGGATGGCGAACGTCTATCTCGCCGAGGACCAGGAGCTCGGCAGGCGCGTCGCCATCAAGATCCTGAACGACCGCCACGCGAACGACGAGCAGTTCGTCGAGCGCTTCCGGCGCGAGGCGAAGAACGCCGCCGCGCTGTCGCATCCGAACATCGTCTCGATCTACGACCGCGGCGAGGCGGAGGGGACGTACTACATCGCGATGGAGTATCTCGACGGGCGCTCGCTCAAGGAACTGATCATCTCGCGCGGCCCGGCGCCGCTGAACGTCGCGATCGAATACGTGCGCCAGATTCTCTCGGCGCTGCGCTTCGCGCATCGGCACGGGATCGTGCACCGCGACATCAAGCCACACAACGTGCTCGTCGACGCCGAAGGCCGCGTCAAGGTCACCGACTTCGGCATCGCGCGCGCGGGTACGAGCCAGATGACGGAAGCCGGCTCGATCGTCGGCACCGCGCAGTACCTCTCGCCGGAGCAGGCGCGCGGCACCGGCGTCGACCAGCGGTCCGATCTCTACTCGCTCGGGATCGTGCTGTACGAGCTGGTCACCGGCACGCTCCCGTTCAACGGCGACACGCCCGTCGAGATCGCGATGAAGCATCTGTCGCAGACACCGGAGCTGCCGTCGTCGATCCGCCCCGAGCTGCCGCGGGAGCTCGACCTCGTCGTGACGCGGGCGCTCGCCAAGGATCCCGACGAGCGGTACCAGAGCGCCGAGGAGATGGACGCCGACCTCGACCGGCTCGCACGCGGTGCAGCAGTCTCGCCGGAGACCGAGGAGTCGGCGACGCAGATCATGCGCGCGCCCACCGGCCCCATGTCCGCGACGGCCGCGACGATGATCGTGCCCCCGAGGCGCGGCGTCGGTGCGTACGCGCCGGTGCCACCGCTGCCGCCGCCGGTGTACTACGACCTCGAGGAGCCGATTCACCGCCGACCGGTCTGGCCGTGGATCGCCGCGTTCCTCTTCGTGCTCGGTGCGGGAATCGGCGGCTGGTTCCTCTACAGCCAGATCTCGAACAAGTTCGCGGCGAACAACGTCGTCCCGGTCAAGCTGTACCTCGACATGCGCGAGCAACAGGCGCGCGACAAGATCACCGCCGACGGGTTCACCCCGGTGGTGAATCACCACTCGAGCCGGAAGACGCCCGCGGGCTTCGTGTTCAAGCAGGACCCGATCGCCAGCAAGCGGATTCGCAAGGGCGACCCGGTGAGGATCTGGGTCTCGACAGGCGTGCCGAAGGTCGACGTGCCGAGTCTCGTCGGGAAGCAGGGGACGGACGCCGTGGCTGAGCTGACGCTCGCGCACCTGAAGCCCGTGATCCGGGAAGTGCCGTCGATGAAGCCTGCGGGCGAGGTGACGGGGCAGGACCCGCCGGCAGGCACGAAGCAGCCTGAGGGATCCGAGGTGCACTTCAACGTGTCGAAGGGCCCGACCCCCGTGTCGGTGCCGAACGTCGTCGGCCAGCCGGTCGCCACCGCGACCTCGACCCTCCAGGCGCAAGGGTTCAAGGTCAGCCAGACCTACGTCGACTCGGCGGAGCCGGCGAACAACGTGATCAGCCAGAACCCGCCCGCGGGCCAATCCGCCGGGAAGGGCTCGCCGGTGACGCTCACGGTGTCGAAGGGCCCGACGACCTCGATCGTGCCCGACGTGACGAGCCAGGACTTCGGCGCCGCCCAGCAGACGCTGCACGACTCCGGCTTCAGCACCAAGTTCGCCTACCAGGACACGCCCGACCCGAACAGCGAGGGGCTCGTCCTCGCCCAGGACCCGGTCGGCGGGACACAGCTGAAGCCGGGTTCCAGCGTGACGCTCACCGTCGGCCGCTATCGCACCGACACGACGCAGACGCCGCCACCCACCCCGTGACGACGCCGTCCGGGCGCCTCCGCGTCGCGCTGCTCGCGGGAGGCCGGTCGAGTGAGCACGACGTCTCGCTCGCCTCCGCGCGCTCGGTCCTCGCGGCGCTCGATCCCG
>JAOPYX010000273.1 GCA_025964535.1 Actinomycetes bacterium | reverse complement strand
CCGTCCGCGTGAGCCGCAGAAGAGCTTGCCGAGGTCGTAGCCCGCCACGTTCTTCACGACCTTGCCGCCCGAGTTCGCGCGCGTGCCGTCGGGAAGCAGGACGGTGACGCCGATGACGAGGTCGCGCATCGTGCCGAAGCGGTGGCGCAGCGGGCCGGAGAGGTCATCGAGGAGACATTCCGCGAGTGTCGGGTCCCCTGGCGGGTCGAGCGAGAAGCGCTGCCCGTGCTCGGCAAGCGCTGCGCCCAGCGTGGACAGGCGGATGCCGCCCTCGACGATGCAGGTGAGGTCGCCCGGCTCGTGCTCGACGATCTCAGAACCGGTCGGCAAGCCCGGCCTTCTCGAGCGGATGGGCGCGGTAGGGCCCGGGGACCTCGCCGCACAGCCGCGGCGTGGGGAAGAGCTTGCCCGGGTTCGCGAGTCCCTTGGGGTCGAACGCGCGGCGCAATCGCTGCATCGTCGCGATGTCGTCCTCGCCGAACATCAGCGGCATCGCGCACGCCTTGTCCGTCCCGACGCCGTGCTCGCCGGTGATCGAGCCGCCGGCGTCGATGCAGGCCACGAGGATCTTCTTCGAGAGCTCTTCCGCGCGCGCTGCCTCGCCCTCGACGCGGCCGTCGTAGAGCACGAGCGGATGCAAGTTGCCGTCGCCGGCATGGAAGACGTTGCCGACGCGCAGGCCGTGCTCCTGCGACAGCTCGTCGATGCGGCGCAGGACCGACGGGAGCATCGTGCGCGGCACCACACCGTCCTGCACGTAGTAGTCGGGGCTGATGCGACCCATCGCAGCGAACGCTGCCTTGCGCCCTCGCCAGACGGCGGCGCGCTCGACGGCGTCGGAGGCGATACGAATCTCGCGCGCATTGTGCTCACGGCATACGGCCTGCACGTGTGCGAGGTCTTCCTCGACCTGCGCCACGGGCCCATCGAACTCGACGATCAACACTGCGCCACAGCCCTCGGGATAGTTCGCGTTCACCGCGGCCTCGGCGGCTTCGATCGTCACGGCATCCATCATCTCGATCGCCGCCGGCAGGATTCCGGCCGCGATCACGCCGGAGACGGCGCCGCCGGCGTCGTCGGTGTGCGCGAAGCCGGCAAGCAGCGTGCGCACCGCCTCGGGCGCACGCAGGACGCGCAGGGTGAGCTTCGTCGCGATGCCGAGCGTCCCCTCCGAGCCGACGAACGCACCGAGCAGATCGGGCCCTTCGTCCCACACCGAAAGCGCGACGAGCTCACCGTCGGGTAGCACGATCTCCGCCGCGAGCACGTGGTTGGACGTGAAGCCGTACTTCAGGCAGTGGGCGCCGCCGGAGTTCTCGGCCACGTTGCCGCCGATCGTGCAGACCTGCTGCGACGAAGGGTCAGGGGCGTAGTAGAAGCCGTCGGCGGCGACAGCATGGGTGACGTCGATGTTCGCCACGCCGGGCTCCACGACCACATGACCGCGCTCGACGTCGACCTCGAGGATGCGCGTCAGGCGTGCAAGCGAGATGACGATCCCTTCGGCGACCGGCAGCGCGCCGCCCGACAGACCGGTGCCCGCGCCACGCGCGACGAACGGCAGGCCCTCCTCGTTGCAGATGCGTACGACCGCCTGCACTTCGTCGGCAGTTCCCGGCAACGCAACGAGCGCCGGCACCACCCGATGCCCGGTGAGACCGTCGCACTCGTACGTGCGGAGCTGCTCCGGCTCGCGGATCACGTCGGTGACCGCCGCGAACCGGTCGAGCGGGTCGACGGGGGCCATGCGGGACATCATCGTCGATCGAGCATAAGCCGCGGTTCGCCCGAAATCAAAACTTGGTTTCCGCATCGTGGAAACGATGCTAGGCTCGACCGGTGAGCGTCCAGGCCGTCTCCCGCAGCTTCGATCTGCTCGAGGCGCTGGCGTCCGCGGACGACCTCGGGCTCGTCGAGCTTGCCGGCCGTACCGGCCTCCAGCCGAGCACGGTGCATCGCCTGCTCCAGACGCTCATGGCGCGCGGCTACGCAACCCAGCATCCCGTAACGGGCCGCTACCTCCTGTCGTACAAGGTCAGCGACCTCTCGGAGGCGATCAACAAGCGGCACCAGCATCTCCGCGCCGTCGCTCGCCCTCACCTGGAGACGATCGTCAAGGTGACCGGGGAGTCGGCCAGCCTCTCCGTGCTCGAGCCGCCGAACCTCGTCTACGTCGACCAGGTCGAAGGCTCGCGCAGTGTTCGCATGTTCGCCCGACGTGGCGCGGCGGTCCTGGCCCACGCGACGGCCGCGGGAAAGGCGATGCTCGCGTGGGCGGAGCCGGAGGTCCTTGCCCGGCTGGGCGATCCGCTCGCACAGCTGACGCCGCAGACGCTCTCGACCCACGAGGCGCTCGAGCGAGAGCTCGCTCGCGTTCGGAACCGGGGCTATGCAGTCGACAATCAGGAGCAGGAGCCCGGTGTCGGCTGCGTCGCGGCGGCGATCTTCCGCGGAGACGACGTCGTCGTTGCGGCGATCAGCGTCAGCGCGCCGATGACCCGAATCCGGGCGGCGGATCCCGTCGAGCTGGGCGAGCTCTTGCGCGCTCGCGCTGCGGCTGTCTCGGAGGAGCTCTTCCGGGCGTGAGGCGCTAGCTCTCGACCGCAAACGGTCGATCGAGCAGTGTCGAGAGCACGACGGACGTCTCGGTGCGGAGCACGCCGCCTGCGCTGCGAAGCGCAGCCAGCGTCTCCTCCAGGTGCTGCGTGTCTCGCGCGCGAACGAGCACGACCGCACTCGCGGCGCCCGCGACCGTGAACGCAGCGGAGATCTCCGGGTACGGCCTCACGGCCGCTTCGACTTCCGCGGCGGACATCCGTCCCTCGCAGTAGAGCTGGACGACCGCAAGCGTCGGCCAGCCGAGAGCTGCGGGGCTGAGGATCGCGCTGTAGCCCTTGATGATGCCCCGGCTTTCGAGCCGATCGACGCGCCGCTTCACCGCCGGCGCCGAGAGGCCCACCCTGGCGCCGATGTCCTGGAACGACCGGCGCGCGTTCTCGCGCAGCAGCGCCACGATCGAGTCATCCGTGCGGTCCAGCGCACCCTCGGAAGCCATCGGTGCATGATATTGCAGGCAAACCAGCGACTCGAGGCGCGAAACGTTGCGTGAGCTCGGCGGCCAGCCGCAACGATCTGCCGGGCAAACAGGCCGCTGTGCGGAGATACCGCCCTCGATGCGCAACGAACCGGCATTGCGCTCGGGGCCTGTGTCGGCGACGATTTCAGTCGTCCCATTCGCTCGAAGGAGGATGCATGTCATCGCCAGACGCAGACTTCATGCCGCTGGACGGCTGGGACCACATCGAGCTCTTCGTCGGCAACGCGAAGCAGGCGGCGTTCTTCTACGAGCACGCATTCGGGTTCAACCGGGTGGCGTACGCCGGCCCCGAGACCGGCTCGCGTGACCGTGCCTCGTACGTCGTGGAGCAGGGCGACATCCGGCTGGTGCTCACGAGCGGGCTCCGCAGCGACAGCGACGTCGTCCAGTTCGTCTCGCGTCACGGCGACGCTGCCCGCGACGTCGCCTTGCAGGTGCCCGACGCAGCTGCGGCGTATGAGCAGGCGGTCGCACGAGGTGCGGTTGGCGTACGCAAGCCGCACTGGCTCGAGGACGAGCATGGACGAGTCGAGCTGGCCACCATTCGCACGTACGGCGACAACGTGCACACCTTCGTCGCCCGCGGCGCGTACAACGGGCCGTTCCTTCCCGGTTACGTCGCGCCTTCGCACAACGGGCACCGAGACACAGGTGTCGGCTTGCTCGCGATCGATCACGTCGTCGGCAACGTCGAGCTCGGCCGTATGAACGAGTGGGTCGAGTTCTACGAGCGTGTCTTCGGGATGACGAACATCATCCACTTCGGCGACGACCAGATTCAGACCGAGTACTCGGCGCTGATGTCGAAGGTGATGGCGAGCGGCAACGGAAAGATCAAGTTCCCGATCAACGAGCCCGCCGAGGGGAAGCGCAAGAGTCAGATCGACGAGTATCTGGAGTTCAGCGAGGGCCCTGGCGTGCAGCACATTGCGCTACAGACGACGGACATCGTCCGGACGATCGAGACGCTGAAAGAGCGCGGGATCGGCTTCCTCGACACGCCGTCGACGTACTTTGACGAGGTCGAAGGCAGGGTGGGCGAGATCGAGGAGAGCTACGACGATCTCGCGAGGCTGGGGATCCTCGCCGACCGGGACGACGACGGTTACCTGCTGCAGATCTTCACGAAGACCGCGCAGGATCGGCCGACGCTCTTCTTCGAGGTGATCGAGCGCCACGGCGCGACCACGTTCGGCGAGGGAAACTTCAAGGCGCTGTTCGAGTCGATCGAGCGCGAGCAGGCTCTGCGCGGGAATCTCTAGACATCTAGACATACTGCGGCAGTGAGCGGCTTCGGAGTCTTCTCGACGCGCGAAGGCGGTCCGCGCATCGGTTGGAGAGTCGGCGAGCACGTTCTCGACCTGTCCGCAGCCGGTCTCGGCGATGTCTTCGGCGCGAGCGTGCTCAACCCGTTCTTCGAACGAGGAAGGCAAGAGTGGGAGGGGGCGGTGTCCCGCATCCTCGATGCCGTCGAGCGCGGCGCGGAGCCGCGGTTCCCACTCGACGAGGTGCAGCTCCATCTTCCGTTCGACGTCGCCGACTACGTCGACTTCTACTCCTCGCTCGAACATGCGACGAACGTGGGGAGGCTGCTCCGGCCGGACCAAGAGCCGCTCCTGCCGAACTGGCGTTGGCTCCCGATCGGATACCACGGCCGGGCGGGCACGGTCGTCGTCTCGGGGACCGACGTCGTGCGTCCATGCGGCCAGACGGTCCCGCTCGGCGGTGGCGAACCGCTCTTCGGGCCGACGCGCAAGCTCGACGTCGAGCTCGAGCTCGGATTCGTCACCGGCGTGGGGAGCGAGCGACGCAAGCCGCTTCGGACGGAAGACTTCGCGGACCACGTGTTCGGCATCGTGCTGCTCAACGACTGGAGCGCGCGAGACATCCAGGCGTGGGAGTACCAGCCGCTGGGCCCGTTCCTCGGGAAGTCGTTTCAGACGTCGATCGCCGCGTGGGTGACGCCGCTCGTGCTGCTCGAAGATGCGCGGACGACGGCGCCTGCGCAGGTTCCTTCGCCGCTTCCGCATCTCGCTGACGGCCGTGATTGGGGGCTCGACATCGAGCTCGAGATTCAGCTCAACGGCGAGGTCGTCTCGACGGGCAACGCGCGCACCCTCTACTGGACGATGCCACAGCAACTCGCGCATCAGACATCGAATGGTGCGTCCGTGCGGGCCGGCGACCTCGCGGGAACGGGGGCGATCTCCGGCGCCGCGCCGGGAAGCGAGGGCTCGCTGCTCGAGCTCACGCGCAATGGGGCCGAACCGTTTCGCCTGCGCGACGGGTCCGAGCGCTCATTCCTCGAGGACGGGGACAGGGTCGTCCTGACCGCCCGGACCGGAACGCTCTCACTCGGCGAGGTGACGGGACGCGTCGTCCCGGCTGCGGCCGCCTGAGCCGCTACGCGCGTCGCGCCGGGCGCTTCGAGTGCAGGCCGCGGCGCTCCGCCGTTTCCGCCATCGCCCGATCGATCTGGGCGGCGGTCGGCGGCGGGTGCGGCAACGTCCGCGCGGCACCGGCACGGAGGCCGTCGAGCATCAGGGCGAGATACCGGCGCCACAGGTCCGATCCGCTCCCGGCCGTCGTCTCGACCACGCGGCCGAGCTCCCAGAGCAGGACCTGAACGTCAGCCGGGGCGAGGTCGGCCCGAAGCGTCCCTTGCTCCTGCCCACGCGCAACGAGTTGGTCGACCAGCGGGCGGATGCGCTCGCGCGCCTCGGCGAGCTGCGGTTCGTCGCGGAGGCGTAACGCCAGGATGTCGAGGAACGCGCGGTTCTCGAGCTGCAGCCGCGCCGAGCGCTCGAGCAGCAGCTCGAGCCCGGCAAATGCGTCGTGCTGCTGCAGCGCTTCCTGCGCGAACGCGTAGTACCGGTCGAGGACGTCGCCGAGAATCGCGTCGAGCAGCGCCTCCTTCGTGGGGAAGCGGCGGTAGAGCGTGCCCGCACCGACGCCGGCGGCGCGGGCGATCTCGTCCATGCTCGCCTCCAGCCCCTGGTCGGCGAACAGGCGACGGGCGGCGTCGAGGATGCGCTCGCGGTTGGCTGCGGCGTCGCGGCGTAGGTGGGTCTCGGCGGTCATGTCACCATCGTAGCGGTAAGCGGAGACATGTCTCCAGTTTCTGGTACTATAAGCGGAGACAGCCTTCCACTTCAGGAGATCTTCCAATGCACGAGACGCACGCCGCACGACAGCACTACAACGTGACCTTCGCCCTGCTGGCGCTCGCCGGAAGCGCGTACGCGCTGCTCCAGTCGCTCGTAGCGCCGGCGCTCGGCACGATCGAGCGCGACCTGCACACGACCACGACGGCAGGTGCCTGGATCATCACGGCGTACCTGCTGAGCGCGTCGGTGGCGACGCCGATCGCCGGCCGGGTGGGCGACATATTCGGCAAGAAGAAAACGCTCGTCGCGACCTTGGCCTTGCTCGCGCTCGGGACGCTCGTTTCGGCGCTGGCAACGTCCGCCGGCGTGATGATCGGCGGCCGCGTGATCCAGGGAATGGGCGGCGCGGTCTTCCCGCTCGCGTTCGCGATCATCCGCGACGAGTTTCCGCGTGAGAAGGTTCCCCTCGGGATCGCGATGATCTCGGCCATTCTCGGAATCGGCGGTGGGCTCGGGATCGTCCTCGCCGGACCGATCGTGCAGCACCTCGGCTACCACTGGTTGTTCTGGCTGCCGCTCGCGACCGTGATCGTCGCAGGCATCGGCGCGCTCGTCGCGATCCCGGAGTCGCCCGTGAGGACGCCGGGGCGGATCAGCTGGCTGGGGTCCGGACTGCTCTCGGCCTGGCTCGTGGCGCTGCTCGTCGGCGTCAGCGAGGGCCACGCGTGGGGTTGGACGTCGACGCGCGTTCTCGGGCTGTTCGCGCTTGCCGTCGTCCTCGCCGTCGCGTGGATCGCCGCCGAAGCGCGCTCGGCCGACCCGCTCGTCGACATGAAGATGATGCGAATGCGCAGCGTCTGGACGACGAACCTGACCGCGTTCCTGTTCGGCTTCGGCATGTTCGGCCTGTTCATCCTCGTGCCGGCGCTCGTCGAGCTCCCGAGCTCGACCGGGGTCGGCTTCGGCGCGTCGGTGACGCAGGCTGGTCTGTTCCTCGTGCCGAGCACGATCGGGATGCTGATCGTCAGCCCGATCGCCGGCCGGCTGTCCAACAGCATCGGCTCGCGGATCCCGCTGATCGTGGGCTCGCTGCTTTCCGCCGTCTCCTTCTTCATGCTCGTCGTCGCACATGGCCGGCCATGGGAGGTCTATACGGCCGCGGGGCTCTTCGGCGTCGGGATGGGGCTTGCGTTCTCGTCGATGGCGAACTTGATCGTCGCTGCGGTTCGCCCTGAGCAGACCGGCGTCGCGACGGGCATGAACACGATCATGCGCTCGATCGGCGGGGCGATCGGCGGCCAGGTCTCGGCCTCGGTGCTCGCCGGCTCGGTCAGCGCTTCCGGAACGCCCACCGATCGCGCGTTCACGCTCGCGTTCCTCGTCTCTGCCGTCGGGCTCCTGCTCGCCATGGTCGCGGCGGTGCTGATCCCACGACGGGTCAATGCGGAAGCGGCGAGTGCCGCTTCCGTTTCGGCGGCCGAGGCGGCATGAACAACTTCGGCGACATCGTCGTCGGGTATGACGGCTCGAAGGGCTCGAAGCGCGCTGTGGAGTTCGCCGCCGCGGAGGCCGCTGCACACCAGGCTCGGCTGCGGATCGTCACTGTCTGGAACAGCTCGATGCCTGCAGCTGCGGCGATGTCTCCACTGGTGGCGCCGTCCATTGCGCACGATCGTGCCCGGCTCGCCGAGCAGCGTCTCGACGAGGCGGCGGTGCTCGCGCACGACGTCGCGCCGGACGTCGAGATCCAGACGGTCGCGGTCGAGGGCGGCAACGTCGCGGCGGAGCTGACGCGCGCGACGGAGAACAGCCGACTACTCGTCGTCGGTTGCCGCGGTCACGGCAGTGTCCAAGGCCTCTTGCTCGGCTCGGTCAGCCACCAGTGCTCGTTGCACGCGCGCTGCCCGGTGCTCATCGTTCCCGCTGTCGTCGACGATCGGCCCCCGGTACGCCACGCCGCCTCGGCGGCGCAGTAACCGACGCGCACCTAGGCGGCGGTCTTGAACTGCTGGACGAAGCTCTCGAGCTCCGTCGCAGTCTCGGCGAGGTCGCTCACCAAGAGCGAGATGTGCTCGCTCGAAGATGACGTCTCCTGCGTGGAGGCCGCGACCTCTTCCGTTGCCGCGGACGTACCCTCGGCCACGGTGGCGACGTCGTTGATGCCCTGCTGTGTCTCGCGTGTGCTCGTCGTGACGCGATCCATCGTCTCTCCGATCGACTGCGCCTGTGCGCCCATCTGATCGACTGCGCGCGCAATCGCCTCGAACGACGCCCGCGTGGTCTGCATCAGAGCGGCACCGCTCTCGGTGCGGCTCGCGCTCTCCTCGACCAGCTCGACGGTCTTGCCCGTCTCGTGCTGGATCTCGGCGATCAGGCCGGCGATCGACTCGGCGGCCGCCTGAGACTCGTCGGCGAGCTTACGCACCTCTTCTGCGACGACGGCAAAGCCGCGGCCGTGCTCGCCGGCGCGGGCCGCCTCGATCGCGGCATTGAGTGCCAGCAGATTCGTCTGACCGGCGATGCCGCTGATCGTCTCGACGATCGCGCCGATCGTCGCGGCTTTCTCGTGGAGGACGTGGATTGCGTGCGACACCTCGAGCGACGACTGGGTCACCGTGTCCATCGCCTGGTTCGCACGCTCGACCTGGTCGACGCCCTCGAGCGCGACCGTGTGCGTCTCGCCCGCGACTGCAACCGCCTGCTGCGCGATTGCGAGGCCCTCGTCGACGGTTGCGGCGACGTCGTCGATGAGGCCGCGCGCTCCTTGGACTGCTCGTACCTGCCGTTCCGCGCCCTCGGCGACTTCGCCGATCGCGTCGGTGATCTCGTTGATGGCGGCACCGACCGCGCCGGAGCTTTCCGAGACTCCGCGGGCCCCGTCCGAGACGGAGCTGGCGGCGGAACGGATGTGCGTCACGAGATCGTTCAGCTGTGCGGCCATTGCGTCGAACTGCACGCCGAGCTCGCCCAGCTCGTCGCGGGTATCGACTTCGGCCCTGGCGCGCAGGTCGCGCTGCTCGATTCGCTTTGCGGCACCGACCAGACGTCGCAACGCGCCGGAGACCGAGAGGTAGAAGCCGATGAAGAGGTAGAGGGCAAGCACGCCGAAGAAGATCGAGATCCAGATCACCTTGCTACGCGCAGCGTTGAGGCGATCCGTGCGCGTGCGGAGCAACGCGTCGAGCTTGGGCAGCGAGGCCTGCTCGAGCGCTGTTGCCGCAGCGAGCGCCCGTCCGGAATCGCGAAGCGTCACCGCGGCGCCGGCGGCGGTGATCGGCCGTGTCAGCGCGTCGGTGGCCTCGGCGAGCAGCGGTGCGAGCCGGCGATCGGCGGCGACCTGGAGCGGCTCGAGCTCACGCTGGAGCGCGCCGTCGAGCGTGTTGCGGAATGCCGTTGCATAGCCGGTGTCGAGGGACACGCGGTTCGCAGTCACGATCCCCTGCGCGGCGGAGACGGCGAGCTTGCGGCTGATGCTGTCGCCGACGTGGGTGTTCGCCGCGATTGCCTCGAGAGCCGCAATCTGGCCGAAGCCGTCGAACATGGCCGGCAGGTTCACCAGAGTCGCATTCATCACCCAGTAGCTGTCGAGATCCGGGTCGAGGATCAGCTGTGACGCGTTGCCGATGTTGATGATGAACGGCTCGAGCCCGCCGGCTAGCAGCGTCGTGTAGGCCGCAAAGGTGCGATCCGCATTCCTCGGCGCGACTGCGACGAGCTTCTCGATCTGTTGCCGGTACGTCGACCAATCGCCCGCGATCGTGTGGTCGCGCCCTGTGACCGGGTCGCGATAGGCGAGCTGCTTGCCGGCGGCCTGCACCGCCGTGTCGGTCGCTGCGAGGTGCATCGTCAATGCACGCTTCGCGGCAGCGAGCTCGCGGCCTGCGCCCTGCGTGTGGACTGCGAGTCGCACGGCGGCGGTGCGTGCGGAGACGAGGTCGGCGACGACGTTCGCAGCCGGCTCGACGACGACGATGCCCGTGCGCTCGCTCGCCGCGAAGTCGATCGGGGTGCTCTGCGCACCCGCGTAGCTCCAGACCGCGTAGCCGAGCGGCGCGAGGAGCACCGTGCCGACCAGGCAGAACTTCCAGGAGAAGCGCAGGCGGCCCATCAGCCTCACGGCCGGGCGAAAAACGAGCCCGATGACGGCCGTCCGCTTGTTCACGCCGTCGTTATCGGACGGCGACTCCGCACATTGAGGACAATTGTCGATGAATCGGGGAGGGCCGCGGCGGGGCCCTCCCCGAACTCTCAGGTTGCGCGGGTGGCTCTACTTGGCCGGTACGAACTGCCAGCCCTGGTTGGGATTGTTCGGCGCGGCGGCCCATTGTTGGATGGCCGTCCCGTCGTCGGTGTTCCCATTCGACAGGTCGAGCAGGAGGCCGCTCGTTCGGCTGGTGATCTTGTAGTAGCCGTTGCCGAGCGAGGTGACCTGCCACTGCTGGTTGCTGTTGCCAGTGCCACTGATCGTGTACTGCTGCATCTGGGTTCCGTTCACCAACGAGCCGCCGGTGTCGTCCACCGCCTTGCCGCTGTTCGCGTTGACGATGTTGAAGTAGCCGCCGCCGGCGTCGACCAGCGTCCACGCCTGGTCGAGGCCGGCATCGTCTGCGGAGCCGACGACGTGCGCGCCGTCGGCGGTCGAGGCACCGGCGACGCCGAACGGCTTGCCGCTCGCCTGGCTGACGATGCGATACGTGCCACCCGCAGCGGGCGTGACGGCTGCAGCTGCGCGCGGCATTCCGACCAGCTGCCACTGCTGGTTCAAGTTGCCGCTCGTGCCGGCCCACTGCTGGATCGCGACGCCGTCGCCGAGACCGCCGGCGTTCAGGTCGAGCGCGAGCCCACTCGTTCTGTTGGTGATCGTGTAGTAGCCGTTGCCGGCAGACGTGAGCAGCCACTGCTGGTTGAAGGAGCCGGTGTTCAGTGTCCACTGCTGCATCTGGGTTCCGTTCGACGTGGAACCGTTGGTGTCGTCGAGAGCGAGACCGCTGTTGACGTTGACGATGTTGGAGTAGCCGTTGCCGGCGTCGAGCAGCGTCCACTGCTGGTCAGGGTCGGTGTCGTGCGTCCACTGGACGATCCCAGCGCCGTTTGCGGTCGAGGCGCCGAGGACGCCGATCGGCTTACCCGACAGGCGGTTGACGATCCTGTAGGTCTGTCCGGCCCTCGGCGTCGTCGGCGTGGCCGGTGCGGCAGCGACGGTGCCGACGAAGGTGACTGTCGCCTTCGAGGGGAGGGTGTAGGAGAACGAGCCCTGGCCGTTCCACGTCACCTCGAAGGTGATCGAGGCCGCGGTCGGGTTCGTCGCGACGAGCTCTTCCTGGCCGTTCTGGTTCTTGAACGCCGCCGTGATCACGCCGTGCGCGTTGACCGTCGAGGCGATGTGCGTCGCTCCGACCGGCACGAACTTGCTGAGCTGACCAATCTGGTAGTAGTTGTTGCGCTTCGTGTAGGTACCCGAATCGATCGTGACCACCGGGACGCACGACGTGCAGCCGCCGAGGTGCGGACCATTGCTCGAGTTGAGCGCGGCGTTCCAGAGCACGACGCCCTTGGCCCAGTTCTGGATCGTGAGCAGTGCCATGCTCGCGGTCGTGTACGGGATGATGTCGGTCGGGTTCGTGTCCGACGAGCACTCCGTCTCGTACTGGTCACCGCCGTACTGGTTGTGGATCGCGGAGATTTGCGTGGGCTCGCTGTTGTTGTCGTAGCAGTGCCACGACATTCCGGCGAAGTCGCCGGCGGCCACGCTCGTCTCGAGCTGCTGCGGGAAGTAGAGAGCGTCCAGGTTGTGGTCGAAGCCGAGGATCGTCGGCGACAGGCCGGCGTTCGCGAGTGACGGCTTCAGGAAGTTGTGCACCCAGTTCGCCTCGCCCGACGGGTCCCACGACGAGCCCGGGTAGTTCGTCGGGCAGTAGAGCGGCTCGTTCTGCGGCGTGACGCCCCAGATCGGGATTCCGTTCGCCTGGTACGCGTTGATCCACTTGACGTAGTAGTCGGCCCACGCCTGGTAGTCGCCCGAGACCAGCGACGCATTGCCGCTTCCGGTGTTGCAGATCATCGAGCCGTTCGACTTCATCCACGCCGGCGGGCTCCACGGGCTCGCGAAGAGCTTCAGATTCGGATTGATCGCGAGAGCGTCTTTGATCGTCGGGATGACGCGGCCGGTGTCCTGCGAGGTCAGCCCGAAGTTCTGGGTCAGGTTGCCGGGCGGGCCCTGCGTGTCGTCAGACGTCCACGGCGAGCTTGCCGCGGTGAAGTCCGACGACGTCATCGGGATGCGCCAGAACGCGAGGCCGATTCCGCTCGACGTGTTGAACAGGTCGTTCATCATCGTGTTGTAGAGCGACTGGTTCGACGACTTGAGCTGCGCCATCACGTACGCGGACGAGTCGGTGAACGCGGCCCCGAAGCCACTCATCGTCTGGTAGCTGCGGCTGTCGTCGACGGCGACGTTGACCGAGCCGCGGGTGACCGAGCCGAGCGTGACGCTCGACTGTTGCGCGAGGTTGGCCGAGCCGTCTGCCTTGGTCAGCCAGACCTGCAGTGTGGGGAACGCCGCCTGCGCCGGCGACACCGTCGTGGCCGAGGCGGCGACGAACGCCACCGTCCCTACGGCCAGCGCTGCGAGCAGCAACCTCCGGCCTCGTCGTCGTGGCTGGTGGACACTCATCTTGCCCCTCCCGTTCGGTCGGTGAGACACTGCACCGCCGCAGATGTGACGAGGGTCACGTGGTGTGAATGGGCTTAATATATGGTGTGAGATAAGTTGTCAAGTGTTGCGGCCCCGCGTGTCGCCGTCGGGGCTCGGTGCGAGGATGGGAGCGAGGCGAGTGGCGAGGGTTCGGGCAACCGTTCGGGATTTGCGGCGTGTGAACCGCTCCGCGGTGCTGCGTCCGTTGTTCCTCGACGGCCCGTTGAACCGCGTCGTGCTCGCTCAGCAGACCGGCCTCAGCAGTGGCAGCGTCACGAACGTGATCGGCGATCTCCTCAGTGAGGAGCTCGTCGTGGAGGTCGGCACGGAGGAGTCGGACGGCGGCCGGCCCCGCGTCCTGCTCCAGGTGAATCCGGACTTTGGCGTCGTCATCGGAGTCGACGTCGGCGAGACGGGGATCCGCGTCGAAGGCTTCGACCTGTCGATGAGCGAGCTCGCCGGCGCCACGGTCGGCGTGCATCCGCAGGAGCACGACGCGACATCGATCGTCGAGCATGTCGCCGCCGCGGTGAACGAGTTGCGCACGCAGTTCGAAGGCGAGGGCAGACGAATCCTCGGGGTTGGCGTCGCCGTACCCGGCGTGGTCGAGCACGATCCGGATGTCCGCGTGCACGCTCCGAGCATCGGCTGGCAGGCCGTCCCGCTCGCGCGGCTGTTGCGCGATCGCGTCGAGCTGCCGCTCTTCATCGAGAACGGGGCAAAGACGCTTGGACAAGCCGAAATGTGGCTCGGCGCGGGCCGTGGCGCCCGGCACGCGGTCGTCACGCTCTGGGGAACAGGCGTGGGTGCCGCCATGTTCGCCGACGGCATCCTCTATCGCGGAGCGGCGTCGAGCGCGGGGGAGTGGGGGCACACGAGCGTTGTCGTCGGGGGCAAGAACTGTCGCTGCGGCGCTGCCGGCTGTCTCGAGGCGTACATCGGCGCCGAAGCACTGCTGCAGGAATGGGCGCGCGCCGACGATGCGGTTTCGCTGCCCGCGCAGTTCGTGCAGGAGGAATGGCTCGCGCGTCTCGTCGCGGCGTCGTCGTCGAGTGATTCCGCCTCGCTGCTGCTGGATAGGACCGCGACCTACTTCGGGACCGCGGCCGCGAACCTCGTCAATCTCTTCAATCCGGAGCGGATCATCGTCGGCGGCTGGGCGGGGCTCCAGCTCGGCCCGGTGCTGCTTCCGAAGATCCGGGCCGTCATCGCCGCCCAGGCGCTCGACTACTCGGCGACGCGCGTGACGGTCGAGCTCGGGCAGCTCGGGAACGATGCCGTGGCGCTCGGGGCATCGACGCTCGTGGTGGAGGAGTTGCTCGCCGGCGGCGGCCGCCCGCCCGAGGTTCGCGCCGAGCGACGACCGCGGGTGAGCCTCTAGGCGCTTGACTTTTCTTTTGCCATAAACTAAGGATACCGCACCTACTGCGGCTGCACTGGCGTGGCCGCTCCGTCCGAAGGAGGACACCCCTGTGACTAGGGCAAGGCTCTACCGGTTCGCCGCCCTCTTCGCCGTCCTGACAGCCGCGACCGTCGTCGCCGTCTCAGCGGGCATGGCCGCTCCGGCGAGCAAGGCCTCGGCCGGCAAGGCGAATGCTGGGATCACGATCGCCTTCAACATGCCGTGCTCGACCTGCGCCTCCCGCTTCGAGGAGCAGGACAAGCCGGACTTCATCAAGGCGGTCCACAAGCTCAACCCGAAGATCAAGGTGATCGCGACCAACGCCCAGGGGAGCGATGCGACCCAGATCTCCCAGATCCAGGACGCGCTCACGAACGGCGCCAAGGTGATCGTCGTCTCACCGCTCGACGAGTCGACCGGTGTTGCGATCGTCTCCAAGGCCGCGAAGTACCACGTGCCGGTGATCGCGTACGACGGTCTCCTGACCGGCGTGAAGATCGCCTTCTACGTCTCGTTCGACAACAAGAAGGTCGGTGCGCTTCAGGGTCAGTACCTCGTGTCGCACCTGAAGAGCGGCTCCACGGTTGCGATGGTGAACGGCGACCAGACGAGCACGCCCGGCGTCCAGTTCAAGCAGGGCGCCCTCTCCGCGCTGCAGCCGGCGTTCGACTCGGGCAAGCTCAAGCTCGGCTACACGGTCGACACACCGCTCTGGAATCCCGCCACCGCGACCACCGAGATGCAGCAGGCGCTGACCAAGCTGAACAACGACGTCCAGGGCGTGCTCTCGCCGAACGACGGCATCGCCGGCGGCGTGATCGCGGCGCTGAAGAGCCAGAAGCTCGACGGCAAGGTCGTTCTCACCGGTCAGGACGCGACCATCGCCGGTCTGCAGAGCATCCTGCAGGGCACGCAGGCGATGACGGTGTTCAAGCCGATCACGCTCGAGGCTGCGGCCGCCGCGAAGGTCGCTGTCGGGCTGGCCACCGGCGACAAGAAGATTGTCGCCAAGGTCGCCAAGACGAAGGTGAACAACAAGGCCGGCAACGTTCCCTCGCTGCTTCTGCAGCCGATGGTCGTTACCAACGCCAATGTCTCCGCCGTCGTCAAGAACGGCGCCGCGACGTGGGCGCAGATCTGCTCGGGCCTTCCCTCGACCATCTGCCCCGGCAAGTAACGAGCCCCCTGAAGCCCGGTGACGCCTTCAACGCCTGACACGCCGAACGTGCTCGAGCGGACGACGACTCCGTTCCTCGAGTTGCGCGACGTGCACAAGCGCTTCGGAGGCGTCACCGCGCTCGGTGGGGTCGACCTCGAGGTCTACCCCGGCGAGGTGGTCGCGCTCGTCGGAGACAACGGCGCCGGCAAGTCGACGCTGGTCAAGACGATCTCGGGCGCCATCCATGCCGATGAGGGCGACTTCTTCGTGCAAGGGCGGCACGTCAGCCTCGGGAACCCACAGGCGGCCGCGGCGCTCGGGATTGCGACCGTCTATCAGGATCTCGCGCTGTGCGAGAACCTCGACGTCGTCGCGAACCTGTTCCTCGGCGCCGAACTCGGGCGCGCTCCATTCTTCGGCGTCCTGCGCCGGCTCCGCGAGCCGGAGATGAACCGGATCGCACGTGAGACGCTCGGCTCGCTCTCGGTCAACCTGCCCTCGCTCGACCGCCCGGTGGCCGGGCTCTCGGGCGGCCAGCGCCAGGCAGTCGCAGTCGGGCGCGCGCTCTTGTGGGGATCGAAGCTCGTGATGCTCGACGAGCCCACGGCCGCGCTGGGCGTGCAGCAGACGGCACAGGTTCTCGAGCTCGTTCGCCGTCTCGCCGCACAGGGCCAGGCGATCCTGCTGATCTCGCACAGCCTTCCGGATGTCTTCGCGGTCGCAGATCGCATCTGCGTCCTTCGGCTCGGCAAGAACGCCGGCACGTTCGCCCGGCGTGAGACCAATGTCGACGAGGTCGTCTCGGCAATGACCGGCGGCCTCACCCTGGCGGGCGGCCGGTGAGCGCAACGCCCGTGTCCGGCACCTCGTACGCTCACGACGTGCGCGTCAGCCTGCGCGAACGCCTGCGAGCTCTCGCTGCCGGAGACCTTGGCCCGTTGCCCGTGATCGTCGGGCTCGCCGCGGTCTGGATCTTCTTCCAGACCCAGAACGGCAACTTCCTCACCTCGAGAAACCTTTCCAACCTGACCCTGCAGATGGCGGTCACCGCGATCCTCGCGATGGCGGTTGCGCTCGTCATGATCTCGGGGGAGATCGACCTGTCGCTCGGCTCCGTGACGGGCGTCACCTCGGCGCTCCTCGGCATCCTCCTCACCAACCACCACTGGTCGACCGGCACTGCGCTCGCCGCCACCTTCGCGCTCGGTCTCGGCATCGGGCTCTTGCAGGGGGCGATCACCGTCTTCGTCGGTGTGCCGTCGTTCCTCGTCACGCTGGGCGGGTTCCTCGCGTGGGCCGGCGTGCAGCTTGCACTGATCGGGCCGGCCGGGAATCTGCCCGTCAACAACAACACGATTGCCTCGATCGGCAACTCGTACCTCGGTCACACCACCGCGTGGGTGCTCGCCGTTGCCGCGATCGTCGCGCTTGCTGCGGTCGAGGCGCTGCGCCGTCGCGAATGGCAACGTGCGGGCGCACCGCTGCCGCTGGCGCGCAGCGTGCTTCGCGTGGTGCTCGTCGGCGCCGGGCTCCTGGGCGTCGTCGCGTTCCTGAACGGCAACTTCGGCGTGCCGTACGTCCTCGTCCTCTTTCTCAGCATTGCCGCCACGCTCGGTTGGGTGACGCGCCGCACGTTCTTCGGCCGTTACGTGTACGCGGTCGGTGGTAACGCCGAGGCAAGCCGCAGAGCGGGCGTGCCCGTCGGCGCGATCCGTATCGCCGTGCTGGGCGTGAGCGGACTGCTCGCGGGCCTCGCCGGCGTCGTCAGCACGTCCAACCTCTATGCGACGTCAGCGAGCACGGGTGGCAGCATCCTGCTCCTCGAGGCGATCGCCGCGGCCGTCATCGGCGGCACCAGCCTCTTCGGCGGCCGCGGACGCATCTATCAGGCCTTGCTCGGCACGCTCGTGATCGCGAGCGTCCACAACGGGCTCGGCTTGCTCGGGAAGCCCGCTTCGACCGAAGACATTGCGACCGGCTCGATCCTCGTCCTGGCAGTCAGCCTCGATGCCCTCAACCGACGCCGCCGCGCAGCAACCGGCACCTGACCAATTCCGAGAACAGGAGCAGCACGTTGACAACATTTCCCGACGGTTTCCTCTGGGGCGTAGCCACCTCGGCCTACCAGATCGAAGGCGCAGTCCAGGCAGACGGGCGAGGTCCCTCGATCTGGGACACCTTCGCGCACAAGCAGGGGACGATCCTGCACGGAGACACCGGGGACATCGCCGCCGACCACTACCACCGTCTCGACGAGGACCTCGACCTGCTCGAGCAGCTCGGCATCCAGGCGTACAGGTTCTCGATCGGCTGGCCGCGCGTTCAGCCACAAGGCAAGGGCAAGCTGAACCCGCAGGGCGTCGACTTCTATCGCCGTCTGCTCGACGGGCTCGCACAGCGTGGCATCGAGTCGATGGTCACGCTCTACCACTGGGATCTTCCGCAGGCGCTCGAAGACGACGGCGGCTGGCTCAATCGCGACACGGCGCAGCGCTTCGCCGACTACACCGGCTTGATGGTCGAGCAGTTCGGCGATCTCGCCACGCGCTGGGTCACGCTCAATGAGCCGTGGTGCTCAGCGTTCCTGGGCTACTACGAAGGCCGCTTCGCCCCGGGCCACCGCAACTACGACGAGGCGTACACCGCGGTCCATCACCTGCTGCTCGCGCACGGCGTGGGGCTCGCCGCGATCCGCGCGGCATCGTCCGACGCCGAGGTCGGCCTCACGTGCAACCTCGCCGACATCGCGGCCGCGACTCCCGCCGACGCCGCGGCCGCGCAGGCCGCGGACATGGAGGAGAACAGGCTCTTCCTCGACCCGGTCTTCCTCGGCCGCTACCCGGCGGATGCGCCCGACCTCATGCGGAACGTGCAACTCGTTCACGACGGCGATCTCGAAGTGATTTCCGCGCCGCTGGACTTCTTCGGGCTGAACTACTACATCCGGGAGGTCGTCGCGGTCGACGACGGCGAGCCCAATCGTGGCTGGCGTCGTGTGCCGCCGACCGGCGAGCTGACCAGCAAGGGCGATGGCATCGCGCCCGACGGGCTGACCAAGGTGCTGCTGCGAACCCAGCACGACTACGCGCCCAACCTGCCCATCTACATCACCGAGAGCGGTGCCCCCTACAACGACTACATCGACCCCGAAGGGCACGTCAACGACCCCGAACGGATCGAGTACCTCGCGGAGCACTTCGTCGCCGCGCAGGCTGCCATCGACAACGGCGTCGACCTGCGTGGGTACTTCGTCTGGTCGTTGCTCGACAACTTCGAATGGGACTCCGGCTACGCGATGCGCTTCGGCATCGTCTTCGTCGACTACTCCACCCAGCGGCGAATCCCGAAGTCGAGCGCGCTCTGGTACCGAGACGTGATTCGCGCCAACGGTATGCCTGCCGAAGGGCGGCCTGCGCTCGCGGCACCAGCCGACTGAGTCGCCTCCTCCGGAGAAGCACCGAAGGCAGCGTCGGTCGTAGAATTCCCGCGATGTCCTATGACGAAGAGCTCGCCGGTCGCATACGCGAGCTCGTGGCGTGTGAGGACGGTCTGACGGAGAAGAAGATGTTCGGCGGTCTCGCGTTCTCGATCGGCGGCAACATGGCTATTGCTGCAAGCGGCCAGGGTGGAGTGATGGTTCGCGTCGATCCAGACGAGTCGGACACTCTCCTGGCCACGACCAACGCCCGTCTCGTCGAGATGCGCGGGCGGCAGATGCCGGGATGGATGCGCGTCGATGTGCCGGACGTTCGCACCGAGCAGCAACTCGCGACGTGGGTCGCGATCGGCGTGTCCTACGCTCGTTCGCTACCTGCGAAGCGGTAGCTCACCGCGGCGGTCGCCTGGGCACCGACGCGGCAATGACAACGAGGTCGTGCTCTGCCCATCGAACCTCGGGCTGAAAGCCGGCGTGGCGGAGGACGTCCAGCAGTTCATCGGTGCGGCTGACAACGCTCTGTGCTCGATCGAGTGGGGTCGGCTCGGAGACCGGAGCATGCGGTTCTACGACATCGGCCAGCACGAACCGTCCGCCCTCGGACAGCCGCTCCGCTACACGGGGAAACAGGTCTGCCTTCAACTCCCCGTCGACGTGATGCAAAGCAAATGCGGAGACGATCAGTTGGAAGGGCCCTTCCGGGAGTCGATCCTGGAAGCGGCCATGTCGCAGCTCTGCTCTCGCGCTCAGAACATGAGCCGCCGCGTCCAGCTTTTCTCGGCTTTCGTCGAGGCACACAGCGCGCGCCGCTGGGTGTGCCTCCAAACATCGCCGTGACGTCTCGCCCGTGCCGACCCCCAGGTCAAGCATGCGGAACACCTCGAGATCCACTGACGCGCGAACAATTTCCTGCTGCGCTCGGTCATACCGCTGCATGTGCTGACTCACCAGGCGCAGGGTAGTCCGCCTCCGCGAGCGTCCTCTCGATCGTGGAGCAGGTCGCTGCTCGCGCTAGCTCCCGTCGAGTCCGATGTGCGACGTCGCGCGATCCTGAAGATGGTCGGCCTGTGGCAGGGTGACGGTCGCGAGCAGCGCTCCGGCGAGGACCGTACCGCCGACAAGGCCGATGCGGAGTCCGACACCGGGGATCCGCGCCCGCAAGAGCGCCGGGACCTTCAGTGCGTGCGCGAGGACGTGCACCCCGGTGGCGCCGAGCCACACGATGAAGCTCGCCTTGTGCAGTCCGACGATCGTTCCGTGCGTCTGGTCGAGGACGAGCAGCGCGACGCCGGTCCCGAGGAGCACCAGCGTCGAGAGGATGACGATCGGGCCGACGAATGCGCGCAGCACGATGTGGGGCGGACCGCGGCGAACGTACTCATCGCCGCGGCGGTAATAGCGGAGCATGCGCCAGCCGGTGCTGGCGAGCTTGAGCGCAACCACGGGGATGAGGAGCATGCCGACGAACGCGTGAACGGTCAGGAGCGACGTGAGCTGCAGCAGCGTCGCTCCCTCGATCGCGACCAGCACGACCAAGACAGTCCCAACGACCGCCGTCAGCTGCTCGTTGCCGGCGCTCCCGCCCGTGAAGGCTCGCTTCATCCGCGTCACGTGCGTAGCGAAGCAGATTTGGCTGAGAGGATGATGAGAGAGCGTCCGTCGCTCTCATGCCGTGGCGGGTCACACCGCCATCTCGATCGACGGCTCGAGTGCGACGGGGGCGGGAGCGAGGGCGGGCACCCGTTCCGCGACGACGTCACGCAGGATGTCGTCGAGGGTTCGCCTCGGGCGCCAGCGCGTGAGCGAACGGATCTTCGACGTGTCGGGCTGCCGGCAGCGAATGTCTTCGAAGCCCCCGCCGGGATAGGCCTCCTCGTACGGCATGAAGCGGATG
>JAOPYX010000271.1 GCA_025964535.1 Actinomycetes bacterium | reverse complement strand
CGCGGCCGCCTGCGGGGTGGAGCGACGAGAACCCGTCGTGGACCGCCAACGGGAAGGCGATCCTGTTCCAGCGGCAGCGGCTCGGACACGGGCTCCTGTACGTCGCGCTTCTCGACGGAGCGCTCGTGGGCCCGCTCGCCCGCGTGAACGGAACGGTCGTCTCCAGCGGCTACGCACTGTGGCCGGTGGCGCGCGCACCCCGCGAGAACCTCACCATGGTCGGCTGCACGCCCCAGCTGGGCCTCGGCACCGTGACGTACGTGCGCGGAAGCGTGCAGCATCGCGCCGATCTCGCAACGTGCACCGACCGCGTCGTGAAGAAGGGCGCGCGCACCACGCAGCCGGCGCAGGCAGCGATGGTGACCGCTGACGGGCGCTACTCGGCGACCGTGCGCTCCACCGGACACGGTCTCACGCAGCGCGAGACGATCTGGGTGACCGACCGGCGCAGCGGCCGGAGCCGGGCCGTGTACTCGGCGAAGACGCAGGGCGCTACGAGCAGCCTGACCTCCCCCGGCCCGATCATGCTCCTGCGCTGGTCGGGCGACGACCGCTGGGTCTTCTTCGCAATCGACCCCGGCGGGTCCGGCTCGCTCGCAGCCGACGGCCTCATCCTCCGCGTCATTGCGGCGCAGGGCGGGCCGGCACATCGCCTGCCGGTGATGCTCCCCCTGCGCGACTACATGTCGTGGTGCGGCGGACGGCTCGTCTTCACGGCCGGGAACGACCGGCTCGCCATTCACCACAAGCAGCTCGAGGTCGCAAGGCCGCCCGATTGGCGCGCGCGGCCGCTCGTGCACGCGCCGGGACGCGCATGGGGAGCTCTCGCCTGCGCGCCCGACCAGCGTTCGGTGGTCGTGCAGTCGCAGCCGCAGAGCAACAACGCGAACTTCTATGCCACGCGCTGGCAGCTCTGGCGAGTCGGCCTCTCCGGAACGACGACGCAGTTGACGGCGCCGCCCGCGCATCACGCCGACGAGTCGCCGCGCTTCTCGCGCGATGGGAAGACGATCCTGTTCGTCCGCTCACGTCAGGGCAACGGCGAGCTGTACGCGCTCCGCGGCGGCAAGGTTGCCGGCCCGCTGCTCTCGCTCGGTCACCAACTCGGCTACTACGGCCACCAGGACTGGTGGTTCGTCGCCGACTGGTCGCTGGCCGCGCCTACGCGCTGAGCTCGGCGTCGCGCGAGCGGCGCGCAACGCCGTCGGCCTCGGCCGCTTCCGCGACCGCCGCCGCAACCGAAGGCACGACGTCGCGGTTGAAGACGCTCGGCACGATGTAGTCCGCCGCGAGCTCCTCGTCACTGATCGCCGCGGCGATCGCGTGGCCCGCCGCGACCTCCATCCGCTCGGTGATCGCCGACGCGCGCACGTCGAGTGCACCGCGGAAGATGCCCGGAAACGCGAGCACGTTGTTGATCTGGTTCGGGTAATCCGAGCGGCCCGTCGCGATCACCGCTACGAGGCCCGCGATCTCCTCGGGCGAGACCTCGGGCGTCGGGTTGGCCATCGCGAACACGATCGCATCCGAGGCCATTGTGCGAACACCCTCCACCGTGATCGCGCCCGGCTGCGACACGCCGATGTAGACGTCGGCGCCTGCGAGCGCCTCGTCGGCGTTGCCGCGAACTCCCTCGGGATTCGTCTCCTCCGCATAGCGCGCCTTCAGCTCCGTCAAGCCTGGCCTGCCCCGATACACGGCGCCCTGGCTGTCGCAGCCGACGACGTTGCGAACGCCTGCGGCCTGGAGCGTGTGCGTGACGGCGACGCCCGCGGCGCCGACACCGGTGAGCACGACCTTCACGTCCTCGATCCGCTTGCCGACGACACGCAGCGCGTTGAGGAACGCGGCCAGCGTGACGACGGCGGTGCCGTGCTGGTCGTCGTGAAAGACGGGGATGTCGAGCGATGCGCGCAGCCGCTCCTCGATCTCGAAGCAGCGCGGCGCGGAGATGTCCTCGAGGTTGATGCCGCCGAAGCCGGGAGCGATTGCCTCGACCGCGGCGACGATCGCGTCCGGATCCTTCGTGTTGAGACAGATCGGCCAGGCGTCGACGCCGCCGAACTCCTTGAAGAGCAGCGCCTTGCCCTCCATCACGGGCATCGCTGCCTCCGGGCCGATGTCGCCGAGCCCGAGCACGGCGCTCCCGTCGGTGACGACCGCGACGGTGTTCCGCTTGATCGTCAGGTTCCAGGCCCGATCTGGATCCGCGGCGATCGCCTGGCAGACGCGCGCGACGCCGGGCGTGTACGCCATGGAGAGATCGTCCCGCGTGCGCACCGGGGCGTTCGCGTTCATGTGGATCTTGCCGCCGAGGTGGAGGAGGAACGTCCGGTCGGAGACATGCTCGACCTCGACGCCGGGGACCGCTCCGACGGTGTCGATGATGCGATCCGCGTGATCGGCGTCGAAGGCGAAGAAGGTGACGTCACGGACCTTGCGCCCGTGCTCGACGCGAACGAGATCGATCGCGTCCAGGTTGCCGCCGGCATCCGCGATCGCGCGGGCCAGATCGGCGAAGGCGCCGGGCCGGTCGGCCAGCAGGACGCGGAGCGTGGTCGAGAAGGAGGCGGAGTAGTGCGTGCTCAAGGTTCGAAGATATCGGATCGAGTGGGCCCGGTTGCCGGCCGCACGCCTCTCAGATGCTGATCGCGAGATCCGCGTCGCGCGAGGCAAGCGTCGTGTAACGGCCCCCTGCCAGGATCAGCTCCTCGTGCTTGCCGACCTCGATCACGCGGCCGCCGTCGAGCACGACGATCTGATCCGCCTCGCGGATCGTGGAGAGACGGTGCGCGATCGCGATCGTCGTCCGTCCTTCCGCGAGCCGGTCGAGCGCTTCTTGCACGAGCCGCTCCGTCTCGGTGTCGAGCGAGCTCGTCGCCTCGTCCAGCACGAGGATCGGCGGGTTGCGGAGGATCGTGCGCGCGATCGCGATGCGCTGCCTCTCACCGCCCGAGAAGCGGTAGCCACGCTCGCCGACGATCGTGTCGAAGCCCTGCGGCAGCGCGGCGATCACGTGGTTGATGCGCGCGGCCTCCGCGGCGGCCTCCACCTCCTCGTCGGTCGCATCGGGCTTCGCGAAGCGGAGGTTCTCGCGCACGGTCGCATGGAAGAGATAGGTCTCCTGCGAGACGACGCCGACGAGATCGGAGAGCGCCTCGAAGGTCATGTCGCGCACGTCGATCCCGCCGATCGACACGCTTCCGGCCCTCACGTCGTAGAGGCGCGCCGTGAGATAGCCGAGGGTGGTCTTGCCCGATCCCGTCTCGCCGACGATCGCCGTCGTCGTGCCGGCAGCCACGGTGAAGCTGACGTCGTCGAGCGTGAGCGCGTCGGAGTACCCGAACGACACGTGGTCGAACACGACGTCGCCGGCCTCGACCTTCGTGACCGCGTCCAGCTTCTCCTCGATGTCGACCGGCTGGTCGAGGTACTCGAAGATCCGGTCGAAGAGCGCAAGCGACGTCTGCACGTCGAGGCTGACGCCGAGGAGCGAGCCGACGGGGAAGAACAGGCGCGTCTGCAGCGCGGTGAAGGAAACGAGCATCGGAATCGAGGGATGCGCGAACGCGAGCCCGCCGAACCAGTAGACGGCGGCGGGCATGATCGCGAAGCTCGTCTGGATCGAGGCCATCACCCAGCGTCCCGCCATGCGCTGGCGCACCTCGAGCTGCGCGAGCCGGAGCGAGTCCGTGTCGAACCGGTCGGCCAGCTCCGTCGTTCGGCCCATCGTCTTGCCCAGCAGGATCCCCGAGACGGACAGCGACTCCTGCACGAGGCTCGAGATGTCGGCGAGTGTCTCCTGCGTCGTCTTCGCGATCTTCCGCCGCTCGTTGCCGACGCGCCGCGTCAGCACGACGAAGAACGGGATGAGCGCGAGCGCGAACAGCGTGAGTCGCCAGTCGAGCAACGCCATGCCGATGATCGTCGCGATGACCGTGGTGATGTTCGAGGCGATCGAGGTCGCCGTGTTCGTGACGACGTTCTGCACTCCGCCGATGTCATTCGAGATCCGCGACTGCACCTCGCCGGTGCGGGTGCGGGTGAAGAAGGCGAGCGAGAGCCGCTGGAGATGGCGGAAGACGGCGGCCCGCAGGTCGTGCATCACGCTCTGGCCGACCTGGTTGGAGAGCAGCGTCTGGAGGACGCCGAGCACGCCGGTCGCGATCGCGACGGCGATCATGCCGCCCGCGTTCCACGAAAGCGCGCGGTCGTTGTGGCTGCCGATCGCCTGGATGACGTGCTTGAGCAGGAACGCCGGCACGACCCCGACGGCGGCGGAGACGACGATGAGCGCGAGCAGGCTCGTGAGGCGGAGCCTGTACGCCGCGAAAAGCGGCCAGATCCGCCTCAGGTTTGCGCGGCGCACCTCGGGATCTGCCGGACGCTCGGGCGCCGCAGAAGCCGAATGGAAGAACATGCCCATCGCGGATCAGAGTACGTCGTAGGGCAAGATCAAGGCATGCATGTCACCGTCCGCCTGTTCGCCGGGCTCCGCGAGCTCGCGGGGCGCGCGAAGCTCGAGCTCGACGACGTCGAGACGATCGGGGACGTCTGGCCCGCCCTCGGCCTCGGCGACGAGCCGGCCGGGCTCCTCTATGCGGTCAACCGCGCGTACGTCGAGCCCGGTCATGCGCTGCGCGACGGCGACGAGGTCGCGCTGATCCCACCGGTCTCCGGCGGGGACTTCCTGATCAGCGCGCAGCCGCTCGACGTCGCCGCCGTGATCGCCGAGGCGGAAGACGACGAGGCAGGCGCGGTCGCCTCCTTCGTCGGCACCGTGCGCCGGCACTCACGTGACCGCACCGTGCTCTACCTCGAGTACGAGGCGTTCGAAGAGATGGCGGAGCCGATGCTGCGCAGCCTTGCCGCCGAGCTGACCGGGAAGCACGGGCTCTCGAAGGTCGCGATCCACCATCGCGTCGGCCGCGTAGAGATTGGCGAGCCGAGCGTCGTGATCGCTGTCTCCGCTCCGCACCGGGCGGCAGCTCTCGACGCGTGCAGAGAGGCAATCGACACGCTGAAGGAGACGATCCCTCTCTGGAAGAAGGAGTTCTACGAAGGCGGCGAGGAGTGGTTGGGACGCGGATCGTGAATACCACCCCGTGATGGAGGAGATGCGCGACTACAAGCCGATCCAGCCGCGCAGCGGCGGGCCGAGCATCCGGAAGGCGCTGGAGCGCATCGGTGGGATCGCCCTGCTCATCGGCACGACAGCCCTGAAGTGGGGCTTCATCTTCGTCAAGTTCTTCGGCTTCTTCATCTCCGTGGCCGCGTACACGCTCTGGTTCCACAGCTGGACGTTCGCGCTCGGCTTCGTGCTGATGCTCCTCGTACACGAGCTCGGCCATGCCGTCGAGGCGCGACGCCAAGGTCTGGAGGTGTCCGCTCCGATGTTCATCCCGTTCATCGGTGCGTACGTGAAGATCCGACACGCGGGCCTGACGCCGTGGCGCAACGCGCTCATCTCGCTCGCGGGCCCAGCGGCCGGCGGTACCGCGGCCGCCGTCGTATGGGCGATCGGCTCGGCGCGCGGGTCGACGATGCTCGTCGTGCTCGCGAACATCGCGTTTCTCCTGAACGCGTTCAACCTCCTCCCGATCGGATTCCTCGACGGCGGGCAAATCTTCCGCTCGATGACGGAGGCCTGGCGCATGCCCGTGATCCAGTTCGAGGGCGGCGTGCCGGTGCAGGCGTTCGCGCCCGACCGCACGCGCGCGCTGATCATCGGGGTGCTGTATCTAGGACTCGCTGCTGCGCTCGTGGGCGGCCTGCTCGCGACGAACCACGCCGGCAGGCTCTGATGGAAGACCGACGCCTGCTCGAGTCCCACGAGGAGGGGCCGGAGGAGCTGCAGCGGACCACCGCGCTCATCGCCGAGGAGTTCCACGAGGGATTTAGGGCGGTCGAGCAGATCGACCGTCCCGCCGTGTCGATGTTCGGCTCGGCGCGCGTGCACGAGGGCTCGCCGCCGTACGAGCTCGCGCGCAGGACGGGGCGGCTCTTCGCGGAGGCGGGCTGGGCGGTGGTCACAGGCGGCGGTCCCGGCGTGATGGAGGCCGCCAACCGCGGCTGCCGCGAGGGAGGCGGCCTCTCGGTCGGCTTCAACATCGCGCTCCCGCACGAGCAGGGCGCAAACCCCTATCTCGACATGTCGCTGACCTTCAAGCACTTCTACGTACGCAAGACCATGTTCGTGAAGGCGGCAGAGGGGTTCGTCGTCTTCCCCGGCGGTTTCGGCACCGCCGATGAGCTGTTCGAGTCGCTGACGCTGATCCAGACGGGCAAGGTGCTGCACTTCCCCGTCGTGCTCTTCGACCGGACGTTCTGGTCGCCGATGCTCGACTGGGTGCGCGAGCGCGTCCTCCCACTCGGCATGGTCTCGCCGGAGGACATCGAGCTGCTGACGGTCACGGACGATCCCGATGAAGCGGTGGGCGTCGTGCTCGACTCGTACCGCCTGCTCTATGCCGAGGGTGGCAATCCTCATGAGCCGGAGAAAGCGGACGCGCAGTAGCAGCGCGCTAGTCAGCGCACGTAAACCTTCGAGCCGGGCTTCGTGAACCGCAGCGGAAGCGACGCGAGCTTCCCATGCGCGCCGTAGAAATCGAGACGCGCATTCCAGGGGACGGGCTGGCTACGGAATGACGTGAACGTCCCCCACGTCCTGTCGCTGCGGCGGAACGTGACCTCTGGCCCCGCCGGGTGGACGACCCGCCTCCCGTTTTTCCGCATCTCGATCCATGTCGTCGCGGCAGTCGCGAGGTCGACGCGCGTGACGGCGGCGCTCACGACACCGTTGACATAGATCGACCAGTTGCCACCGTAGGGCACCTGGGCCGTAGCGTTCACGACCGCCACGTGACCGGCGAGTTGCTCGGGGCAGAAGTATCGGGGTACGGCTGGACCGGGCTGCGCGCCGATGCACGTGCGCCCGCGGACGTCGCGGCCCGCGACGAGCAGGGTCGATCTCGTGTTCGGCGGTATGCGCGCAGCGCCGAGCACGCGCAGGCTCTGCGGATCGACGCCCGAGGGCGGCGCGGCAATGCGCAGTGCTGAGAGTGCGGCCCAATCGAGGCCGAAGATGTTTCCCACGCGCATGTCGTCCCCGAAACGGAAGCCGGGTAGCCCGTGCGGCCATGTCCACCCTCGGGCGGCCGGGGTGACATAGGACGGGATGCTGAGCACCTCGCCGCTCGAGCCGGGCGGCCGGTACTGGGGACGCGCGAAGAGGAAGACGCCGGCCGTCGCCGACACGGCGAAAGCGACAATCGCGACCGCGAGTCGGTGCTGGAGGAGCGAGGGCAGCATCGCTCCATGTATCGACGGCTCGCGGCGTCGCCTTGACTCGGCGAAACGGCGTAGCCTTACGGCTCGTGGAGCTGCGCGACCTTCCGTCGGTGGACGAGCTCGCCCGTGGGCTGGACGATCCGCTCGCGATCGAGGCCGCCCGGACCGTGCTCGATCGCGCGCGAGAGGAGATCCGATCCGGCGCAGACCCCGGCGACCTGCCCGGGCGGCTCGCCGCAGAACTGCGTGCCGTGCGCGCGCCGAGCCTGCGCCGCGTACTCAACGCGACCGGCGTGATCGTCCACACGAATCTCGGACGGGCGCCGCTCGCCGAGGAGGCCATCGCGCAGGTCGTCGAGACGGCACGGGGCTATTCGAATCTCGAGCTCGACCTCACGGAGGGCACGCGTGGCTCGCGGCAGGATCACGTCGCGGCGCTGTTGCGCCGACTGACCGGCGCCGACGCGGCGCTCGTCGTGAACAACAACGCCGCCGCCGTGCTGCTCGCACTCGCGGCGCTCGGCGAGGGGCGCGAGGTCGTCGTCTCGCGCGGCGAGCTGATCGAGATCGGCGACGGGTTCCGGATCCCGGACGTACTGATGCGCTCCGGGGCCAGGCTCGTCGAGGTCGGCACGACGAATCGCACGCGTGCGAAGGACTACGAGAAGGCGGTCGGCCCCGACACGGCGCTGCTCCTGCGCGTGCACCAGTCGAACTTTCGCGTCGTGGGGTTCACCGAGCTGCCGCGCCTGGAGGAACTGGCGGCGGTCGCGCGGCGGCACGGGCTGCCGCTCGTCGACGATCAGGGCTCAGGCGCGCTGCTCGACCTTCCGGGCGAGCCGACGGCGAAGGAGTCGCTTGCCGCCGGCACCGACCTCGTGTGCTTCTCCGGCGACAAGCTGCTCGGCGGTCCGCAGGCCGGCATCGTCGTCGGGCGCGCAGATCTCGTCGAGCGGCTGCGGCGTCATCCGCTGCAGCGCGCGGTGCGCGCGGACAAGCTCACGCTCGCGGCGCTCGAGGGAACGCTGCGCCTGTATCTCGACACGCCGGAGCGCATCCCGGTGCTGCGCATGCTCGCGCAGGACACCGCGACCGTGCGCGCGCGCGCGGAGCGGCTCGCGTCGCTCGTGGGCGGCAGCGTCGAGGAGACCGTGGGCCGCGTCGGCGGTGGTGCGCTGCCGCTCGCCGAGCTTCCGAGCTTCGCGTGCGCCGTGGAGGAGTCGCTCGCCGCGCCGCTCCGCCATGGCGAGCCGCCGGTCGTCGGCGTCGTGCGCGACGGCAAGCTCCTGCTCGACTGCCTGACGCTCGCGGACACGGAGATCGACGAGGTCGCGGCCGCCGTGAGTGCCGCGCGACACGGCTGAAAGCAGCTGCGATCAGTGGCCATCGCCGGCGAAGACCAGCGTGACGGCCCAGACGAACATGGTGATCGCGGTGATCCAGCCGCCTTCCCGCGGCCATCGCCACGTGAAGGCGGCGACGGCGAACGAGATCGCCAGCAGGGCGAAGATCCACGTCACGGGCACCGCGCCACCGTCGGCGAAGCGTCGCAGGGTCGGCGCGTAGTACGAGTCGTACGTGTAGTCCGTCGCGGTGACGAAGAGTGCTGCCGAGGGCGCCAGCAACGACACGGTGCGCTCGCGCCGCCGACCGCCCGCTCCGGCGACGACCGCACCGAGCAGCAGTGCGAGGAAGGCCGCCGGTCCCACGATCTCCTGACCTGCTGTTGAATCGCCGGGCTGCGACCCGATGCCCCAACCGCCAAGGGCAAGTGCAAGCTCGAATGCGGCCGCGCCGAGGAGCACGCCGGCGCACATGAGGACGAGGGCCCGGACCACGGCGCCGAGTTTAGGGCGGTAGCGTGCATACATGCCGCTGACCGTCGGGACCGCGGGCCACATCGACCACGGCAAGACGACGCTGGTCGAGGCCTTGACGGGCAAGAACACCGACCGGCTGCCGCAGGAGCGCGAGCGCGGCATCTCGATCGACCTCGGCTATGCGCCGCTCGAGCTGCCGGACGGCACACAGCTCTCCGTCGTCGACGTCCCCGGACACGAGCGATTCGTGCGCACCATGGTCGCCGGCGCCACCGGCATCGACCTCTTCCTGCTCGTGATCGACGCAGCGGAGGGCGCGCGACCGCAGACGCTCGAGCATCTCGCCATCCTGCGCCTGCTCGGCATCGAGCGCGGCGTCGTCGCGCTGACGAAGTCCGACCTCGTCGACGAGGAGACGCTGGAGCTCGGTCGCGCGGAGGCGGAGGAGCTGGTGCCCGGCGCACCCGTCGTCGCGGTGAGCGCACGCACCGGCGAAGGCCTGGACGAGCTGCGCGCGGTGCTGATGCAGACGGCGCAGGCCCAGGAGCACGCGGAGCGCGGCACGGCGACGCGGCTGTACGTCGACCGCGTGTTCTCGCTGCGCGGGATCGGCACCGTCGCGACGGGGACGCTGTGGTCGGGCTCGCTCGGCGAGGGTGACGAGTTGCAGGCCGAGCCGGGCGCGCGTCCGGTGCGCGTGCGAAGCGTGCAGGTGCACGAACAGGCCGTCCACCGCGCCGAGCCGGGGCAGCGCGTCGCGGTTGCGCTGCCCGGAATCGAGCGGACGCAGCTCCGGCGCGGGGACGCGCTCATCACACCCGGCGCGTATCCCTCGAGCTACCGGCTCGACATCGCCCTCGAAGCACTCGCCGACATTCCGCCGCGGGCGCTCGTCCATCACGGCACGGGTGCCGTGCTCGCCCGCGTCGTGCGCGTCGGCGAGCGCTGGGCGCAGCTCCGCCTCGCGGAGCCTGTTGTCGCGGCGCGCGGCGACCGGATCGTGCTGCGCACCGGAACGACCGTCGGCGGCGGGCGCGTGATCGACCCTGCCCCGCCGCGGCACGCGAGCGCCGAGCGCATGCAACTCGTCGAGGAGGGCGCGATCGCAGCGACCGTGCACGAGCCCGTGCGTGCCGAGACGCTCCGCCATCTCGCGGACGGCGAGATCGAGGGCGTGCAGGCGGCGGACGGGTGGCTCTTCTCCCCGGCGTGGCTCGCCGAGCTCCGAACGGAGCTCGAGCAGCGGATTGCCGGCGCCGACCCGCTCGACCCCGGCGTGCCGCCGCCACCGGAGCCGTGGGCGGCGGCGATCGTTCCGCTACTCGGCCTCGAGCGGCGCGGCGCGAAGCTCTATCTCCCAGGTGCCACCGCAGAGCTCGGCGCGCGCGCCGAGGCGGCGACCGCGCTCGAGACGCAGCTCGGACTCGAGCCGTTGAAGATCGACGACGCGGCGCTGGCGCGCTATCTCGAG